>CALXTW010000001.1 GCA_944391515.1 uncultured Alphaproteobacteria bacterium
ACGACTCTGATAAGAATCCCGTGTCAAGAAAATTAATTGCAATGTTCTTAAAATGTTCTGTTGTAATTATTTTTGAGAGAGGCTAGTATCCGAATCACTTTAGAGAAGTACCTCGTAAATTTTAATTTTCGAATCTTTTCTAAAATTCTTTCTCTTAAACCTCCTTAAGAGATTTCTTATCAAAAATTTATGATGTGATTATGGGGATAACACTAATGGATTTTTGAGGGCTTTTACAGAAGGAATGAGATAATATTATTTTAGGTAAAGAACGAAAGTTGAAATTTGATTTTGTAAATGATGTTTGAGGTTTTGGGGAAAGCCGAGTTGTTCTACAAAGTCTATTAGTTTGAAACTTATTTTTTAGATGGGGAGATAAAATGGCTGACGAAGCTACTATAATAAACAATTCTGTTCAAGACCAATGGGGACAGATTTGCAGCCAATTAAAAAATGAAGTTGGTGAAACCGCTTTTGACAGTTGGTTAAAACCACTTACTCCGGGTTCTTTTTCTGACGGTGTAATGAATATTTGTGTGCCGACACGCTTTATGCGTAACTGGGTTATCACCCACTACTCCGACAGAATCCACAAAATTTGGGAAAAGAAAAATCCCGCCATTAAAAGCGTTAATTTTGTGGTTCAAGCTATGCAGGACGAAGCTAAAGGTCTTTACAATCCTTCCTGCCGCTCCTTATTGAAGAAAATTTCTTCAAGTCCTTCTCCTTCAAACATTTACCAAAGCGGTATCAATTCCGTTTTGGCAAATAGTAATGATTTTCAACTCAGCGGTGATTCACAACAATCTTTGTCTGTGCCTTTGAATCCGCAATATACTTTTGACAATTTTGTTGTCGGTAAAACAAATGAATTTGCTTATGCCGCAGCAAGAAAAGTTGCCGAATCCAGAAACGTTTCCTTTAACCCGTTGTTCTTATATTCAGGCGTTGGCTTGGGTAAAACTCACTTAATGCACGCAATCGCTTGGCATATTAAACAACAAGACCCAACCAGAAATATCGTTTATCTCTCTGCTGAAAAGTTTATGTATAAATTTGTTCGCGCTTTGCGCTACAAAGATACAACAGCCTTCAAAGAACAATTCCGTTCCGTTGATGTTTTGATGGTTGATGACGTTCAATTTATGGGCGGTAAAGATACCACTCAAGAAGAGTTCTTCTATACTTTCAATTCTTTGATTGAAGAAGGTCGTCAAATCATTATTTCTGCCGACAAATCTCCTTCTGATTTGGAAGGAATCGAGGCTCGTTTGAAATCTCGTCTCGGCTGCGGCTTGGTTGCCGATATTCACCCAACCGACTTTGATTTGAGAATGGGTATTTTAGAGAACAAAGCTCGTCAATTGGGTATCGAATTACCGCAAAAAGTTGCTGAATTTTTGGCTCAAAAAATTACTTCAAATATTCGTGAATTGGAAGGAGCTTTACGCAGAGTTATCGCTCACTCTCAACTCTTGTCTGACAAAGAAATTACTTTAGATATGACACAAGATGTTTTGAAAGATATGCTTCGCTCTTTTGATAAACGCACAACAATTGATGAAATTCAAAAGAAAGTCGCTGAGCACTTCAATATCTCAGTTAAAGAAATGCAATCTTCTCGCAGAGCTCGTACGGTTGCTCGTCCAAGACAAATTGCAATGTATTTGGCTAAGCAATTAACTTCTCGCTCTTTACCTGAAATCGGACGCAAGTTTGACAGAGATCATACAACTGTTATGCATGCCGTTCGCAAGGTTGAGGA
This sequence comes from uncultured Alphaproteobacteria bacterium, assembly GCA_944391515.1. GTDB lineage: Bacteria > Pseudomonadota > Alphaproteobacteria > RF32 > CAG-239 > Scatocola. The sequence goes on from CALXTW010000001.1 coordinate 1,766, forward strand.
GTTGATTTTGGAAGATGCTTCTTTGGCAGAAAATGTTGATGCTTTAAGACGCTCTTTAGAGGCTTAATCCTCTTTCTTAAAATAAAAACACAATGAGAAAACCTCGTAATTAAATTACGGGGTTTTCTTTTACCGAATCGATTACAAAAAACTGTTGATAAGCAGTGTTTTTTATTATGCTTTTGGTGCAATGTGCTAAAATTGAGCTAATAGAAACTAAAATTTTGGTGATGAAAATGAAATTTACTATCGAACGCGCAAATTTGCTCAAATCTTTAAGCCACGTCCAAAGTATCGTGGAAAAAAGAAACACGATTCCCGTTCTTTCTAACGTGCGAATCGAAGCTATGGAAGACGGTATCAGCTTTAAGGCTACCGATATGGATACCGAAATTACGGAAATTGTTGATGCTAAGACATCAGAAGTCGGTGCAACAACCGCTCCGGCACACATGCTCTATGATATCGTCAGAAAATTATCTGATGGTTCTGATGTTGAACTTACCTTCCCTGATGAAAAAGGACAATTAACAATTGCTTCAGGCAAGTCTAAGTTCTCTTTGTCTTGCATCGGGGTTGAAGATTTTCCGGTTATTTCCGGTGATAAATTGCCAACAAACTTTGTTATGGCAAAAGAAGAATTAAAAGATGTTATCGACCGCACAAAATTTGCCGTTTCAACCGAAGAAACCAGATATTATCTGAACGGTGTTTATATGCACGCAAAAAACGAAGGCGAAGCGAAGGTTTTGCGCGTGGTTGCAACTGACGGTCACCGCTTGGCTTGCGTTGAATCTCCTTTGCCGAAAGGCGCTGAAAATATGGTCGGCGTTATTATTCCGAGAAAGACTGTTGGTGAAATTCGTAAATTGTTAGATGATACAAGCGCTGAAGAAATTGCGATTGCTTTGTCTGAAAACAAAATTCGTTTCACTATGGAAGATATTACCTTAACATCAAAACTCATTGACGGAACTTATCCTGATTATGAACGCGTTATTCCGACTGATAATGACAAAGTTTTGGAATTGGGTGTTAAAGATTTGGCCGCTGCCGTTGACCGTGTATCTGTTGTGGCAGAAAGAACACGCGCCATCAAAATGTTGACAGCTAAAAACCACGTCACAATCACAACTTCAAGTCCTGATCTTGGCAGCGCTCAAGAAGAAATCGAAGCTAAATATGACAGTGAAGCTCTGGAAATCGGCTATAACTTCCGCTATTTGTTGGATATTTTGGCTGAAGTTAAAGGCGAGAGTGTTCGTATCAGTTTTGCGGACGGCTCTTCTCCGTCTGTTATCCATGACACTTCAGATTCAAGCGCAATCTATGTTTTGATGCCGATGAGAGTGTAAGTTGGACAATACTGCCGAAATATTAAGTTTTGCTAATCAGATAAAGTCAGGTGTTACCCGCCTGACTTTAACTGATTTCAGAAACTATGCGCATTTACGCATTAACGCAGACCTAGCACCGATTGTTATTACCGGTGATAACGGTGTCGGCAAAACAAATATTTTGGAAGCTATCTCTTTTTTAACACCGGGAAGAGGCATGCGGAGTGCAAAACTCTCCGATATTAGACGTATTAGCCCTTGCTTGGTTGATGATGAATATGCTCCCACCGCTATCAGCAATACCAGCTGGGCCGTATCGGCAACCGTTCGCAATAATGATGATGATATCGAAATCGGGACGGCTGTTGAAAAATCCATTCGTGACGATGATGACGACACACGGAGCTTTGACCGAAGAATCGTTAAAATAGATGGCATTAAAACAAACTCTCAAGCTGATTTAGGGCGTTATATTTCTGCTATTTGGCTAACCCCGCAAATGGACAGGCTGTTTCGTGGCGGTTCACAACCCAGAAGAAGTTTTTTGGACCGATTGGTTTATGCTTTTGATGTGGAACATGCAAAACGCACATCAAACTTTGAGCATTTGTATAAACAGTGGTATCAGCTCCTAAAAAGCGGGCAACACGATAACTTTTGGCTGAGCTCTTTAGAAGAAGAAATGGCCGGACTAGGTGTGGCAATAGCCGCGGCAAGACGTGAACAAATTGCTAAGCTCAACACTTTTATTGAACATGAGCCAGATGATGTGTTCCCTAATGTTTTGCTTGAGCTAGACGGCATGGTTGAAAAAATGTTGGATAAAATGCCGGCGCTTGATGCCGAAGAAGCTTATTGCGCCAACCTAAAAGCACAAAGGCGAAATGTTCTATATAATGACTTTGTTGACGGCGTTAATCGAACAGATTTTAAGGTTTATTTCAAGAAGAAAAGAATGCCGGCCGAACTTTGCTCAACCGGAGAGCAAAAGTCTTTGCTTATCAGCATTATTTTAGCACAAACCAAGTGCCAAACCTTGGACAAAGGATTTGCTCCCGTATTGTTGCTTGATGAGGTTGTGGCACATCTTGATGACATAAAACGTGAGGCTTTGCTTGAAAAAATTCGTGATTTGAGAGTGCAAGCATGGATTACCTCAACAAATCCTAATTTATTTACCTCCCTTAAAGATGAAGCACAGTTTTGGCAAGTCAAAAACAACTCGATTATTGAGATGTAAATAATAAAAACTCCCGCTTATTAACTCAAAATTGACACATTCGGGTTATTGTAATATTATGTTTGCAATGTAGGCTTTAAGATATTAAAGCGCTTTTAATAGGATAAATACCATGGAAAACCAATATTACACTCTGATTGAAAAACAAGATTTTTATGAAATCATTGAAAACAAATTCGGCGAACTGGCAATTTTTATTGATGCCAGAGAAGGCGCTCCGGTTAATCCGGTTCTCGAATTTGACGGCAAAAAAACCGCTTTGCTCAAAAGAGATGACCGCTTAGCCGTTAAGCTCGACAATATTGATGAAGAAACCAAAGGTCCTTTGGCTGAAGCTGAGTTTGTGATGATTGTGGAATTACAGGGTAAAATGGTTGAACGCACATACGGTGTTCCGGTTGAAAATGTTGAAGAAATTACCTTTAAGGGCAAACAAACCCGTGCTGACGAATTGGTTCGTGCCAAGAGCAGAGAAGATGTTATTAACTCTTTTGGCGCCGTTAAAATTTGGTCTTGCGGTGATAAATAGTTAAGGAAAAAATATGATTGGTTTAGTTTTAGTTACCCATGGAAATCTTGCCTTGGAATTTATTTCGGCCATGCAACATGTGGTCGGAAAGCAAGAACAAGTTGAGGCTGTTTGTATTGGTCCGGAAGACGATATGGAAATGAGAAGAAATGAAATCCTCTCAAAGGCTGAAAGCGTCAATTCCGGCGACGGAACAATTGTTTTAACAGATATGTTTGGCGGAACACCTTCTAACTTGGCAATCTCTATTATGGACAGAGCAAAGGTGGAAATCATTGCCGGTATTAACTTGCCGATGCTGATTAAACTTGCTTCTTTGCGCAAAGATAAGTCCTTAAAAGAAGCCGTTGAAGGCGCTCAAGATGCCGGCAAAAAATATATTAATGTAGCCTCTAAATTATTGGGAATGTAAGTCATGGCTGATGAAACTTTATCCGCAACCTTAGAAATTCAAAACAAAAAAGGTTTACATGCCAGAGCGGCCGCCGCTTTTGTGAAAGCTATTGAAGATTTGGATGCTGATGTAACCGTGGAGAGAATCGGCCAAACCGTAAGCGGTTGCTCAATTATGGGATTGATGATGTTGGCTGCGGCCAAAGGCACAACCATTAAAGTTAACTGCTCGGGAAATCAGGCAAAAGAAGCTCTGGATGCTTTAACATTATTGGTTAACAGTAAGTTCGGCGAAGAATAAGTCAATGAAAACCAAAGCTCCCCGTAATAAAACTTTGGAGCTCAATAGGGCGCAAACTCAAACTTACGCCGCGCAAGCCGTTAAACTCAAAAGACTAGCTAGCCTTCATGAAGTCCTAAATCAAATTATTTGGCAAGATGCTTTTAAGGCGATTGATTTGTTGCCTGATAATTCAGTGGATTTGATGATTGTTGACCCGCCATATAATCTGACTAAAAACTTTGGGAAATCCGTTTTCAAAGAAATGGGGCTGAATTCTTATAAAGAGTGGTTGGATTCTTGGTTATCTAAGACGGTTCGGCTTCTTAAAGATAATGCCTCGATTTATATTTGTGCCGACTGGAAAACCTCTATTGCCATACCGGAAGTTGCAGGAAAATATTTTTTGTTGCAAAACCGAATTTCTTGGGAAAGAGAAAAAGGCAGAGGAGCCTCCAACAACTGGAAAAATTGCTTGGAAGATATTTGGTTCTTCACCAAAGGAAAAGATTATACGTTTAATTTGGATAATGTTAAAATCCAACGTAAGGTGATTGCTCCTTATCGGGATAAATCCGGTTTGCCAAAAGATTGGGTGCAGAACGATGATGAAAGATACCGTTTAACGGCTCCTTCAAATATTTGGACAGATATATCAATTCCCTTCTGGTCAATGCCGGAAAACACCCCTCACCCCACACAAAAGCCTGAAAAGCTGATTGCAAAACTTATTTTGGCCTCAAGCAATGAGGGTGATGTGGTGTTTGACCCGTTTGTCGGCTCGGGAACCACCGCCGTTACCGCAAAAAAACTCAAACGAAACTTTATTGCTATTGAGAGAGAAAAAGAATATGTCGCTCTGGCGCTTAAACGCTTGGAATTAGCCGAAGAATTTCCTGAAATTCAGGGTTATGAAAACGGAATCTTTCGCGCTCGTAACGGATAAATTTAATAATAAGTCTATAAAACCTGTTTTTTCTCACATAACATATTACATCTTCAGAGACCAATTATGGTTCAATCATAACCTTTAAGGAGAAAAAACATGTCTTGTAATTGCAATAATAACAATACCAAAACTACTAAATCTGCTTCAAGCAACTCAAATTCTTCTAGCTCTTCTAACTCCACAAAATCTGCTTCTACAAAAAAAGAAAGTTGCAATAAATAAGCCTATTCCTTAAATTGAAAAATCTCCTCAACTTTTCAGTCGGGGAGATTTTTTTATTAGACTATTTCTGATTATTGATTATATTAATTGATGTTTGTGTTTTAGAATAAGGAACGGCAAAATGAAAATATCAATTTGGGCGGCTTGTTGCGCTGTTTTGCTCTTGAGTGCTCATCCGGTGTTGGCGCAAAAACAAGAAAACTTAAAACAAATTGAAAACTATCTTAATAACATCAAAACCATGCAGGCCTCCTTTGTACAAACTGCCAGCAATGGTAATACCGCAGAGGGAAAATTATATATTCAAAAACCAAACAAAATCCGTATGGAGTATAATCCACCGGTTGATGTGAATATCATTGGTGACGGGGATTATATCGTCTATCATGATAAAGAATTAGACCAAGTTACCAATATTGATTATGATGATATTCCGGCGAGTTTGATTTTGGCAAATGATGTGAAACTCGACGGAAAAGCTTTCAAAGTAATTGACTATTATCAAGATGCCGGAATTACAAAAATAAAAGTGCAATATCAGGAAAAAGAAGATATCGGTCCGATTTCTCTGACTTTTAACAACAATCCGTTTGAGCTCAAACAATGGAGTATTGTTGACCCGCAAAGCGTGGAGGTAACGGTATCTCTTTATAACGCGCAAAAAGACGTGGATTTAGACAGCTCTTTGTTCAAGTTCAAAAAAGAAAATAAAGGTCCCAAAAGCTATAAAAAAGGACGCCGTTAATTATGGCTTCGGAAAAGACTTTCAAGCTCGCAACCTGGAACGTAAATTCCATTCGCATTCGTTTGGAATTGTTAAAGGTTTTGGTTGAAAAAGAAAATCCCGATATTATTTGCATTCAAGAAGTTAAGGCCAAAAGAGAAGATTTTCCGTTTGAGGAAATTGAGGCTTTGGGGTATAAAAATATTGCTCTGTACAGTATGCCCGGCTACAACGGCGTGGCTATTTTATCCAAGACACATTTGGAAGGAATCGAGCAAAAAGATTGGGTAGGCAAAAGCGATGCCAGACATATTATTGCCCGCGTGTTTGATGATTTGGAAATTAACAATATCTATATTCCCGCCGGTGGCGACATTCCCGACCCGATTGAAAATATTTCTTTTGCACACAAACTGACCTTTATGGACGATGTGGCTGAATATTGGGAAACACACAAAGACGATTATGCTAAAAGAAAAATGATTGTTTGCGGCGATTTTAACGTGGCTCCTTTAGAAAACGATGTTTGGAATCATAAGCAAATGCTCAAAATCGTTTCGCATACACCGGTAGAAGTCTCTCGCTTAAACCGCTTGCAAAATTCTTTAGATTTTGTAGATACCGTACGTTTTTTTCATCCCGAACCTGAAAAAATATTTACTTGGTGGAGTTATCGAAACCCTAATTGGCAGACAAACAATAAAGGGCGTAGGCTTGACCATATTTGGGTTTCACCTTGCTTAAAGGATAGAATCGTCTCGGTTAAAATTTGCAAATTTATGAGAGAGCAAGAAAGACCATCTGACCACGTTCCGGTGATTGTGGAAATAAAAAAATAACTTCCTTTTATAATTGTGATTGACCTAAGAAAAAACTCTCTTTACACTCTTGATAAACATAAAAAAGGTCAGAGTTGATGAAATTTAAGTTTTCAATATTTTGTTTTGCCATGCTTGCCTTGAATGCCTCTCAAGCAAAAGCTGAAGAATCACAATTTATTTATGAGGGAAGAATCGATGCCTTGTATGGCTATATTATGCCCTCAAACCGCTACAAGCATAATTCGCCCAGAGACAAAACCATTTACAACCTTAGCCTTAATCTGGGCTGGGAAAAAGAGTTTAATGACGTGCGCAAACTCGGGCTTTATGCCGACCTTAATGCCGGAATTAACCGCGATATGTATAATTATAACAACGGCAACTGGGGGCAAGAGTTATACGCAATTTATGATGATGTGTTCGGGCGGATTATGTTGGGTGAAACCTATAACGCGGCCTATCAATTTCAAGTGGGAGCTCCGCGCGTGGGTGCCATGGGGGTTAATGATTCCGATATTGTTAACTTTATGACGAATCCAAACTGGATTAGAGATAAGCACACGACAAGTTTTCAGACGCTCAATTCTACCTCTATTAACACGGATGGTGTTGCTCCGAAAATCACTTACATCACTCCTGAAATTTACAACACGATGTTTGGTTTTTCGTATGCGCCGGATAGTTATGACCGCCGCGGATTGGTCAATAAATTTGCCAGATATGAAGATGATTCCGCCTATGTCTTTTCTTTATATACCGAACAAGACCTCGGGTTTGCGGATATGTCGGCCGCGTTGGGTTATGGTATTTTTCACCAAGATGATAAAGAGTTTTCAGCCGGTTTGAGTTTTTATAAAGGCGGTTGGACACTTGGGGCTAGTTATCGTAAATCTTATGTGGACGGCGGAGACTATTCGATTACGGAAGTCTCAAATAACCCGAGACTGCCCGATTTGTTTGATAACTACCGTGAGGGACAGGCATGGGATATTGGAATCGGATATGAAATCGGGCCTTACAGCGTGGCTTTATCATATTTGCACAGCGAGGCTGAAAATACCGATAACCAAGATGATATTTTTATGCTGTCGCAACAATACCAATTCAACAAATATGTTGATTTGTACTTAATCGGGGCGCAAGTCAACTTTAGAGGCGCAAATAAAGATATTGAAAATAACAACAAAGGTTACAGCGTTGTGGCCGGTGTCGGTTTGCACTTTTAAGCAGGAGAGATGTAATGCCTAGTATCTTGTTTTTATCTGACAATGAAGGATTTGCCGAAGATTTATGCGGGCAGATTCACCTCTATGCTCCCGAATTTTCTATTGAAAGAGAAGATGATGATGCGTCCTATGATATTTATATCTTAGATGAAAAGAGAGAGCTTTTGCCTCGTTTGCGAGAAAAACATGTAAAATCACCAATCGTGTTGCTGGAAAAAAATGTTGACGGTTTAACCGAAAGTGGTGATTTGGTGTTTTTGGTTGAAAAACCTTTCCGTCTCAATGAGTTTTTGAACAATTTACGCTCTTGTATTAACAAGTTTGAAAACAGCAGTGATGCTTATTTGACATTTAATAACTATGAGCTTCATCCTTTAGCTAAAGAGATTTTGAACCTGCGCAATAATGAGCTCATCAAACTCACCGAAAAAGAAGTGGCGGTGATTAAATATCTTTACAAAGCAAAAGATAAAATCGTCAGCAAAACCGATTTGTTACAAGATGTGTGGGATTATAATGCCGAAGTTTCAACCCATACAATTGAAACGCATATTTACCGCCTCAGACAAAAGGTGGAGCATGATGATGTAGATGCTCAACTCATCATTACCGAAAACGGCGGTTATAAGCTCAAATTCTAGCTTCTGCCTCTTCCTCGAGGCAAGTTATTTGGGCGTGTTTGACGACCTCTGGGATTGGTCGGACGGTTGTTTCCTTGATTAGAATTTTGTGGGCCAAGAGCTCTTTGTAAACGCGTTTTGGTTTTGGCGTCTAAGTTTTGCAAAAATTCTTTAGAAATATGCGGAGCTCCCTTGGTTTTGACCCGCGGAGAAGATTCCAAACAAGCAATCAGTAAACGAGCTTTGAACTCATCATCTTCTATATTGGCAAATTCTATCTGACAATTATCCTTAACAGCTTTGGCGACAATATTACTAAAGTCCTTAATTGACGGAATATCATCTTCACCGTTGGCATTTTGCGCACCTAGAGAGAGGTTATATTCGTTATTGGCCTCAATATTGAGTTTTGAACCATCGGCATGAGTAATGTCGGCAACAAAGTTCTTGTTATCAAGGTCTTCATTATAGGTTGCATTCTCTCTAGCAGCCACGGCTTTAAGGTGCTGACGCCAACCGTCCTTCCAATTATCGTTATTATGCGGCAAAACAGGCAGGTTGTTTTGGTGTGAAATGGTAACCGCTTTGACCAAGCCCGGCATATTTTCCAAAGTTTCACGCATGGAGGCAATACATTCATCACAAAAAGGTGGCTGCCCCCTTTGCTTGCGGTCTAATCGCTCCTGAGTTAGTCCGATAAAGCCGCTTTCTCCCATGATACATTTGTTATTGGTGCAGTGGACACCTAAATCAGGATCTTCTTTAATATGCGAACGAGTGGCGTGAGTAGCGTTCAGAATGTGTCCGAATTCGTGAATAAAAATGGTGATAAACAATTCTTTATCGGTGCAATTTTCAAGCGAGAGGACAGAATTGAGTTTTTCTATGCCATAGCCGTAAAATTTCGGTTCTATGGTTTGGTTAAGCAAAGTTACAACCAAATCCTGCGAATTTTCACGCACCATCTTTTCGGCCTTGAGGCGGGCATAGTGCTCCATATCCACCGCGTTAATTCCTTTGGCTTTATTTTGCTCTGAAGCCACAGCCAAAAACCAAGCCTCTGAGGCATAAGGAACCAAATATCTGCCATTGGGAAGTTTAAAATATTTTGATTTTAATTCATCATTAGGCAGCGCCGTATATTCAGCAACCGAAATTTCACTCTTGTTTTTGGGGTGACAATCATCAAACTCAATTTGGAAAGACGATTTATATTCCGGAAACATAGATAACATCTCTTGGGCGGCTTCTTTTGCCCAAATTTTATAATGTGGCGGAGTTCCTGCCGGTGTTTCCAAAATCAGCTTTTTCATGATTATTTCCCCTTTCCTCCGGCTTTGAAGAGTTTGAGTAAGGTTTTCTCTATCGGACGCTCTACCGTATAAAGATGTTTTAGATCTTCGGCATGTCTTTCACCCATACGGGTTGATGGCTTTTTGAAATCATTTAGCTTAAACATTTCACTTATTAAATTACCTGAAACCATTCGACGGCGACGTTGGTCATACATATTAGCTAAGCGTTCTTCGGCAAGAGCTTGCTCTTCGGAAGACAAATTTTTATTTTTTTTGCGCAAAATAGATGTGGCTCTTTGTTGCTCCTCTTTTGAGTGAGCAAAGAGTTTGAAAATATTGTTTCTTTGGCGTTTGAGCAAAATATTGTGCGCGTCAAAAAAGTATGATTGCTCGGGAATATGACTGAAATAGGCCTCAAAACCTTTTAGGTTAAACTTTTCTTCCGTTGAATTGGTGAGCTCGGCAAATAAAGCTACTTGCTTAAACCAATCGGATTTGTAGTCGCCACATTGATATTCAAAATCACGATTTTTGAGAATATTGGCATTTTTTTGGTCGCACCAATGCAATAAATCAACCATTTGCGGAGAAATACCAACTTTCTGAGATTCTATATTTTGAATGATTTTATGATTTAGCAATCTTAAAAAGACGCCATATTGCTTGGTATTGGTATAGCCTTCCAGCATAAAATCTTGAGAAAGTGTATCTAAGCTCAAATCGCCGGTGAGGGGCGGACGCGTATTTTCTTTTTCCATATTCGCGGCAATAATTTCTAAGGTTTGTGCCGCGGTTTGATTAGTGCCTTGATCAACAATTTGTTCATAACGGCTTATGTCTAAGTAAGATGGCAAAAATTCATCATTACCAAAGTTTTTCAAGTCAGTTTTGATGTGTTCGGCTGCTTGAGTTTTGGCTTTTTCATCCGAAGAAAGATGGGAATGGTAGTAATCCAACATATGGTTTACAAGTTCCTCGGTTCCGATGTTTTCACTATGAATAAAATCTCGTAAACCGCTAAAATCAGCATTTTCTAGAGCAATCGCTTGAGTTCTGATGGTTTCTCTTTTTTGCATATCCGGAGTGGGAACTTCTTTTAATACGCCTAAAGCTTTGTTTAAGGCTAAAGGCGTCCAACGGCTGGTTTGCAGAAGGATATTATATCCCATCAGACCATATTCGCCAAATTCACAATCATGCTCCCCAACTAAGGTTTGGAAGTTTTCATTCTTATTGGCAAAAGGCACGACATTTTTAACAAAACCTTGCGCCATTACATCATCTATTTTGCCCTCATTTTGATAGGCATTGTCTATCTCTTCGCCAAATTTTACAATATCTCGTGGATTTTTTAATTTCGGTAGGGCTTGGGTGAGAATTTTGAGTTTGTTAAAATAACTCTTGGAATCTCCTTCATAAAGCGAGCTAAAAGCCGACATAGATAACGGAAACTTATCGCGAACACTTAAACCATTATCAGGATTAGTAATGGTTTCTGCTGCTTTTAACATTACATTTTGAAGTTTTTTGTCATTAATCTTATCGGGTGTATAGGTCAGCATGGCTTTGGCTGACTGAGCAAAAATGTTACGATACAGTGCCTCTTCACTCTCACTTGAGGCTGAGGGCATAATTTTATCGGCAAATCGTTCAGAATAAATTTTCAGGCTTTGTAATACATCCAACGGAAGCTCATTTAAGTGTCTGAAACCTTGGTTCCAGTTTTTGCTTACGGCGCCTTCTTGTTTTTCTGGATTAAAATACCCCATATCTCCTAAATTGTATGCCATTTCAGCCATAATTTTGGCTGATTGCGCCGCATCTTTGGCGCTAATCTCTGGGTGGAGCTGTTTGATTTCGGCAATTGCATTTTTGGCAGGTGCCGTGCGGATAAAAGCGCTGTATAATTCGTCAAAATCGCTCATGGGTTCTTCCTTAAAACTTACTAGCTTGAGTGTAGCATAAGTGGAAAATTTTGTCTAGAACCAAAATGGTTAAAAAATCGTTGCAAAAGATGCAAAAAAATCCTTTGAACCGTTGATATCTTTAATTTATCGCTTGGTAAAATTTTGGGTTTGGTGTATAGTCTTGTCAGCTAAATTTATACGAAATTAAGGATATTGTAATGAGTGAAATGACCAAAGAAGAAATTCAAAAAGAAGAAGCCGAGTATAACGCTGATTCCATTAAGGTTTTGAAAGGTCTGGACGCTGTTAGAAAACGTCCGGGTATGTATATCGGCGATACAGACGACGGCTCCGGTTTGCATCACATGATTTACGAAGTTTTGGATAACGCAATCGACGAGGCTTTGGCCGGTTATTGCGACAAAACTGAGGTTATTCTTAATCCTGACGGTTCAGCCACAATTCGTGACAATGGACGTGGTATTCCGGTCGGTATGCACAAAGAAGAAGGCGTGTCTGCTGCCGAAGTTATTATGACCGAGCTGCACTCAGGTGGTAAATTTGATAATAACTCTTACAAAGTATCCGGCGGTTTGCACGGTGTGGGCGTGTCGGTGGTTAATGCTTTGTCCGATTGGCTTGATTTGCGCATTTGGCGTGAAGGAAAAGAGCATTTGGCTAAATTTTCCAGAGGTGACGTTACTCAACATTTGACTGTTTTGGGCGAATCCGGCGGAAGACATGGTACGGAAGTTACATTCTTGCCATCTAAAGAGACTTTCTCAAATATCGAATTTAGTTTTGAGACTTTGGAAAGAGCTATTCGAGAAAAAGCCTTTTTGAACTCTGGCGTTTACCTCAAATTAATTGATAATCGCGGCGCAGAGCCAAGAGAAGTGGACTTTCACTATGAGGGCGGTTTAACGGCCTTTGTGATGCACCTCAACAAATCTAAAGCACCGTTGCATGAATCTGTTATCGCCTTTAGCGGTGAAAAAGATGACATTCAAGTTGATATCGCTCTGCAATGGACCAATGCCTATAACGAAAGCATGCTCTGCTTCACCAACAATATTCCGCAAAAAGACGGCGGTACGCACTTGGCCGGTTTTAGAGGTGCTTTGACCCGCACGATTAACAACTATATCGCTGAAAATGGCTTGCTCAAGAAAGATAAAAACGCCATCACCGGTGAAGATATGCGTGAAGGTCTGACTTGCGTTTTGTCGGTTAAAGCACCTGATCCGAAATTCTCCTCTCAAACCAAAGATAAATTGGTTTCGTCTGAGGTTCGTCCGGTGGTTGAGAGTGTGGTTGGTGATAAGCTCAAAGAATGGTTGGATGAGCACCCAAGCGATGCCAGAATTATTGTCGGAAAAATCGTTGAAGCGGCTACGGCTCGTGAAGCTGCGCGCAAGGCTCGCGATTTGACGAGAAGAAAAGGGGCTATGGATATTTCATCTTTGCCTGGAAAACTGGCTGACTGCCAAGAAAAAGACCCTGCTTTGTCCGAAGTATTCATCGTGGAGGGAGATTCAGCAGGCGGCTCCGCAAAACAAGGCAGGCATCGTAAAAATCAGGCTATTTTGCCCTTAAGAGGTAAGATTTTGAACGTTGAACGCGCCAGATTTGATAAAATGCTTAATTCTGCCGAAATCGGTACCATTATTACAGCCTTGGGCACGGGAATCGGACGCGATGACTTTAATGCCGATAAGTGCCGTTATCACAAGATTGTGATTATGACCGATGCGGATGTCGACGGTTCACACATCAGAACTTTGTTGTTGACTTTCTTCTATCGTCAGATGCCGGAATTAATCGAAAGAGGATATGTTTATATCGCTCAGCCGCCTTTGTATAAGGCTAAGAGAGGTAACTCTATTCTCTACCTTAAAGATGACCGCGAAATGGAAGATTACCTCATCAGAGGTGGTTGCGAAGATACGGTTTTGCAAAAGAAAAATGGCGAGCAAATCGGCGGTTCGGACTTGGTTGCCTTGGTTGAAAACACCAGAAAAGTTCGTAGTCTTATTGCAACTTTGGGCAAGAAAGCACCTGAGAAAATCATTGAACAAATGGCAATTCTCGGTATGTTTGACAAGAACTTGTTTTCCAACAAAGAGGAATTTAAGCAATCTCTTAACAAATTAGCAGTTGCGCTTGATTCTCACGAGGCTGAGTATGACAAAGGCTGGCAAGCAGAATTCCGTGAAGACGGCTCTTTTGCGGTTTACAGAACACTGAGAGGCGTTAAAGAAGAGCATATTATCGGAAACTCGGTTATGGATAGCCCTGAAGCCGTTGTTTTGAACGAAATGCGCAGTATGCTCCTTGAGAACTTTGCAGAGGCTTCGGTTTTGGTTTCTAAAAACGGTGTTGAGACCAGAATTCCGGGACCGGTGGCCTTTGTTGATGCGGTTATGGCCTCAGGCAAAAAAGGTATCACCATTCAACGCTATAAAGGTTTGGGCGAAATGAACCCTGAACAATTATGGGAAACAACCCTTGACCCAGAGGCTCGCTCTTTGCTGCAAGTTAAGATGGAGCATTTGGATGAGGCGGATGAAACCTTTGCAACCTTGATGGGTGATGTGGTTGAGCCGCGTAAAGAGTTTATTCAAGACAATGCGTTAAACGTTGTAAACTTGGATATTTAATCCGCTTAAAAAGCACAAAAAAGCCGCTCTTCGTGAGCGGTTTTTTTGTGATGGATTTAAGGCTTATTTTGTATTGCAAATTTCAGGATATTCCCAGTTTCCCGACAAGAGGAAACATTCTTGAGGAGAAAAATCAAATTTGCACTCATTTGCGTTAATGTTCCAAACCTTTTGATTTAAATCATCTATTTTTTATGGTTGCAAATTTTTTTATCTCAATTTATGATGTTTTTTGCAAACGGGGTGGTAACCGTTTGTGGAGACTCAAAACTCCAGATAGTAAACCAGCCCTCCTTCGGGGAGGAATACCACTCTCTCTTTTGAGGGGTGGATGTAATAAGCTTTCTCTTCGGAGGAGGTCGAATAAGTCCGACACTACTATCTGTGTTTTGAGCCCCTCACCTTTAATTTTTTAGAGGTGATTTTTTTACCTAAATATTTGGTTCTTTGATACGGAAAATTTGTCTTGTTTCATTGAGCCTTAAGCGGCGGTGTTGGACTGAGACCGGCACTGCCCACAAATAGGGAGTGTAAAATTATGTCTGCAAACAGAGGAAGATTGCCTGACGGCTCTGCAAACCCCATTGACAAGCATATCGGAGCGCAAATCAAAAGACGGCGTTTGATGTTGGGGCTTTCTCAACAAGAATTGGCCGACCAGCTTGGATTAACCTTTCAACAAGTGCAAAAATATGAGCAGGGTGCTAACCGTGTTAATGGTAGCCGGATGTGGGATATTTGCCAAGTATTGCAAATTGAGCCCAATTTTTTGTTTGAGGGGTTGGATAAAGACTCTCTTGATAACAGCCCCAGAATGTTAAAATGCTCAATCGAAATAGCATATGGCAGAGATGATATTGTTTTGCAAGACCCGCTTTCTCGCCCCGAAACCTTAGAGTTGGTTACGGCTTACTACAAAATTGACCCGATTTTAAGAGTGCTCTTTTTGCAAGTCATTAAGTGTTGTGCCACCAGAGCGCATTAATGCGCTTGGGCCCAGTTGTCGCCGATACCGACTTCGGCAATAAAGGGAACATCATAATTCACCACGTTTTGCATGGTTTCTTTTATCATTTCTGAGACGGCGGTAACCTCTTCTTCGGGTGCTTCAAACACCAATTCATCATGCACTTGTAAGAGCATTTTGGTTTTGAAATTTCCTTGTTGCAATTTTTTAAATACAGCGTTCATTGCCATTTTGATAATATCGGCCGCACCGCCTTGTATCGGTGCATTTATGGCCGCACGTTCAGCGTTCATGGAAACACGCTTATTCTTATCGTTTATGCCATTTACTGTGCATTTGCGCCCAAATGGCGTTAGGACATAGCCGTTTTTGTGAGCAAAGGCTTTGGTGTCTTCCATAAACTGTTTTATCTCAGGCATTTCACGAAAATAAGCATCAATATAAGCCTTGGCCTCTTCGGTGGAGACATCAATCTGCTTGGCCAAGCCATACTGCGAAATGCCGTAAATAATACCAAAATTTATGGCCTTGGCATGGCGGCGTTGATTGGGTGTGACCTCACTCAAAGGCACGCCAAAAACTCTTGAAGCGGTTGAAGCATGAATATCTTTGTTTTCGGCAAAGGCTTGTTTGAGCCCGTGGACATTGGCCACCACCGCCATGAGCCGAAGTTCAACCTGAGAATAGTCTGCCGCCACAATCTTACAGCCCTTGGAAGCAACAAAACTTTCGCGAATTTTTTTGCCCTCTTCACTGCGAATAGGAATATTTTGCAAATTCGGGTTATTGGACGCCAGACGTCCGGTTGAGGTGGTGATTTGATTATAGGTGGTGTGGACGCGATCTGCCTTATCCATTTGCTCGGTTAGGGCATCGGTATAAGTGGATTTGAGTTTGCTCAAGGCGCGCCAATCCAAAATGCGGGCGGCGAGTTCATTGCCCTCGGCGGCTAAGTCCTCAAGCACCTCGGCTCCGGTTTGCCATGCGCCGGTCGCCGTTTTTTTGCCCTTGGCACCTAATTTACCAAACAAAATATCGCCGATTTGCTTGGGCGAGGCGATGTTAAACTCCTCTCCGGCAAGGTGATAAATTTGTTGCTCGTAGTCTTGCATTTTGGTAGCAAAATCAGCACTCAAGCGGCGTAAATTCTCACGATTGACTTTTATGCCCGCACTTTCCATAGTTTGCAAAATACGAACCAAGGGGCGGTCAAGGTCTTCATAAACACTCATTTGGTGCTCGGAAAACAGGCGTGGTTTTAAGACTTGGTGCAAACGCAAGGTAAAGTCTGCGTCCTCGGCGGCATAAGCCAAGGCTTTGTCTAATTCAACCTTATCAAAAGTGATTTTGTTTTTGCCTGAGCCGCAAACCTCCTCATAAGCTATCATTTGGTGGTCAAAATAGGTTTTGGCTAATTCATCGAGCCCATGGCCGTGTTCGGTACCATCTAAGACATAAGAAATAACTGCCGTATCGTCATAAGGCGCAATTAGGCAATCAGCGCCTAAAACTTGTTGCATAAAGTGCATGTCAAATTTGATGTTATGGCCGATTTTGAGTATCGACTTGCCCTCAAACAAGGGTTTGAGATATTTGGCGATAATCTCATAGCTTAATTGTTGCGGGGCATTTGTTTGATTAGAACCAAAAAGGTCTAAATTTGACTTTTCATCACTCTTGAAATGGTTGAGCGGAACATAGCAAGCCTCTCCGGCAGAAGTCGCCATAGAAAAGCCCACAATCTTATCAAACTGCGGATTGAGCCCATTGGTTTCGGTATCAAAGGCAAAATAGCCGGTTTGCTTGATTTTTTCTGCCCAGAGCTTTAAGGTCTTTTCATCTTGGACAAGCTGATAATTGGCTTTTATCTCTTGAGGCTGCGCTTTAAATACAGTGTTCTCACCTTCTTCGGAACAGCGTTCAGAAACCCATTTTTCAACCCTAGGACGAATGGAATTAAACCCATAGCGCGAGACAAAATCCATGATGGTACCAAGGTCTGGTTTTTGGCAAGGAAAATCCTCAATCGGCTGGGTGGTGGGAACATCGGCTTTAAGGGTTACCAATTGGAGTGAGATTTCTGCTTGGTCCTTATTTGCTATCAAGGTTTCGCGGCGTTTGTTTTGTTTGATTTCTTCAGCGCGAGCCAAAACCTCACCTAGGGAGCCAAATTGATTAATGAGTTCGGCAGCTGTTTTGAGCCCAATGCCCGGAACGCCTGGAATATTATCGGTGCTGTCACCGGCAAGCGCCTGAACATCAACCACGCGATTGGGATATACACCAAACTTTTCACGCACGTCTTCAGGGGTGAAGTATTTGTCTTTCATCGGGTCAAAAAACTCAACACCGGGGCGTATTAACTGCATCAAATCTTTATCGGCCGAAACAATCGTGACCTCATAGCCTTTTTGCAGGGATTGGGCAGCATAGGTAGCGATTAGGTCGTCAGCCTCATAGCCTTCCATATCCAAAAAGTGCAAATTAAGCGCTTTTACCGCTTGGTGAATAATCTCAAACTGAGGGATTAAATCCTCGGGAATTTCTTTTCTGGTGCCTTTGTAATCAGGAAAAATATCGTTGCGGAAATTTTGCCTTTTGGCATCAAACAACACCAGCCAATAGTCGCTTTTGATTTTTTGCGTCAGGCGCATAAACATATTGGTAAAGCCATAAACCGCGTTTACAGGTGTTCCCTCTGGACTGGTCAAAGGTGGAAGGGCGTAAAATGCTCGGAAAATGTATCCAGAGCCATCAATTAGGCATACTTTTTTGGTCATCTTGTCTCACTTGATTGGGATGATTGATTAAATTATGCGTTCAATATAATGCAGAAATTAAAAAATACCAAGCCTTGCTTTAGACTTATTCCGCCGCTTGGAAAAAAAACGAACGTTCAGCAAAAGAAACACTGTTCATATCAGAAGAAAATTCATTGTTTTCAACATATTCCGCAACAGCTTTTTGCAGACTCTCTTCAACAGAGCAGTTGTTATTTTGAGACAGAGTTTGCAATTTCTCATATAATTCGGCAGAAAGTGAAACAGAAACAGTGTTCATAAATTTTCCTTTAACTTATTCGTGGTAGGTTATAAATCTAGTTGTAAAATATTTTGAGAATCGGCGCAAGGACTTATATATGGCAAAAACTACGAAAAAGAAAAAAACCACCAAAAAACGGAAAAAAAGAGAGTCAAAACAAAGGGTTGCGAATCGGCTCTTTCTCTTAAAAATTTTTGCCTACTTGGTGATAACTTTAGCTTGCTATTTGGCTTATTGCTTTTTGACTTTGCCCGATATTGAACAAGCGGTTACCAGAACCAGACAACCTTCCACCACCATTACTGCTGAAAACGGCAACGAAGTGGCGACTTATGGGCAGGTTTATTCTGCTATCGTGATGCCTGATTATTTGCCAAAACACATGGTGGAAGCCATTATTGCCACCGAAGATAGGCGTTTTTATCAGCATTTCGGATTTGACGTGATTGCTTTTTCGCGGGCGATGGTGGTGAACCTCATCAAAGGACGCTATGCCCAAGGCGGAAGTACAATTACCCAACAAGTGGCCAAAAACCTCTTTTTAACCCCAAACAAAAATATCAAACGCAAAATTCAAGAATTGCTTTTGGCTTTTTGGCTCGAATATAAATTCTCCAAAGACCAGATTATGGCCTTGTATTTGAACCGAGTTTATTTGGGTGCCGGAACGTACGGCATTGAAGCCGCCGCCAACAAATATTTTCAGAAAACATCGGCTGACCTAAACCTAAAAGAATCCGCCATTTTGGCCGGCATGCTTAAGGCACCTACAAGGTATAATCCTGCCGCCAACCCCGAAAGAGCCGAAGAAAGAGCTCGGGTTGTGCTGCAAAATATGGTTGATGAGGGATATATATCGGAAGAAGAGCGCCAACAAGCTCTTAAAATGAAAACCGGCGCACTTGTCTCGGACAAAGTTGAGGGCGGAAAATATTTTGCAGATTGGGTATATGGCGACGTTAACGCTTACATCGGCGAGAGAGAAAACGATATTTATGTGTACACCACGCTCAACCAATATATTCAAGAAACAGCTGACAAAGTTTTGGCTCAAACCATTAAAGCCAACAAAAACAAAAACGTGACGCAAGGGGCTATCGTGGTGTTGGACAAGACAGGCGCAATCAAAGCCATGGTCGGCGGTGTGGATTACCACAAAAGTCAGTTTAACCGCGCCATAAACGCCTTGCGACAACCCGGGTCTTCGTTTAAGACGTTTGTGTATCTTTGCGCCTTGGAAAACGGCTACAAACCCGAAGATAAAATCGGCGATTTTCCAATTTCTATCGGTGATTGGCAACCCGAAAACATTGATAAAAAATATCATGGTGAAGTCACTCTTAAGGAAGCTTTGGCAAAATCATATAACTTGGCAACGATTAATTTGGCGCAATCGCTCTCTTCTTCCAGCATTATCAAAATTGCTAAAAAAGCCGGTATTACCACCCCTATTCAAAACAGCCCGTCTTTGGCATTGGGTACATCCGAAGTCAAAGTTATTGACATGGCCGTGGCCTATTCCGCTATTGCTAACGGCGGTTTTGCAACCTGGCCCTATGCCATTAAAGAAATTTATTCCAGAGACGGTTACCAGCTTTATATGCGTGAGATGACAGAGGCAGATAGAATCTTTGACGAAGACGCTGTGGAAGATATGACTAAAATGTTGGAAGCCGTTGTTAATCAAGGCACAGGACGAAAAGCCAGACTTCCATTCTTTGCTGCGGGCAAAACCGGAACTTCTCAAGACTACCGTGATGCTTGGTTTGTCGGCTTTACCGACAAATATGTTGCCGCAGTTTGGCTCGGAAATGATGATAACTCACCTATGAAAAACGTTGGCGGAAGTTCTCTCCCTGCTGAAATTTGGCGAAAAGTCATGTTGGCGGCGCACAGCCCGCAGGCCGAGGAGTAAAAAACTTAATAAAATTGTGTTTGAACAATAAAAATAGTGCTTTTTTATTCGTTTTTATTATATATAATACGCTACAGATTTAATTGATTAAAATCTGCTTTTTGGCAGAAGTTTTTTATTGTTGAAAGTGAGTTATAAATGACACAAAAACCTGTTATGTTACTTATTTTGGACGGTTGGGGTTATCGCCGTCCGATTACGCCTGATAATGCCATTGAAAACGGCAATACACCTAATTGGCACCAATATTTGGAAGAATATCCGCATAGCTTAATTGAAACTTATGGTCTGGCTGTTGGCCTTCCTGAAGGGCAGATGGGTAACTCTGAAGTCGGACACATGAATTTGGGTGCCGGTCGTGTCGTTATGCAAGATTTGCCGAGAATCGACCAAGCCATTAAAGACGGTAGTATTGCTCAAAATCCGGTACTCAATGAATTAATTGATGATTTGCATAAAAATTCTAAAACCTGCCATGTTATGGGTTTGATGTCTCCGGGTGGTGTTCACTCCTCAATGGATCATATTGTGGCTTTGTGCAAAGTTTTGTCTGAAAAAGGTATTAAGGTTGATGTTCATGCCTTTTTGGACGGGCGTGATACGCCTCCTGCTTCAGCTAAAGAATATTTGGCTGAATTTGAAAAAGAAATCAGCTCCTTTAAGGGCGTTAAAATTGCTACAATTTCAGGACGCTTTTATGCTATGGACCGCGATAAACGTTGGGACAGAGTTGAGGCTGCCTACAATGCAATTGCTTTGGCTGAAGGAAAGCATGCTCAAACCACTGATGAAGCTATCACAAACTCTTATAACGAAAAAGTTACCGATGAATTTGTTTTGCCTTGCGTTATCGGCGACTACAAAGGATTTGCCGACGGCGATGCCGTTTTGATGTGCAACTTCAGAGCCGACAGAGCCCGCGAAATTCTTTATGCTTTGGCTGATAAAGAATTTAACGGCTTTGAACGCAAAAAGACTATTCAACTTTCTATGGCAGTCGGTATGACCGAATATTCGGTTGACCATAACCGCTTTATGAAAACAATGTTTGGCCCCGAAGCTCTTAAAAATATTTTCGGTGAAGTTATTTCCGAACATGGATTAACCCAACTGCGTATTGCCGAAACCGAAAAATATGCTCACGTCACCTTCTTCTTTAACGGCGGTGAAGAAAAAGAATTCAAAGGCGAGAGCAGAATCCTCATTCCTAGCCCAAAAGTCGCAACTTATGACCTCAAACCGGAAATGAGTGTTTATGAAGTTACCGATAATTTAGTTGATGCTATCGAAAACAAAAAATTCGACGTCATCATCTGCAACTTTGCTAACGGCGATATGGTCGGACATACCGGCAAAATGGATGCCGTTTTGAAAGCTGTAGCCGCAGTTGATGAGTGCTTAGGACGCGTGGTTAAAGCCATTAAAGATGTTGATGGTGTTTTGCTTGTTACTGCTGACCATGGCAATGCCGAAAAAATGGTTGATGAAGTAACCGGTGAACCTTACACCGCGCATACGGTCGGAAAAGTTCAAGCCATTTTGGTTAACGGACCAAAAGACATTACGGCTATGCGTGATGGTCGTTTGGCTGATATTGCACCGACTTTACTCGAATTGCTCGGAATTGTAAAACCTGCCGAGATGAACGGAAACTCTTTGTTGATTAAGAAATAAAACCTTATGAAACTTTGGCGACTGAATAAACTTATTTTAGCAAGCATAGGGGCTTTTGCCCTTATGCTTGAGGTCGCTAATGCGCAAAAAGTTTCCTCTAAAGATTTGGAAAAAGTCGAAAAACAAGTTAAAGAGCAAAATCTTGAGCATCAACGCCTCAAAGAACAAGCATCGCAAATCAGCAAAGAGCTGAAACAAGTTAATCAGCAAATGATTAAGTCTGCCAAAATGATTCAATATCGCGAGGAATCCCTCTCCAAAATGGAGGCCGAACTTGAGGAATTGACGGCTAACTTACAGAAAGCCGAAGAAACGTTTTTGGCTGAAGATGAAAACTTAATCAAGACCTTGTCGGCATTGCAAAACTTGGCCTTAAAACCTACCGAATCTCTGTTTGTGCAACCACTTAGCCCGGTGGAGATTATTCGCAGCGCCATGTTGTTGCGCGAAACAGTGCCTTATTTGGAAGAAAATGCCAACAATATCAGAAAAGATTTGGAAAGTTTGCAAGCCAAAAAGAAACAAATTGAAAAGCAGGTTTCAAGAATTACTAAACAAAAACTAAAGCTTGAAAAAGAACACGAAGAAATGAAAGTTTTGGTGCAGAAAAAATCAAAACTTAGAAATGTGGTAGAAGTTAAAAGCGAAAAAGCTAAAAAACGTGTTCAAGCCCTTGCTTCTCAAGCTCAAGACTTGCGCGACTTACTCAATAAACTTGAAAAAGAACGTCAGGAAAAACTTCGTCGTCAGGAAGAAGAGCGCAGACGTTTGGCTGCTCTGGAAGAACAAAGAAGAAAAGAAGCTTTGGAAAATCAAAAGCGTGAACAGGTGCAAACTGCTGACTTGATTAAATTTAATCCTGAGGTTATAAGTGAAATTGGTGATAATTTTGTGAAAGCTAAAGGCAAACTTTCGCGTCCGGCAAGAGGAAGTATCGTGACCGCTTACGGACAAGAAACAGCCAAAGGCGTCAGCTCAAAAGGTATTATTATTAAAACCAGACCTAAGGCTCAGGTTATTGCTCCGTTTGACGGCTCAGTCTTGTTTGCCGGTCCTTTCAGAGGATATGGTAATCTTATTATTATTGAACACGGTAAAGGCTATACTTCGCTCTTGGCCGGTTTGGATTCAATAGACTGTGACGTCGGACAAATGCTGTTGGCCGGAGAACCTATCGGTTTGATGCCTGAAGAGGATGATGCCAGACTTTATATGGAACTCAGAAACAAAAATCACCCGATTAACCCGATATCGTGGTTTGCTAATTAAAGGATTGTGTTATGCGGAATAAAATTTCTTTTGCTGTTTTGTTAATGTTAGGGTTTGTTTGGACTGCGCCTATGGCTGATGCCGCTAAAAAGGCTAAAGAACAAACTGACGATGTTGATACATACGAAATGCTCAACTTATTTGGTGAAGTTATGGAAAGAGCTAAGGTTTCGTATGTAGATGAAGTTTCTGATAAAAAATTAATTGAATCCGCAATTAACGGTATGTTGTCTGCTCTTGACCCGCATTCAAGCTTTTTAGATGCCCAAAGCTTTAAGTATATGAGTGAGCAAACCCAAGGAAAATTCGGCGGTCTCGGTATTGAAGTTACCATGGAAGGCGGATTAGTAAAAGTTGTTTCGCCGATTGATGATACTCCAGCCTCAAAAGCAGGTATTAAACCCGGAGATTACATCACAAATATTGATGATGAAGCCGTTATGGGTATGTCTCTTAATGACGCTGTTGATAAAATGCGCGGAAAAGTCGGCACAAAAGTTAAACTCACCATCCGTAGAATTAACGAAAAACCTTTGGAAATTACCCTCAAACGTGAAGAAATTAAAATTCAATCGGTTAAAAACGATATAAAGGCTGATGATGTTGTTTATATTCGTATTTCATCATTCAGTGATGATGTTGATAAAATGACTGAAAAAGCCGTTAAAGATGCTCAAAAGAAATTAGGCAAAAAACTCAAAGGTATTGTGATTGATGTTAGAAACAACCCCGGTGGTTTGCTTGACCAAGCGGTTAATGTTTCTGATTTATTCCTTGATAAAGGAGAAATTGTTTCTACCCGTTCCAGAAACGAAGAAGATACCGTTAAATATAGCGCCAAAAAAGGTGATATTGCTCAAGGTTTGCCAATTGTGGTTTTGATTAATGATGGTTCGGCATCTGCCTCAGAAATCGTTGCCGGCGCTTTACAAGACCATAAAAGAGCCATTATTTTGGGTGAAAAATCATTCGGTAAAGGTTCAGTACAAACCGTTATTCCGCTCGGCGACTATGGAGCTATGCGTTTGACCACCGCCAGATATTACACCCCTTCGGGGCGCTCTATTCAGGCTAAGGGTATTGAACCTGATGTTGAGGTTAAACCAGCTAAAGTCGAAGTTATTGATACAGGAGCGGCTTTCAGTGAAGCAGAATTCAGTAATGCTTTGAAAAATGAAAATGATACGGCTAAGAGCACAAAAGACGCTGCTAAACAAAAGAAAGAAGCTGAAGAATTGGCTAAAGATTACCAACTCTCTAGAGCAATTGATTTGGTAAAAGCTTTGAATTTGTATAAAACAGGTTTAGAAGACGAAGGAAAGTAATTTGCTCAAAAAACTTAATGCAATAAAAGTTCTGATACTCGTTGGCTTGCTGACAATTGCGGGATTGGTCGCTATCGGTTATTTTTCTGCCAGCAAAAAAAGTGAGCCTAAGTATCGGTCTAAAATTGAGCAAATTATTTATGATACAAAAAATAAATCTCCTAAATATGTTCTGACTTTGCCGGACAGAAACCCTAAGGCAAAAAAGGAAGAAGTTGAAAAAGTAGCTATTCAAAACAATGAGGTTACAAAAAAAGAAGAAGAAAAAGTTGACCCTTTGCAAGAGGCTATGAAAAATTTGCCGCATTTAACAGCTTTGGGTAAGGCTCAAAATAAAAATCCTCTGAAGTTTGTGGAACCTAATCCGGATTTGGTTGAAGAGAAAGGAGAGCTTTATCTTCCCAAAACAGACGGAAAACAAAAGCCATGGGAAGTTTATGGCAAAAAAGTCAATATCATGCCGCAATTTTTCAAAGTAGCCGTAGTGGTTAAAAATTATGGCGTTAATCAGGCTAATGCAACACTTATTGCCGATGGGCTGCCTGATGAAGTTAGTTTTTCATTTTCGCCTTATGCTTTGAATATTAAAGATCAAGTGAAATATGCCAGAAGCAAAGGTCATGAAACTTATATGGACTTTTTGCTCCCGTCCAAAGATTATTTGAAGTCAGACAGCGGTCCTTTATCGATGAGTTTGACCGAGAGTTTGGCTGAAAATCTCAATCGGTTGTTAAAGACAATCGGCGGAAATTTTGCTATCGGCGGAATGGTTGTTTCCCAAGGAATTGCTGATGACAGTAATGTTGAACAACTCTCAGCCTTGTTTGAAGAGCTACAAAAAAGAGGCTTACTCATGCTTGATGCCAGCGGAGAAGATTTTATCAGCAATATGAAAATTGATAATCTTGCAAAATTAAAAGCCGACGTTTTGGTAGATAACGATTTTAGCCGTGCCGGTTTAGAAAAGAAATTAACAGAGGCTGAAAATATCGCCCGTGAGAGGGGAAGAGTGCTTATTGTGGTTGAACCCAAGCCTTCGGCTGTTTTAGCTCTCAGCGATTGGATTAAGAGCTTTTCTCCGCAACTTTCTTACGAGCAAATGAAAGAGCAAAATATAACCGAAATTGAAAAACCTTTTGCTCTGGTCCCTATTTCTAATTTGGTAGTGGAATAATGGAACAACATTTTAGAAAAAATGCAGGTGTGGTTGTTTTTAATGCACAAAAAAAAGTTTTGATGTGTCGTAGAATTGTCCCTCAAACAGATGGTTGGCAATTTCCTCAAGGAGGAATCGAAGCGAGAGAAACACCTCTACAAGCTGCTCAAAGAGAATTGTTTGAAGAAACTTCTATTGAATCCATCGTGGCGGTTAAAACGCTTGATTATGCCTTACGTTATGAATTTCCGGAAAGCGTTAAGCAAAAATTTCGCGCAAGAGGAATTGTAAGTGACGGACAAGATCAATATTGGTCATTATTCTATTTTACCGGTAAAGACAGCGAAATTAACCTTCACACAGCTGAGCCTGAATTTGATGAATTTGCTTGGAAAGATATTGAAGAAGCGCCCGACTTGGTTTGGGAGGTAAAAAAAGACGTCTATACCAAAATGGTAAAAGAATTTAAACCGATTATTGATAGTTTTGATGTAAAAAAGCCTCTTTGAAAAGAGGCTTTTGTTTTAGAGAAGTTTGCGTGAGTTTAGGGCTAATTGGATTGTTCCTTCGTCCATATAATCCAATTCCGCACCCATCGGAATACCTTGGGCAAGTGTGGTTACTTTGACATTGCTGTCTTTGAGCTTTGAAACCAGATAGTGTGAGGTGATTTGACCGTCAACCGTTGCCGGAAGTGCTAAAATAACTTCCTTGATATCTTCTTTGCTCAAGCGGTAGAGCAAGCTTTCAATATTCAAATCCTCAGGGGCAACCCCATCTAAAGCCGATAAAACGCCACCTAAGACATGGTATTTTCCCTTAAAGAAAGATACTCTCTCCATAGCCCATAAATCGGCTACATCTTGCACCACGCAAATTTGCTGAGCATCTCTTTTATCTGATGCACAGATTGAGCAAGGGTTTGTGGTATCAAAATTGCCACAAATTTCACAAGTTGTTACGCGAGAGGCAACCTCATTTAAGCTCTCTATTAACGGCAGCAACAAGGTTTCCCTCTTTTTTAGAAGGTGCAAGACAATTCGTCTTGATGAACGAGTGCCAAGAGAAGGAAGTTTGGCTACCTGCTTGATGAGTTTTTCGATTTCTTTTCCGGCCAAGGTCGTCGCCTCCTAAAAAGGAAGTTTAATTCCGCCCAAATTTAGCCCGCCAGTTACGTCTTTCATGCCTTCGCTCATCGCTGTATCAACTTTGGCATGAGCATCGTTGTAGGCCGCTAAAATCAGGTCTTCAAGGATATCGACTTCTTCAGGTACCAAGAGCGATTTGTCAAGCTCTACCTTTTTGGCCTCAAATTTACCGTTTAGCGTGATTTTTACCAAGCCACCGCCGCTGGTGCCGGTGATTTCTTGTTGCGCTAATTTGGCTTGAGCTTCTTCCATTTTCTTTTGCATCATTTGCGCTTGTTTCATTATACCTTGAATATTCATCATTGTTCGTTATCCTCGTCATATATTATTTCTGAAGTTTCTCCGCCAAAGAAGCTTGAGCCTTCTTCGTCATCTTCTTCGGCTATTTTGCGGGTCGCGGTTTCGATTTTTGCGCCCTTAAATTCTGCCATAATCGCTTTAACTAACGGGTATTCCATTATGTTGCGTTTTTCTTCCTCTTCGGCGGCTTTTTCCATATCGGCCAAAGTTACACCTAAGGCTCCTCGAGCCATTTCAATCTTCCAAGTCAAACCGGTGGCTTGGGTCAATATCTTGTGCAAGTTCAGGATAAAATCAGGGTGAATTTTATCTGAGGCCGTCATTTTGATATAGCCACTCTTAAACTCTGATATAGAGACATCATTTTTCAAAGCATATTCGGCCAAAGGCATCTTATGCTCTTCCAAATAATTTAAGAGGTCTGAAATTTGATTAAAAGTCAGAAAACTGCTATCGGCGGTATTTGGTTCAGGCTCTGCCGCCAAAGCATGATTAAAAACCGGCGGCGGGGTGGTCTGAGGTTCGGCTTGTGAAACTTGCGGGCGGAAATTGCCTAAATTAGAGTTTTTTTTTACGTCGTTTAATAGCTCATATGGTGTCGGTAATGATGCCGAATAAGCCACGCGAATTAATATCATTTCAAGGGCGTCTATTTGCACCGGAGCAGCTTGAAGTTCGCTCAAGCCTTTTATCATCATTTGCCAGATTTTGGAGAGAATCGCTATTGAAACCTTCGAATTTAGTCTTTGGCAAAAGTCTTTTTCGGTTTCGCTTAAGGACGAATCGTTAATAAAACTCGGTATCAATTTGGTTTTGGCCAACAAGTGGGTAATATTTATCAAATCTTGCAATAAAGAAGTTGGGTTGGCACCATTTTGATACTGGGTTTGAAGTTTGAGCAGGCTCTCTTTGGTGTCCCCGCTAATCAGACTTTCAAACAATTCAAAAGTTTGATTGCGGTCAGCTAAACCTATCATCTCTTTAACAATATCGGTTTTGATTACCCCTGCTCCCAAAGAAATGGCTTGGTCAAGCAAAGACAAGCTATCTCGCGCTGAGCCATCAGCTGCTTTGGCTATCATATGCAGAGCCTCATCTTCGGCTTTGAGGTTTTCGGCGGCAATGATTTTGTTAAAGAGTTTGAGCAAATCCTCAATTGTCAAGCGTTGCAGGTCAAATCTTTGGCAGCGTGACAAAACAGTGACCGGAACTTTGCGTATCTCGGTCGTGGCAAAGATAAATTTGACATGCGAAGGTGGCTCTTCAAGCGTTTTTAACAGAGCGTTAAATGCATTTTTGGAGAGCATGTGGACTTCGTCGATGATATATATTTTGTAACGCGCATTGGTTGGCTTATATCTGACACCATCCAAAATCTCACGAATATCATCAACACCTGTACGAGAGGCCGCATCCAATTCCATAACATCAATATGTCTGCCGGCGGCAATGGCTTTGCAGTTTTCACAAACACCACAAGGATGTATGGTTGGGCCACCTTTGCCGTCTAATCCCGTGCAGTTCAGGGCTTTGGCAATAAGTCTGGCGGTTGTGGTTTTACCAACACCGCGGATTCCGGTTAAAATGTAGGCATGGTGCAGACGATTGTTTTTAATGGCATTGGTCAGGGTTTGAACCAAAGCATCTTGTCCCAGCAAGTCTTCAAACGTTTGCGGGCGGTACTTACGGGCTAAAACCACATATTGATTTTCGTTATTTTCTTCTGCCATTAAATTATCTTCTTTAATTTGAGGTGGAGGACGAATGACCTTAACCTTATTCGTTACGGCTGCTTCCTTCCGGACCTGACCGGGTTGGCGAAGGGCTAACCCAACGTCCTCCTTTAGACTTTACATTATAGAAAAGTACAAATTTTACTTGGTTTAATATCGTCGATATTCCCCTTTTTTTCAAGGAAAAAATCATCTATCAACACCGCTTTTCTAATCTGAAATTACGATATTTAATTTCTCTAAACCTTGTTTGACGATTTCTTTTTCTTTATCGCTCGGAACATAGTCTAAGGGTTGATTTTCAAGACTTAGCGGATAACCATAGATTAAGGTTTGGGCTGTCGAAGTATCTTTACCAAAGATTTTAGGAGCAACGTACCCCGGCTCTAAGACTATGTTGCCGCTGTTCTCGTTTGAAGAAAGAGAGAATTGTTTCGGAGCTTCGTTAATGATGAAGTTACCATCAGAGCGGACTTCAACAATGTCTAAACTATGTTGGTTTTGACCGTTTTCTAGTAAGCGAAAAGCACCATTGATGCCCACATAGCCGTCTTTATCGGTGATAGCGGTATTAAGATCGGCGGATGGTGTTTGTGAAAGGGCGGAGGCTAAGGCCACTGCATCATAGCCCATGGAGTAAAGGCTACTTGGGCGTTCACCGAAAATTTCGGTATATTTTTCTATGAAATAACCACTGTGTGAGCGTGACAAAGCCGGAAACCAGCTGCCGCGCATGGTGGATTCTTTATTCAAAATCGTGTTTTCCCATACGCTAGTGCCGATAAATTTTACTTGCGGGGCATAGACGTCATAATAGCCAAACATTGAGACCGCCGCTTTGAGGCTTGCGCCGCTTTCTGGAATTAAGACAGCATCAAAATCGACATCGCCTAAGGTGTCGGTTTTGTTGAGGCGTTCAAGAACTCTGGCGGCTCCGGCGTCACCCTGGCTCATTTTAGTTTTGAGGCTGTTTTTAAGACGTTGCAGGCGTGATGTACGGGTATCGTAGTCCGACAATTTACGAGTGATAGAGGCAAAATCGGTTGTGCCCGGCGTATAGAAGCCGATACGGGTGATGGAAACACCGTTTTTTTGAGCGGATTTTACCGCAGCACGGGCCACCGCTACACCGGTATTATTATCGGGAATAAGCAAGGCAAAACGTGAACGTCCGTTTTGTGCCGTATAAGTAACTATTCGGTCAACTTGCTCTTCTACCATCAAGCCTAAAGTATAAACCTCAGGCTGCAAAACACTTGATACCGTACTGAAAGCAATGACCGGAATGTCATGAGAGCGCGTTTCTTCAGAAATGGCTTGAACAGATGAACTCTTCAACGGGCCAATTATCAGCCGGCTGCTTTGGTTAATAGCATTGGTAATGGCAACGCGTGCGCCTTCGGGCGTGCCTTTGGTGTCGTAGTACTGCAAGACAAGTTTAGGATTGCGGACATCTTCCAAGGCTATCATGGTGGCATTTTTAAGTCCTTGTCCTTGTTTGGCAGCCGTGCCACTGAGAGGCAACAAAACCCCTACCCTGAATTTATCATCTCCGCCGAAATTAACTTCACTGATTTCGGTGTTGGAATCGCTTACTCCGCCTTCCATACTCACATTGGTACTTTGGCAGCCGCTTAAAACTAAAAAGCCCAGCAAAAAACTTATTTTTTTTAACACTTGCAATTTATCCTAAAATAGAAAATCATATAGCCTGAAGTTAGCTTAATTTTCTTTGTTTGTAAAGTGATAGAATAATGAATAACGGATTGTATGTGGTTGCCACGCCGATTGGTAATTTAGATGATATTTCTAAACGCGCTCTGGAGGTTTTGACTCAAGCCGATGTGATTGCTTGCGAAGACACCAGAGTAACCAGAAAACTCTTTGCCCTACTCTCGCTTGATGCAAACAAGCCTTTTATCACTTACCAAGACCATAATGAAGAACAACAAGCCCAAAAATTAATTGACCTCATTAATGAGGGAAAAGCACTGGCGCTCGTGAGTGATGCCGGTTCTCCTTTGATTTCAGATCCGGGATATAAACTGGTTCGGAAATGCCGTGAGCAAGGGGTTAAGGTGTGGACGGTTCCCGGGTGTTGTGCCGTAATTTCGGCTTTGCAGCTTTCAGGCTTACCGACCAATCGTTTTATGTTTGCCGGATTTATTCCCAACAAAGAAAAAGCGCGTGAAGATTTGTTTAAGGAGCTTTGCTCACTTAATTCAACCTTGGTATTTTATGAAACCGCACAGAGAATCGAAAAAACTCTTAATGTGGCGCAAAAATATTTTCAAAACCGCGAAATTGCCGTGGCAAGAGAAATCACCAAACTCTATGAAGAATGTCTTAATGGTACGGCTGAAGAGTTAATTCAACATTTTGAAAATAATCCGCCAAAAGGAGAAATGGTGTTAATGGTGGCTCCGCCTAATGAGCCTTCAGTATTGGAAATTGACATTGAAGCCCTCCTAAAAGAAAAGCTCAACAAAATGACATTAAAATCTGCCGTGAAAGAAATTGCCGATACCTATCATTTGAACAAAAATAACGTCTATGAACTGGCTTTGAAAATTAAAAATGACCAATTATAGTACCGGAAAATTAGCTGAATTTTTAGCCTGCGGATTGCTCAAAACCAAAGGCTATAAAATCGTTGCCAGAAACTATAAAACCGGAAAAGGTACGCATGCAGGTGAGATTGATATTATTGCTAAAAAAGATAATCTTCTTGTCTTTGTTGAGGTAAAAAAAAGAAAAACTCTGGAAAATGCCGCTTACGCCATTTCGGAAGTTCAAAAATCTAGAATAAAAAAAGGGGCTGAGGCCTTTTTGGCGCTCAACCCTCAATTTGAAAATTGTGATATGCGATTTGATGCAATTTTAATCGCTTTTCCTCTTGATTTTCAGCATATTGAAAATGCTTGGTTCTAATCCAAAGAGTTTTCTATCAGGCGGTCTAAATTGGTGCGTTCGTGCACATTATAGCCGTCAAAATCTTCTTGCAGAGGTTGGGATTTTTGCTCAGCATTTGCCTTTTTCTTGGATTTGACTTGCGGTTGAGCTAATTTTTCAAACAAATCATCACTTGATTTGCTGGTTTTTGCTTCTTTTGGTTCCTCTTTTAGTTCTTCTTTGGTTTCATCTTCCTCTGATTTTTCTTCCTTGCCGCTAATTGTGGCAGCTTTTTCTTTGATAGAATCCAGCGTTTCTTTCGGAATCAAGTTTTCTATCGGCTCGGCAAATTCTCCGGCTAACTGAAAATATTTTGAATTCTTAAATGTTTCGGGTTGGCGCTCTTTGGGCATTATCCAACTAATTAAGATATTGAGCAAAATAACCAATAAAAAGGCTCTCATAATGCCAAAAAACAGCCCTAGCATTCTATCCAGTGAGCTTAATTTGCTGGAGCGGATTTTATCGACAATATTGCCGGTTAAAAGTATCCAAATTACCATAAACAAAATTAAGATAAAAATAGAAGTAACAACGCCCGCTATCATCCCGCTGGCGATATATTCTTTAGTGATTGGTGTAAAGACCGGCAAAAAGTAAATGACCGCGGCAGAACCTAAAACCCAGCCGATAATTGATAAAACTTCTTTCATCAGTCCTCGGCTCAAGGCTATGAGCGCAGAAATTCCCAACATAATTAAAATGACAATATCTAAATTATTTAATGGTTGTGACATCTTTTTATCCTAATTAAACCAATTGATTAATCTTTGAACGTTACCGATTTCATAAGTATTGATATCTAAATTGTGTTTCTTTTCTTTGCTGTGGGTCGGAGGCGTAATGGCACTGTGAAATCCTAGCTTATAAGCCTCTTTTAGGCGCGCATTGGGTTGAGATACGGCGCGGATTTCTCCTGACAAGCCGATTTCACCAAAAATGACCGCGTCCGCCGGCAAAGGCTTGTTGGTCAGCGAAGAAATTACAGCCATGGCTACCGCTAAATCTGCGGCCGGTTCCGAAATTTTTAGGCCGCCGGCAATATTCAAATAAACATCTTGGGAGCTTAAATTCATTCCGCAACGGGCTTCTAACACAGCTAAAACCATTGCCAAACGATTAGAATCCCATCCGACGACCGCACGTTTGGGGCTGGCATAGCCGGTTGGGCTTACGAGAGCTTGAATCTCTACCAAAACAGGTCTGGAACCTTCAATACCGGCAAAAACGCATGAGCCGGAAATGTTTCCCTGACGCTCTGCCAAAAACAGAGCTGACGGATTTTCAACTTCTACCAAGCCTTGGTCTTGCATTTCAAAAACACCGATTTCATCCGTGGCGCCGTAACGGTTCTTGACAGCACGCAAAATACGGAAATGGTGTCCTCTTTCGCCTTCAAAATACAAGACAGTATCAACCATGTGTTCCAATACACGAGGACCGGCAATTGAGCCTTGTTTGGTGACGTGTCCTACCAAAAAGAGGGTAAAACCCTTCTTTTTAGCTAGTTTTATCAGCTCATAAGCACAAGCTCTGACTTGCGTGACACTGCCCGGAGTGGATTCAACTTCTTCCAAATACATGGTTTGTATTGAATCGATTATCACCACAGCGGCTTGAGATGCCTCTAAGGTGGTGATGATATCTTTGACATTGGTGGCTGAGGTCAATTTGACCGGAGATTTTTCAAGCTGCAAACGCTTGGCGCGAATCCGAACCTGATCAATCGCTTCCTCTCCGGAAATATAATAACACTCATGGTCTCCTGTTTGATTAGCTATGCTGGCGCAAGTTTGCAATAACAATGTTGATTTACCAATACCTGGGTCGCCACCTACCAAAATTGCTGAACCGGGGACTAAGCCCCCGCCGCAAACTCGGTCTAATTCTTTAATACCGGTAACAAGGCGGGTGAGAGCTTCTTGCGAACCGCTTAAGGGCACAAATTCCAAAATGCGCCCTTTTTTCTTAGGTGCAAGGTTGGAAAAACCTTCACCTCCGACTTGCTCTTCAACAATCGAGTTCCACTCGCCGCAAGAATCACATTTGCCCTGCCACTTGGGATAAACCGCTCCGCAATTTTGACAAACAAACTCGCTGCCACCCTTTTTTGCCATGGCTTAAACCTCTACTTTTATCGGACCTTGTGAACAACCGTTTATAAACTGGCGAACATACGGGTTATCGGTTTTATCCATCTCTTTTACCGTACCTTGCCAGATGATTTTGCCTTTATAGAGCATGGCAATTTTATCGGCTATTTTACGAGCAGAGGCCATATCATGTGTAATAGTCAAAGCCGTTGCGCCTAAGCCTTTAACGGATTCAATAATCAAATCATTAATTACGTCTGACATAATCGGATCCAAACCCGTGGTCGGTTCATCAAAAAAGATGATTTCCGGACGGGTGGCAATAGCTCTGGCCAAACCAACACGCTTTTGCATACCTCCCGAAAGCTCTGACGGCGAAAGGTCGGCAACATCGGGGGCAAGCCCTACTTGGCGCAAAACCCGAATAGCCTCGCTTTTGGCTTGTTTTTTTGGCATATCTTGATTTTCAATCAAACCAAAAGCAACGTTTTCCCATACGCTTAAACTATCAAACAATGCACCACCTTGGAACAACATTCCCATCTTGGCGTGCATTGCCTCTACTTGTTTGCGCGGGGCGCCGACAACTTCTTCTTCATCTACTTTGATAGACCCGCTATCAGCATTAAGCAGGCCTTGGATACATTTGATTAAAACCGATTTTCCGGTACCAGAACCTCCGATAACAACCAGAGATTCTCCTCTTTTTATATCCAAATCTATTCCGTCTAATACAACCTTTTTACCAAAAGCCTTGGAGAGATTGCGAATTTCAATTTTATTTTCGTTCATAGCCTTTTCTCCTTGCTCTTATTTGGTAAAGAACATACCGGTGATGATGTAGTTGAAGATTAAAATCAAAATTGAAGAGGCAACAACTGCGTTGGTGGTTGCATCACCGACGCCTTGGGCTCCGCCTTTTGATTTGTAACCATTATAGCAGCCCATTAAAGAAATGATAAAGCCAAAGACTGCACCTTTGGTAATACCAATCATGATATCGATTGATTGCAGCTCATTGATGGTGGAGTTGATGTAGTTGGCTGGGTTGAAACCTAATTGATAGATAGCAACAACGTAACCTCCGAAAATACCGATAATATCACCGATTAAAACCAATAAAGGCAAAACAATAACACCAGCTAAAAGTCTTGGGGCAACCAAGTACTTGAACGGGTTGGTGGACAAGGTAACTAAGGCATCAATTTGTTCAGTAACACGCATGGTTCCGATTTCGGCAGCCATGGCGGCACCAATTCGACCGGCAACCATCAGACCACAGAATACCGGTGCCAACTCACGCGTTACGGCAATCAACACAACCTGCGCAACCGCACTTTCGGCACCATAGCTTGAAAAACCGGAATAGGTTTGCAGTGCAATTACCATACCTGCAAAAATTGTGGTTAAAGCCACAACCGGTAAAGAATAAAAGCCGATATCCATTAATTGGCGACCTACCAGACGCAGATAAAACGGCGGTGTTACGGTGTGATACAGAGATTGTGCAATAAATTGCGATAGTTGCCCTAGTCTAAAGATAAAGGAAACCAACGGTTTTCCCAGTTTACGTAAAGAATTTTCGATGATTTTTCCCAGCATTATCTTTCTTTCATTAAAAAAGTTAGAATTTTAGGTATATTAGAGCCTATGCGCTGAAAAATCAACCAACTTATGAATTTTCATCACAAGCCAACGCAACTTTATGAACTGCCGATAATTCAAACGGATAGAGGCGAATTTTTTTTATTTTTGTGCCTAAGAGGGTGATTTTTTCATCTTGAGGCAGGCGTTCTATTTCTTCTAAATTGTTTGTTAATTCAATAACTAAGGATATTTTGGTTTGTTCTTTATGGGGCATTTTAACAATACCTATCCCCCTCACCTCAAGCAAGCCTTGAATTGTTTGAGGGCAAGTGGCGACAACTTCCCCAGAAATAAGCTCTACATCTGTTCGGTCATCCGCAATTAATTTGGCTTGCTTTTCTTTAATTAAGCGTAGAGCTAGGTCAGATTTTCCGCTTCCTGAAGGACCTATGAGGAGTATTCCTTTATGGTTTAGCTCAAGACAGGTTGCGTATATATTTTCCATCATCAAACCTTATAAAGAGCTAAAGCGCGCAAGGCGTTGCTCATCTTTGCTCTCGAGCGTAATTTTCCGGCCGTTACCGCAAGGCGTGATATTTATTTTTATGCAATTCCTCGGTAAATATCCACCCATTTTTTCCGGCCACTCAATCAAACAGACACCGCAAGCCATTGCCTCCTCCATATTCAACTCAAATATCTCTTCGGCTGATTTGAGGCGGTATAAGTCATAGTGGTATATCTCAAAGTCCGGCGCATCATAAGTTTGCAATAAAGTAAAGGTTGGGCTAGGGACTTCTTCGGCTGCTGTTAAACTTTGGATGAATGCACGAGCAAAAACCGATTTCCCCATACCCAAAGTTCCAAATAAAGCAAAGACATCACCTGGTTTGGCAAGAGCGGCAAATTTTTGTGCCAATTTCTCGGTTGCTTCAATATTCGGGCAGATAAAGTCTGTCATTTTTTATATTCCAAATATGTTATCGCGACGTTTTTTAGGTTTGATTACTTTGATTTTTGGTTTTTGTGCTTGAAGTGCACGCCAGTCTTCGGGCATATAGAATTTTCCTTGCCAGAGACCATGGCCGTTTCTTTGAGCTTGTTGCTGATATGGCATATAAATATCCGTATATTTGGTGTAAGCAACCGCCCATCCGGCATTAACCAATGCGGCACCCAAGTCATATTGCCCTAAAGAACAAGTTCCGACCATATTGCCCTTTTCGTCTTGTTGCATAATGTGACAAGTTAAAGGATTATCTCCTATCCAGCCTTTAAGCCATAAAGCTGCCTGACGACCGCAATTATATGAACGACCGCTCTTATCGGCACAGGTTTGGCTGATTTCAGGTGCATCAATACCATATAATTTGAAGTAACGACCTTGGATTTGCAAGGTATCACCGTTCATAACTTTGGCCGAACTTCTAAATGTCGGCAAGGCATTCATATCAATCCCTTGATTTTGCGGAGCAGATTGAGCCCCTCCACCAATGGCATTCATAAACTGTTGGAAAGAGCTAACTTGAGGTTCTTGCGCCGGAGCAGGTTGATTATTAGCCGGTTGAGAATTGAAATTTTCTCCTAAAGGCGGCAATTCCCCATCTAAAAGCTGAACTTGAGCATTTGCTTGAGGGGCTTGTCCTTGACCTGACATAGCAAAATTTTGAGAACGTCCTAAAAAGCTTTGTAAATTTTTACCAATGCCGTTAAATCCGTCCTTAAATGCGCCAATAGCATAAAGAATAAAAGCTATAACACCAATTACGGCAATAAAAGAAGGAATACATCCCATGGCGCGCCAGGCCATTTTGGTAAAGATATACAAGGCTATCAAACCAATGATTAAACCTATAAAACCGCCGCCTTGTAACACCAGATTACTGCTTTGTGTGCCACTGCCTCCAACAAGTATTAATATCAGTGCACCCATTCCCCATAAAAACTTTTTCAGAAACAGCATCTTTGTCTTCCCTCAAGTTAAATTTGTTTTATTAGAACATATCTCTTATTAAAAATCTATTATATTTTTATCATCCTTTCGTAAAGATATCGTTAGTTTTTACCTTTTTCATTGATTTTAATTTTACGCCTGATTTTTTGCCCTTACAGGGGATTTACTCCTTTTTATGTATACTTTATTAAAAAAATTTAAATCACACCCTCATTGCTCATTTTTCAAAGGCACAAAAAAGCGGGAGATTTGCTCCCGCTTTTTTATTAAATTTCAATTAGTTAGACTAATCTATAACCTTAATTGAAAATTTTTCATTGGAAACTGTTGTCGGGGTGACAGGTTCTGATGGCTGAAAGCCCAGACTGTGACGCTCATTCGACTTCTTTTGTTCCAAAATATCTATAATCATATCCAATTCGGCCGGAGAGGCATATTGTAATACAACCTTACCGCCGCCTTGTTTGCTTGGTGATATTTTAATTCTTAAACCAAGATTTTTGTTTAAGTCTTTTTCTATGTCCACCAAGTCATTATCTTTGGGTGTTTTTGCTTGAGGCTCTTTTTTGCCTTCTTTTTGTTTGGCAACCAACTCCTCAACCTGTCGAACACTCAAATCTTTTGATATTATTTGGTTTGCCAAGGCTTCGGCATTTTCTAATCCAACCAAAGCTCTGGCATGACCAGCGCTCAATTTGCCTTCTTTTACCAGATGCTGTACTTTTTCAGGAAGATTAAGCAAACGAAGCGTATTTGCAATATGGCTTCTGGATTTACCAATGATTTGCGACAAAGCCTCTTGCGTGTGCGCAAACTCGTCGATTAATCTTTGTAATCCTTCCGCCTCTTCTATTGCCGACAGATTTTCTCTTAACAAGTTTTCAACTAAAGCCACCTCTAAGACTTCTTTATCAGATAAGTCTTTTTCTATGACCGGAACTTTGTCAAGTCCTGCCAATTTTGATGCACGCCAACGGCGTTCACCGGCAATGATTTCATACCCTATTCCCGTACGACGAACCAATAATGGTTGCAAGACGCCTTTTTCTTTAATGGAATCGGCAAGAGATTGCAGCGCCTCTTCATCAAACTCCGTACGCGGTTGAAATTTTCCGGGTTGGAGTAAATCTATATCTACTAAATTTGAACCCGATAAATTCGGTGCCAGTGATGATAAATCTTCATTTTCATTCATATCCAAATCGTCATCACCCAAAAGAGCTCCTAAACCTCTACCTAAGCTCTTACGCTTATGAGAATGATTATCCGACGTTTCAATATTATTCAGCATTTTATCTATTTCTTTTTCTTCTTCTAGCATGCCATTAATTCCTTCTCTCTTTTCAATACTTCGCCGGTTAAACTAATATATGCTTGGGAGCCGGGGCATTTGAAATCATAAATCAAAACCGGTTTGCCGTGCGATGGTGCTTCGGAAATTCTGACATTCCGCGGAATAACGGTTTGATAAACCTTTTTACCAAAGAAACTTCTAACATCATCTTCTACCATTTGAGTCAAATTATTGCGTTTGTCATACATGGTGAGAACGACACCTTGTAATTCAAGTTTCGGATTAAATTTCTTTTTGATTTGGTTGATGTTGCGAATTAAATCGGTGATACCTTCAAGCGCTAAAAACTCGCATTGCAAAGGCACGATAACGGCATCAGCAGCAACAAGCGCATTTATCGTAACCAAACTCAATGAAGGAGGGCAATCTATTAATATATAGTCATAATTAACAGCGTCTCTTTGCAGAGCTTTTTTTAGTGCAAATTCACGATTGTCAATTTCTACCAATTCAACCTCGGCACCTGCCAAATCAGGCGAAGATGGCACGAGAGAAAAATTAGGAATCTCTGTCCAGACAACAGCCTCAGAAATTCTTTTTTCGCCAAGCAAAACTTCATAAGAAGAAGCCATACGTCCACTCTTATTAATGCCCATTGAGGTGGTGGCGTTTCCTTGCGGATCCAAATCAACTACCAGTACTTTCTTTCCGGCGGCAGCCATAGCTGTTGCAACATTTACCGTCGTGGTCGTTTTACCAACTCCGCCTTTACGGTTGGCAATGGCAATAATTCTTGGCATTATTTAACTCCTTTAAGTTTTGCTAATTTGGTTATGACTAAAATGACACCCTCTGACGAAGTTTCGCTCGGGTGAATTTGACACTCAAAACGCCAATGTTTTTTGGCTTCATCAATTTCTTCTTGATACTTTTTACCTTTGGGAAAAATACATATCGTATCTTTTTTACAAAATGGATATGTATATTCCAACAAATCTTTCAAAGATGTCATCGCTCGTGAAGTAACAACATCAACTTTGTTTTTGGGAAGCGATTCGATTCTTTGATTGAGAATTTCAACATTTACAGAACAAATTTCCGACACATGTTTTAAATACAGTGTTTTTTTATTAATACTTTCAATCAAGCTTACTTTTAAATACGGTGTTTTTTCTGCAGCCATAATTGCCAACACCATTCCGGGGAAACCAGCGCCAGACCCAAAGTCATAAAGGTTTTGCGCTGATTGAGGAATATATTTAAAAAGCTGCATCGAGTCGATAAAGTGACGATTCCACGCATCTTCTAAAGAGGATTTACTTACCAAGTTAAACTTATTTTGCCACTCTTGGAGAGAGGTTTCATAAGCTCTTAACTTGAGCATTGTTTCACGTGAAACATCATATTTTTGCATTTCGTTTTCCATACAAAAATTTATATATTTTTTATAAAAAATTTAAAAGATTTTTATATGAGTTATAAACACATTATTTAAGCAATTTTAAAATTATTTTAAATTCAATTAGATAATCATCTATATTGAATCTGTACCTTAATATTTTAAGATTTTTAAATACAGTGTTTTGTTATAAAGACCAGCGTTTTGCGGTGTTTAATTGCACTAATAAATCCTCCGCCTCGCCAAAATATTGCCCAAGCTGTGAAACAGAATGTGCATCATCGCTTATCAGCAACGGAATATCATTTTTTACCAAATCTTCCATAATCCAGCGGGCAGGGTAGAATGAGCCGATAGAGTTTTTTCCTTTGGTGTTAATTTCGGTCGGCATTTTTTGTACTTTTAATGCGGTTACGATTCCTTTAATCTCATCAACAAAATCATATTCACCAATAACACCACTCCAGCGGGCGAAATCAATATGAGCTAAAAAGGTAAATTCACCACTTTCAACAGCTTCACAAATATTATTAAAATGATTACGAAAAAGCTCTTTTATTTTTGTTTCAGACAATCCATATCTCTGAAAATGATAAATCTCATAAACCTCTGTTCCGTCTTTATTGGTTACCTGGTGGTTACCGTTTATGAGATAATCAACATCTATCTTTTGCTTAAACTCTCTAAACTCATCCAGCCAACCTGGAATTGGAAAATAATCAACCTCAAAACCGGCATAAACTTTAATTTCGGGATTTTCTTCACCAACTTGTCTTATGGCGGCAATATGCTTTTTTACCGGCTCTAGAGCCTCTTTAAATGATGAAAAATAGGTATATCCTTTGCTCAAAGTTGGATGTATGCTCAAGTGATCGCTAATTCCAATAGCTCTCCAACCCAACTTTTTGGCTTGGGCAACCATTTCCGAAATGCTGTTTTTACCATCAGAAAAGGTTGTATGCGTGTGAAGAGAAAAATTTTGTATCATCTCTTTATTCCTAAAACCTCGTAACTATCGCAATCACATTTATTATCAATATATGTTTTAAGTTTAAATACACCGTTTTTTAGGGTATTTTGCTGCAATTCATTTAGATTATACCTTTGAGTTATTCCTGCTATGCGATTTTCTAATGATGTAATTTCCATTCCTTCAAAAAACATATCAGCATATTGGACTATTCGGTCGTAGTCGTCATACGTTATATTTTTCAGCAATGTTCTGCATTCTTCCAACCAATGTGGGGGGTATGAAAAATCTTCATTTGAAAAATTCTTATCTTTAAAAGTATGGGTTAAACAGATTTTAGCAACATCGGGATAACCATATTCTAATAAGTCATAGTAACCTATTACACCGTGAAATCTATCGTCTTGCTTTTCATCAATTCTCTTTCCGTAATCGTGAAGCAGTCCTAAGGCAAAAGCCTTATCTCCATTTAAGCCCATTTTATTTGCTAATCGCGATGAAAAATCGGCAACACCACGTGAGTGAAAAATATATTCTTTATCAATTTGCGGGGTTTTTGTTTGATGTTCTCTAGAATAATTTATACCATCTTGCCAAATTTTTTCTGCTTCCTCTTTTGTTGGATAATTCATTATTTTATTCCCAACAATTCATAAATGTTGCAATTACATTTTGCATTAAAATACAACAGTCGATTTTTGATGATATTTGAAAATTGTCTTATCTGATCTTGACTTATTGGATAACGGTTCGCCAAAGATGAAAAGCGATATTCTATTGTACAATCTGTTCCCATGTCGTTTAGAATGTCTGTTAGTTGAATTAAATAATCATAATCATTATATTCAATTTGAGATAAAAACTTCAAACATGAGGAAATATCATCATTACAAACATTATCGCTTTTTACTTCAAAACCTTTTTCATAAAAATTATGAGTGATACAAATTCGAGCTATATCGCTCCAACCTTTTGAGCTCATTAACTGATAACCAATCCAGCTATGATGACGATTTTCGGCTTTTTCATCTCTGATACGTCCACAGTCGTGCAGCAATCCCATTACAAAACAAAGCTCAGGATTCATATCAGATGTGCGAGAGGCTATTTTTTGAGCGTTTTTTGCAACTTTATTACAGTGCTCTCTAAATGTTTTTTCCCATTCTGGCAAAAAAGGGTAGGGGCTTGAATTGCGCTCTTTGATGACATATTCAAAAAAATCTTCTGCTTCATTGATATTTGGATAAGACATTTTAATTAACTCCGAGAAGTTTATAAATATCGCAGCCGCATTTGGCATCAAAATAGCTTTTCAACTTAAGAGCTTCGCGATATTTTTTCTTTAATTGCACTGTCGGAATTTTATAGGCGTTTTGCAGATATTTCATCCGCTCTTTGAGATTATAGTTTACGCCGATTGATAGTCTGTCA
Organism: uncultured Alphaproteobacteria bacterium; assembly: GCA_944391515.1. Classification (GTDB taxonomy): domain Bacteria; phylum Pseudomonadota; class Alphaproteobacteria; order RF32; family CAG-239; genus Scatocola. Next base: position 44,178 of record CALXTW010000001.1, read on the forward strand.
CAAAGTTGAATCAGGCGGTCGTAATCATCAAAAGGAACTTCTTGTATTAGTTTACGACATTTTCTCATTTCTGAGGGATTGTATGAAGCATATTCTTTTATATTGAGCTCTTGCTCATAAAAAGTATGCGTCAAACAGATACGAGCAAGTTCATCATAACCAAGTTTGTTTAGTGCTTTATATCCCTCTAAGCCATGAAATTTATCTGAGCGTTCATAATCATAGGTGAGTTTGCCGTAGTCATGAAATAATCCCATAATATAGGCTTTTTGACCATCAATTTCAGGCAAGCGTGAGGCTATCATTTCGGCACAAACAGCCACCATCGCAGAGTGGATTCTGAAGTTTTTGGCAATACCAAACTCAAAACGTGAAGATTGCTCACAGCGTTGTTTTAAGGTTTGTTCAAAAAGTTTCAGAGCTTCTTGCATGGTTGGCATCGTCATAGCTCACCTCTTTACATAGCCCAAAATTGCAGTTATAGCCGCAGGAGTTACTCCCGGAATGCGAGATGCTTCTCCTATGGTTGCAGGACGAACTCGAGATAGTTTTTGCACCATTTCACGAGATAAGCCACCGATTTTGGCATAATCAATATCTTCTCTGATTTTGAGTTTTTCGTCTTTTTGGAAGACTTCAATATCGGCTTGTTGTCTTTTTAGGTATCCTGAATATTTGGCTTCAATCTCAATTTCTTCATAAACATCATTGGGAATATTTTGCAACTGCGGCCAGAGAAGGTTGATTGTTTCACGTGAAACACCGTCATAAGACATTACATTGAACGCCGTTCTCTTGGTGCCGTCACGTTTGGTTTTTATGCCATATTCTTCTAGCTTGTTCGGGTTGATTGTCAAGCTCTCACAAAGCTCACGATATTTATTAATTGCATCGGATTTGGCTTTAAATACAGTGTATCTTTTTTCACTGACACAGCCAACATTATGGCCAAGTTCGGTTAAACGCAAGTCAGCATTATCTGCTCGCAGCAATAAACGATATTCTGAGCGAGAGGTAAACATACGATAAGGTTCATCAACACCTTGGGTAATTAAGTCATCTACCATAACACCGATATAGGCTTGGCTGCGGTTAATGGTGAATTTACGTCCTTTGCCCTCGGCATAAAGCGCGGCATTTACACCGGCAAGAAGTCCTTGTGCTGCGGCTTCCTCATAACCGGTCGTACCATTGATTTGTCCGGCTAAAAACAAGCCTGATACTTTTTTGGTTTCTAGCGTGTTGGTTAGTTCTTGCGGGTCAACATAGTCATATTCAATCGCATAAGCATAACGCAAGATTTCAACATCTTCCAAACCCTCAATGGTATGAATAAATTGTTCTTGAACATCGGCCGGCAAGGAGGTTGATATTCCGTTTGGATAAACAACGTCCGTGTTCAAACCTTCCGGTTCCAAAAAGATTTGATGGCTGGTTCGGTCAGCAAATTTTACCAATTTATCTTCAATACTTGGGCAATATCTTGGACCAACACCTTTGATTAACCCTGAAAACAAAGCGCATTTCGAGAAGTTATCTCGGATGATTTTGTGTGTTTTCTCATTTGTATGGGTTATATAACACTGTATTTGCGGATTGGTGATTTCTTTGGTTAGATAAGAAAAGGGTTGCGGAGGATAATCACCATCTTGGGTATCCAATTTTTCCCAATGTATGGTTTTGCCATTCAAACGGGCAGGGGTTCCGGTTTTGAGACGACCGACTTTTAGGCCTTTTTGCTTTAAATACGGTGTTATACCTGTGCAGCTTACATCGCCAATTCGGCCACCAATAGAGGTTTCGTGTCCAACAAACATTACACCGTTTAAGAATGTGCCTGAAGTCAGAACGACGGCTTGGGCTGAGATTTCGCTTCCGTCAGCTAAGATTACACCGGTGACTTTATCGCCCTCAAAAAGCAATCCTTCAACAGCGGCTTCAAGAATAGTCAGATTGCTTTGCGCTTGCAAAGCTTCTAACATATATTTTTTATATAATTCTCGGTCGGCTTGCGCACGCGGGCCTCTAACAGCCGGTCCTTTAGATTGGTTTAGCATACGGAATTGAATACCGCCTTTATCAATCACTCTGCCCATTAAGCCATCTAAAGCATCAATCTCTCTGACCAAGTGACCTTTGCCAAGTCCCCCAATTGCCGGATTGCATGACATGGCGCCAATGGTGTCAATTTTGTGTGTGATGAGCAAAGTGTTTGCTCCGGTTCTGGCCGCTGCGGCGCAGGCTTCACATCCGGCATGTCCGCCGCCAACGACAATTACATCATATTTTTTATTATTGTTCTTCATTTATTCGTCCTTTTCTGCCTGTATGACAGATTTTATTTGCGGCTATTTTAACACAAAAAATATTATCAAGCCGTTAACTACCCTCTCATTTAAAAGCAAAAAACCGCTCTTTTGAGCGGTTTTAGGATAAATATTTGCGTTAGAAAACGTGATTTTCAACACAATATTGCCAGTAGTCATAAACTTTTTCTCGCGGTAATACAGCCGGGCAAAGGATAACAACCGAAAAAATATAACGCCAGCAAAGATAGCGATTGTAAGCACAAAAATCTTTGTTGTTCATCAGATAAGTTGCTCTATCTTGTAACCAATATCTAAGGTTTGAAATTTCTTCCTTATACATTACTGGGTATGAAGAAAATGCAAAACCTGATTCTTTACTTCTTTGGCAGAGTTTCTGAAATGCTTCCCGGATTTTTTGAGTGAGCCCTTCTTCATTTTTCAAAAGTTCTTCTTCGGAAAAAACACTAATTCGATTGGTGATGAGTTTTTCCAATCCGTCTGAATAATTTTCCATACAAACAAATTTTTTAAGTTAAACAATAATAAAATATGTGCTTTGGTTAGAGCACATATTTTATTTAAAATCAAGTATTTCTTAGCCTTAAATTACTTGCCGATACAAAATGAACCAAAGATTTTATCCAAGATATCATCCACTTCGATACGGCCGGTGATTTTTCCTAATCCACGGGCGGCCATACGGATGTCTTCGGCGGCAAGCTCAATCTCTTTTTGCAGATTAAAAGCCTGCAGAGCCTCTAATGTTTCATTTAGTGCTTCTCTGTAACGAGCACGCGTTATCAGCAAATTAGAATTTGATGTAAAGCGGCTTTCAATTTGAGTAGTGATTGCGTTTAAGAGTTTTTCCAAACCTTCTTTGGGTTTGGCGGCAATAACTATGCAGCCGCTGTTTACTAATTCTTGTCTTGTATCTTCGGAAATGCAATCAGCCTTATTGGCAACAAAAAGCATTTTATCAGAAATTGTTTTTTTAAGATTATCAAAGATGTGAACACTGTCTTGTGAGGCATCAAATAAACATAATACCAAGTCGGCTTCTTTGATTTTATCATAAGCAATTTCTATTCCGCGTTTTTCAATAGCGTCTTCAACTTCTCTTAAACCGGCCGTGTCGGTAAACATTACCGGATAGCCTTTTAGGTCTAAATGAACATCAACAGCATCACGCGTGGTGCCGGCTATATTTGAAACTATCGCCGCCTCGCGATTGACAATCGCATTTAATAAGCTCGACTTTCCGGCATTGGGAGGGCCAACAATTACAACCCTAAAACCTTCTCTTAGGCGCTCACCAATATTATCTCCTTTTAGGTGTTCGGAGATTTTATGTGCAAGTTTAAATACAGTGTCCTCAAGTTTAAATACAGTGTCTTGAGGAATATCTTCATCAGGAAAATCAATATAAGCCTCCAGATAAGCCATAACCTGCAAGAGTTCTTCACGCCAACCTTCATAAAGATTTTTTAATCCGCCTTCCATTTGGCGCATGGCATATTTTTGCTGTTCAGAGGTTTCGGCATCTATCAAGTCTGCCAATCCTTCTGCCTGAGTTAAATCCATTTTGCCGTTATAAAAAGCGCGTTTGGAATATTCACCCGGTTCGGCCAGACGATAACCTTCTATCTGACTTAATGAGGCAAGGACTCCGGAAATTACGGCCTTGGAGCCGTGAATCTGTAATTCGACGATATCTTCTCCCGTGAAAGAATATGGTGCCTTAAAATACAAAACCAGGCTTTTATCAAGTAATCTTTTTTCAGGCAAAGAATAAATATTGGTAAAATAGGCATAACGGGCTTTGATTGTATCAACTTTAATGTCCGTCATCTGTTCTATGACCTTGAGAGCTTTGTCTCCGGAAATTCGAATAACCGCTACTCCTGATTTTCCAAATACGGTCGATAGAGCATAAATTGTTTTGTTATCCATTTTTTTATCCTGTTTGATTTTGATTTGGGCTGAATATAACACAAAATTCTTAAAAAAACAGCAAATTCTCATAAAAGGCGTTTTTTTGACTTTGGAGCGATTTTTTACTTTTGTTTAAGTGTTTCTTTATAAAATAGTTGAAATTCTTTTCTGTGAGCTTTATACGGACTCACTTTTTTCTAATGAAAGTTGCAAATGAATACATGTTCTAAAAAATTAATTATTTGGGATTTTGACGGTGTTTTGGCTGATACTGAAAAATTATGGATTGAAAATCGCCGGTTAATGGTCAACAAAGTTTTCGGACTAAATTGGGATTTTGAAACAACAAATCATTATCTTGGGGGAATGAGCGATAAAACCAAACGCATGAATTTGGATAAAATCGGTTTGAAGACAGATGATAAATTTTGGGAAGATAGCTTAGCCATGGATATGAAAATTATGGCTGAAGGGTTTTCTCCTGTCGAAGGGGTGGAAGAAATTTTGCAATGCAAAGATTTTTTACACTGTGTGGCCACGGGCGGAATCTTGTCAAAAAGTATTGAAAAACTCAAAACAATCGGCTTTTGGAATAAATATATCTCACAAAAAAATCTCTTTACCGCCGATATGGTTGAACATGGAAAACCAGAGCCGGAGTTATTTCTTTTGGCTGCTCAAAACATAGGGGTTGAGCCGAAAGACTGCGTGGTAATTGAGGATTCACTTGCTGGTATGACTGCCGGATTAAGGGCAGGGATGTGTGTGGTGGCTTTTGTGGGCTGTGAAATGAACAAATCTCCGCAGTATATTGAAAAAATCAAACAACTCGGCGTGAAACATATTTTCGAAAATATGCAACAATTTAAAGAATTTTTGGGGTTAATTTAATATTTGACAAAATACACAAAAAGTGGCATAACTCTCGGAAAATATTAATTATTAACGCTAAATTATTTAATTATGAAACCTGAAGAAATTTTAAGATGGATTGTAAACCTTTGTGCTACTTTATTGCTTGTATGGGGGTTAAAAACCGAATTTGCGCGAGTTTATATGTTTTGCGCCATGATTTTGGCTGTTAGTTATATTTGTTTATATAACAGGTCTTCTCAAAATCCAAAGAATATTCCGTGGTTTAATACTACTATTTCATACCTGGCTTTTTGCTGTTTTATGGCTTTGCCTGGGTTAATGAACTTAGCTCAAAATATTACAAGTTCTATTGTGATATTTTTGGTCATTGCCGGTTTATTGTGCTTGTTAGATGCATATGTGCCGGTAATTGTTTATCAATTAGGGTATCGCTCAACCAACAAGCCGCGATATCCGGCAACAATGTTGGTTTTTATCGTAGCTGCCTTTTTGGCTGTGGTGATGATTAGTTAAAAAAGCCTCCCAATCGAGAGGCTTTTTAATTTTTAAGAATTCATTGTATTGAAGAAATCTTGATTGTCTTTGCTTTGTTTTAATTTATCAAGTAAGAATTCCATACCGTCGGTCATGCCCATTTGCATTAATACACGGCGCAAAACCCACATTTTAGATAAGGTGGCTTTATCAACCAAAAGCTCTTCTTTTCTGGTTCCCGAACGAGTGATATCAATCGTTGGGAATAACCGTTTATCGGTTAATTTTCTATCCAAAATGATTTCTGAGTTACCGGTTCCTTTAAACTCTTCAAAAATGACTTCATCCATTCTTGAACCGGTATCAATCAATGCTGTGGCAATAATGGTTAAAGAACCGCCTTCTTCAACATTGCGCGCTGCACCCAAAATACGTTTCGGACGTTGCAGAGCATTGGCGTCAACACCACCGGTCAAGACCTTACCTGATGATGGAATTACCGTATTATAGGCTCGGCCTAAACGGGTGATGGAATCGAGCAAAATGACAACATCTTTTTTGTTTTCAACCAAACGTTTGGCTTTTTCAATTACCATTTCAGCAACTTGAACATGGCGAGAAGCCGGCTCATCAAAGGTTGAAGAAATAACTTCACCCTTAACTGAACGGGTCATATCGGTTACTTCTTCCGGACGTTCATCAATCAGTAAAACCATCAAATAAGCCTCAGGATGATTTTGTGCAATAGCGTGAGCAATGTTTTGCAACATAACGGTTTTACCGGTTCTTGGCGGAGCAACAATAAGTCCTCGTTGACCTTTACCTTGCGGCGCAATCAAGTCAATCACACGACAAGTGTAGTCTTTGTCTCCGCAAATAATGTCAAAATTTAACTTTTCGGTCGGATATAATGGGGTCAAGTTATCAAAATTGACGCGTAATTTTGATTTTTCAGGATCATCAAAGTTAATGGTGTTAATTTTGGTTAAGGCAAAATAACGCTCGTTATCTTTTGGACCTCTGATTTCTCCTTCAACCGTATCGCCGGTACGAAGACCGAATTTTTTAACTTGCGAAGGAGAAACGTAAATATCATCAGGACCTGCAAGATAATTGGATTCAGCAGATCTTAAAAAACCAAAACCATCAGGCATAACTTCTATTGTACCTTCGCCTGATATGATAATATCATCATCTGCTAATTTTTTGAGAATGGCAAACATCAAATCTTGTTTGCGCATGGAAGAGGCATCTTCTATTCCTAAATCTTCCGCTTGAGTTAATAACTCCGTTGGAGACTTTTGCTTGAGTTCTTTTAAATTCATGGAAACCTTAAATATGATTGGAATTAATATTAAAGAAATATAAATAAGTAGGAACTATATTAAATAGTATAAGTTTATATATGCTTAAAATTTAAAACTGTCAAATAAAGTTTGGAGTTTTTTTAGGGCAGTTTTATGCACATCCTTCCTTGCCAATATAAATTTAAAAAAAATATGTAGTTATTAGTATATTCCTGTGAGTTTTGTGGATAAGTTTTTATCTTCAGAGTTATGCAGAAGTTAATGCTTTGTTAATAATTGTGTTAACTAAAATTAAACAATGGTTAAGGAATCGTTAAAATATTTTTAGGTTAAAAATGTAAATACAAATTTTGGTTCGTTGTATATAACTTTTTTATCCCCAGAAAGTGAATCAATTCAAGGCTTGTGCGTAACTTGGATGATTAGATTTTACATTATGGTGATTAATTTGTATAAAGACTGAAGAAGGGCTAGTTATGCACAGTTTTGGGTGCTTTTGTGCATAAGTGAGTCAAGCCTTTGTTTTTGGAGATTTTTTATGAAACTGATTGCTGTTACAGGTTCTATCGGATGTGGAAAAACTACATTATCAAACCTTATTCGCAAAATGGGGTTTTGTGTGTTTGATGCTGATGGTTGGGTCAGACGTCTTTATTATCAAAAAGATTTTATAAAAGTTATTGCTCAACATTTTCCATCAGTGATGGAGCAGGGAAAAGTTAACAAAAGAGCTTTGCGCAATATTGTTTTTAGTGATGCTCAGCAACGCAAATTGTTAGAGAGTCTTATTCATCCTTTTTTAAAGCACACCTTAAAAAATTTAAAAAGAAAAAATGCTTTTTTTGATGATTTATTTTTCTTGGATGTCGCCTTATTATTCGAAATGGGGTGGGAAAAATATTGCGACTTGGTGATTGTGGCCGATGTGGATTATGAAACACAAAAAAAACGTGTGATGAAAAGAGATAATATTTCGGCTGAGGATTTTGATAAAATTAATAATGTGCAACTTAATAATGAACACAAAAAAGCGTTAGCTGATGTGGTGATTAATACAAATCAACCACTAAATGTGCTTAAAACCAAATTGATTTGTTTGTTAAGTGAAATTGAGGATTAGTATGGTTAGAGAAGTTGTTTTTGATACGGAAACTACCGGTTTTAATGTTGATGAAGGAGACCGTTTGGTGGAAATCGGTGCCGTGGAACTGATTAACCATATGCCCACCGGTGTAACTTATCACCAATATATTAACCCTGAAAGAGAAGTGCCGGAAGAGGCTTTTAAGGTTCACGGCTTAAATTATGAATTTTTAAAAGATTTTCCGACATTTGATAAGGTAGCCGATGAATGGTTGGAGTTTGTCGGTGACGCTGTTTTGGTGGCGCACAATGCTTCGTTTGATATCGGGTTTTTGAACGGACAATTAAAAGAACTAGGCAAACCTTTGTTTACCTGGGACAGAGTAGTGGATACTTTGGAAATTGCTCGAACTTTATTCCCAGGGGCAAGGGTTAACTTGGATGCTTTGTGTCGGCGTTACGGAATCGATAATAGTGAACGTACTTTGCACGGCGCTTTGCTCGATGCCGATTTGCTTGCTAAAGTTTATTTGGAACTTTTGGGCGGGCAAGAGCCAAGCATGTTAAAAGAAGAGAAAAAAGTTTCTCATGCAACGGTGTTTATGGATAGTTCACAACAAAAAAGAGAATTCAGACCGGCCAGAAATTTTGATTTGAGTGCGGAAGAAATTCAGGCTCATAATGATTTTTTGGCGGCAAATATTAAAGATGCCGTGTGGTTGAAAGAGCCAAGCAGTGAATAACTTGACTTTTGGTATGCTTTCATTTATGTTGCTTTTCATATTTTTATTATTTAATTTATATGATTATGAAAAAGAAAATTTTAACAATCGGAAGGCATGGCGCTTATGATTTTACAAGCTCGATGCCGTTGCTTGACTATAGTATGGTTGAGGCTTTTTACCACGGAAAACAATTGAAAAGTTTGTCTGGTGGTATAAATAAAATTTATTCTTCTCCAATGGCGAGGGCAAACGTTACGGCTTGTTTGAATGCAATCGGTGCCGGTGGTGATGAAAATCAAGTTACTGTTCTGAAGCAGCTTACCGAAAGTGCTTCGCAAAATACTCTTCGAATTGTGTGGGAAGATTTGAAAAATCAATGTGAAAGTTCAGATTTAAATCATCTGCATTTGGTAACTCATTTGCCGGTGATTGATACTTTGTCTTATCTTTTTTTCAAGTTTTCGTATTTTGTTGCCCCCGGTGAATGTTTGGTGTTGGAAAGTGATTCTTGGGAAAATTTATTTGCCGGTAAAGTTCAGGTTTCTAAATTACCAGCTTTTGAGCCAAATATCCTAAGTATTTATCAAAGCAGGCTTTTCGGTACCAAAAGAAAAGATATTAATAAAGTCTTTGACGGTGTTAAGAATATTAACCCCGAAGAGGTGTTTGACTATCTGGAAGAAATAGGCAAGCTAAATGAGCAATTTGATTGGCAAAAAGTCTGTACTATTTTCAAAAGTAAAACCCTGAAGTAATTTTCAGGGTTTTTGCTTTTTAAATCAATTTATCATCAGAGTGACAGAATTTTTGTATGGGACAGTTGGCACAATCCGGTTTTTGAGCTTTGCAGATATAGCGGCCAAACAGTACTAACCAATGATTGGCATTTTTTACATAGTTTTGCGGCAAAACTTTGAGTAAATCTTCTTCTACTTTAAGCGGGGTTTTTCCATCACTCAAATTAAGGCGGTGTGAAATACGCATGACATGAGTATCAACCGCTAAAGTGGGTTGATTAAACCAAACATTGAGCACAACATTGGCGGTTTTTCGCCCAACACCGGGGAGGGTTTCTAAGATATTTCTATCTTCGGGAACAACTCCTTGATGATTTTTTACAAGTTCTTCCGACAATGCAATGATGTTTTTGGCTTTGTTATTATACAAACCAATTGTTTTGATGTAAGTTTTGAGTTTTTCTAATCCAAGAGATAGCATTTTTTGCGGGGTATCTGCTATCTTGAACAATTCTTCAGTGGCTTTGTTTACTCCTTTATCGGTGCTTTGAGCCGACAAAACAACCGCAACCAACAAAGTATAAGCATTGGTGTAATTGAGTTCGCATTTGGGATTTGGATCTCTTTGGTTGAAGATATCCATAATCTCTAAAATTTCAGAAGTGGGGCGAATCATGCTTTGACACCTCCGGCACCGGCTGCTTTGGGAGCATTGGTGTCTAAAGGCCAACGTGGGCGCGGTTTGAAGTCTAGAGTATTGGTTAGGCCTTTTTGAAATCTTTCAAGTCCGGCCCAAGCAATCATAACACCATTATCAGTGCAATATTTAATCGGTGGCGCTGAAAATTGAAGGTTGTGTTTATCAGCCAAATTTTTAAGACTGTCTCTTAAAAAGGTATTGGCGGCAACACCTCCGGAAACAACCAAGTCTTTTCCTTCGGGGTAGTTTTCTTTGAAATATGAAATGGCTTTTTCTAATTTGTGGGTTAGACAATCCGTGGCGGCGGTTTGAAAAGCGGCGCAGATGTCGGCGGCATCGCGTTTGCGCATAATAGCGTGTTCGATTTTTCCGTCAGGAGAATAAGATTCAATAATCTTACGGACTGCTGTTTTTAAGCCTGAAAAAGATAAATTGCAATCGCCTGAATTTTGCAGTGGGCGAGGCAGTGGAAATCTGTCCGGATTACCGACAGAGGCCATCTTTTCTATCATCGGACCTCCGGGGTAGCCAAGATTGAGCATTTTGGCAACTTTATCAAAAGCTTCTCCTGCGGCATCATCAATAGTTGTACCTAATCTTTCAAAATCACCAACGCCTTTGACAATCAAAATTTGGCAATGTCCGCCCGAAACTAAGAGCAATAAATAAGGATAAGTAACGTCTTCGGTCAGGCGAGCACAAAGGGCGTGTCCTTCCAAGTGATTGACAGCAATGAAAGGTTTGTTTAAGGCCAGAGCCAGGGCTTTGGCTGCCATAACACCAACAACAACTCCGCCGATTAAACCCGGGCCAGATGAGGCGGCAATGGCGTCCAAGTCTTCTAACTTGATGCCGGCTTTGTTAACGCAATGTTCAATAATTTCATCTATATGGTCTAAGTGAGAACGAGCCGCAATTTCTGGTACAACGCCACCAAAAACTTTGTGCTCTTCTTGCGAAAGGAGGCTTTGTCCTAAAATTTCTCTCTTCTCATTGACTATGGCAGCCGCGGTTTCGTCGCAACTGCTTTCTATACCAAGTACTAACATGTTGTTTATCCGTTTTTGTATTGCAGTTTTTTTTAAATTATATACACTATAAAAAAATTGTTGCCAAGAATTATCACATAAGGATTTTAAGATGGTCAAAAATACTGAAAAAAAACAAGAAATTGATGTTGCACAACCTAATCAAACAAAATCTCGGCATATTATGTTTAAGACTTTTTCTTTAATTGTTGTTTGTATGGTTGGTTATGGCGTATGGCAAAATCCGGCTTTGGTGCAAAAAATGACGAATTGGGTTAAGACCAGTTCTGTTCAAGACGAAAATGCTTACCAAAGAGAAAATATGCTCTATCAGCAGATTTCTTTATTGCAAAACCAAATAGCTCAGTTGCAAATGCAGGTTAATTCTTTGCCGCAACAATCAAATGCTGAGTTGGATTTGTCTCAAGTTGAAGATAAAATTTCTGCCATCGAACAACAAAATTTAAACGTGATTAATTCTAAAGCAGATGTGGCTACCGTGTTGGGTATTGTTACCCGTTTGGATAAAATTGAAGAAAAATTAGATACTTTAGCAAAAATCAGTGACGATGGTGCTTTGGTTTTAACTGCTACCATGATGGTGCGTGAATGTGCCGATAATGGGGTTAATTTTGTTTATGAGGCCGAAATCTTAAATCAATTAGCTAAAGATGATAAAGATATTCAAAATGATGTCGCAACTATTTTGCGTTATGCAAATGAAGGTGTGATGTCTCAAAATGAATTAAAAACCCAATTCCAAAAAATTTATAAAAACTTGGTAAAGGTTAGTGAAAAACAAAGTTTGGAAGGCAAAAGCTGGAAAGAAAAACTTAATATTAAACTCAGCGAAGTCGTGAAGGTTAAAAGAGTTAATGATTTGGCTGTTCCACAAAGTGAACAACAAGATAAAAATATGTTCAAAAAAGTGAAAAATTTGGTTGATGCAGGTAATTTGCGTCAGGCTTTGGATGAATTACACCAGATGAATAATCCGGTTGTTACCGATAACGAAATTTTAAAAGTTTGGATGGATAAAGCTCAGGCTAAGGTTAATTTTAATCAAGCTATTGCCAATATTTCAGCTCATTCGTTGGCTTTGATGAAGGTTAACAGCTTAAAAAATAATTAGTTTAGAGGATTGAGAAAATGGATAAATCTGGTTTAAAAAAAGTTTGGGCTGATAAATTTAGTCATGTTCCTCAGGTTTTGGAAAATGTGAAAAAAGTTAGTTCGGCGGCAACGGCTTTTAATGCAAATATTGATGCCGTTCTTAAAATTAAAGGTTCTAAAATTGCTGAGTTGGCACAAGCCTCCGGTTTGAATTTGAAAAAACTTTCCGAAACGGGAAATAATAAACTTTTATTCGGAAGCGATGTGATTAAAGGTATTTTTAAGTGCTTTACCAGAGGTATTGCCGAAGAGTGGTTGACCGAAGATAAAATTGTTTTTGATTGGATGGTTCAACATTTGGGATATGACCGCTTGCAAATGGGTGGACAAGGTGGAATCGTTGCCAATGTTTTGGCCGTGGTCGGTGTGAATAAAGTTTTTGCTCATGCGAACTCTTTACCAAAACTCCAAGCTGAACAATTTTTGAAGTTGGATAATTTGGTATCTTTTGATGATGAAGGAAAAGAAAAACCTGCTTACCTGATTGATAGAAATGGAGATATTCCTTTGATTCACTGGATTATTGAATTTGATAAAGGGGATAGCTTTACTTTTGAGGGGGAAACTTTTGTTTGCCCAAAATCTAACCGATTTATTGCAACTTATGACCCGTTGAATTTGCATTTGGTGATGGATAAAAGCTTTGTTGAAGCAACCACTATCCAAAAAATGGATTATGTGATTTTGTCGGGTTTTCATGCCTTAACCAAGCAAAATGACGGGGTTAACCTTATTAAGAAATCTTTGCCGATTATTGAAAATTGGAAAGAAAATGGTGATATTGTCCATTTGGAAATTGCTTCTACTCAAGATATAGCCGTGCGTAAAGCTATTGTTGATGAAGTTGCTTCAAAAGTTGATTCTGTCGGAATTAATGAGCGCGAAGCTATTGATGTTTTGGAAGTTATCGGTTGTGAAGATTTGGCTCAAAAGTGTAATGAAGATACACATAGCAAAAATTTGTTTGAGGCGCTATTGGCGATTAAAAGCAAACTTAAAACGCCTCGAATCCAACTTCATATGTTTGGTTTGTATATGACCTTGCAAGATAAAGGTTTCAAAATTACACCTGAGGCTAATTTAAGGGGTATGATGTTGGCTGCAACCATTGCTGCCAGCAAGGCCGGAACTGGAAATATTCATAATAAAGAAAACCTTTTATGGGCTCATGGGCAAAAAGTTGCCGATGTGGGATTAGATGAGTTAGCTGATTTGGCAGAATTGCTTAAGTCTCCGACTTTGCTTGAAACAGGTATAACTGAAGTTGAGGGTTATGATTTGATTGCTTTGCCGACAATCTTGGTTGAAAAACCTTTAACCTTGGTGGGTATGGGAGATACTATCTCTTCTTTATCGCTCATTGGGGCTAGATAAAACTAAAAAAGAAAAGGCTGCAATTTGCAGCCTTTTTTATTTGCTTAGGAATTTGTTGATGGCATCAATAACGCGTTGAACAGTATTATCTACTTGTTCTTCTTTGGTTTCGACCACTATATCGGCCTCGGAATAATAAGGATATTCTTCGGAGATATATTTTTCTAATTTGTTTTTAAGATGCGAATCGTCGCCTTCCAAAAATGGGCGATGTTTGCGGCCGGCGGTGCGATTGTATAAAACATCAATATCGGCTTTGAGCCAAATTGTGATAGCATGAAGTTTGGCTAAAGCGCGGGTTTGATCGGCTACAAAGGAGCCGCCGCCTGAGGCCAAAACGCAAGGACTGCCTTGAAGAAGGCGTTTCATTACTCTTTTTTCTCCGGCGCGATATTCTTCTTCGCCAAAACATTTTAGAACATCTACCAAAGATAATCCTGCGGCCTTTTCTATTTCTTGGTCGCCGTCAACAAAGGGCAAATTTAATTTTTTAGCCAATCTTTTGCCAACGCTGGTTTTGCCGCTGCCCATTAATCCTACAAGCAATATTATTTTATCTATTTTTTTGGTCATGGTTTATTTTTTTAATTCTTCTTTCAAGTTTATTATGCTAGATAATATAAAGACTTGTTTTTTTATCAACATTTTTTTTAAGGTTATAGCTTATGAGACAGAAAAAATCAAATTTTATCTACTATGTTATTGGAATTGCTTTGATTGCTGCCGTTTTGTTTGTGGCCAGCCAAGAAGTTCCTTTAAAAGTTGAACAAGTAGAACAACCGTTGGAAAATTCTTTTTTGAATAAGTAAATGGCGGAATCTGTTGTTAACCGTTTTTTGGAGATGATGTCGGCCGAAAGAGGGGCGGCTCAAAATACTCTTGAGGCATATGGACGTGATGTGTCTCAATTTTTGGAGTATTGCGGAAAAGTGTCTTTGAAAAATATTTCCGCTGATGATATTGCTGATTTTGTGCAATATTTGAGCAAAAAAGAACAACTCTCTTCAAAGACGGTGGCAAGGAAGATTTCTGCCGTAAGAGAATTTTTTAAATTTCTTTATACCGATAAAATTATTAAAGAAAATCCGGCGGCAGATGTGCAAACGCCCAAACAGCAAAAACCTTTGCCAAAGTTTTTGACCAGAGAGGAAATAAAACAACTTATTCAAGCGGCAAAAGAAGAAAATTCACCGGCAGGGCGTCGAATGTGCGTGATGTTGGAATTGATGTATGCTTGTGGGTTGCGGGTTTCGGAATTGGTTTCTTTGCCTGAAAATTGTATTAATTTTGATAAAAGGCAAATTTTAATCCGAGGTAAGGGGAGTAAAGAAAGAATTGTTCCTGTGGCTCCTCAGGCGGTTGAGGCGGTGTTGGATTATGTGTCTTATCGGGATTATTTTATTAAAGGCGGAAGAAAATCTATTTGGTTGTTTCCATCAAAGTCTTCGACCTCAGGACATATCACCAGAGACACTTTTTTTAAGCACCTGAAAGAAATTGCTATTCATGCCGGTATTTCCCCTCAAAAAGTTACACCGCACGTTCTACGCCATTCTTTTGCCACGCATTTGCTTAATAATGATGTTGATTTGCGGTCTGTGCAAAAAATGTTGGGTCATGAAAGTATTAATACTACTGAAATTTATACGCATATTATCTCTGATAAACTTATAAAAACCGTCCAAAAATTGCATCCTTTGGCACAAAAACATTCTTAGGTTGATTTGTCTTGTATTTTGTTTTATAGTTCAACCATAAGTAAATGTTTTGGGCACTATATGCCCGTTAGAAGGAGTATTTATGGTGAAGAAAAATAAAAGAGGTCGGTTGGATGACGGTAGCCCGAATCCGGTTGATGTGGCGGTTGGTAAAAAGATTTGTGAAAGAAGAAATGAATTAGGTTGGTCTATGGAGAAATTGTCTTCGGCTCTTGGTTTAACCTTTCAACAAATTCAAAAATATGAAAAAGGGGCTAACCGTGTAAGTGCTAGTAGATTATATGATATAAGCAAAGTTTTGGGGGTTGGTATAGATTATTTTTTTGCAGATATTGACGATGAGGCTGCCAAAAAAAGTCCAAGACAAGTATTATCAAGTGAGATATTGGAGAAATTTGATGATCCGATGACTTGGGAAGAAAGTAAAACTTTGGCACAAGCCTATTATCAGATTAAAGATAGAGAGTTGGCGCGGACTATGCTGGAGTTGATGATGAGTATTTCTTCTTCAAGCGATAAGGAAAACGAGTTATTTTAGACAACAAAAAAGGGCGGTTTGAAAAAACCGTCCTTTTTGTTTTGTAGTTTGGAAAAGGTTTATTCTTTTCCTGTTTTCAGCCTTGTTTCTTTGGCACAGACAAAAGCGTCAATTACATCTTTTGCCTTTGTTTTTTTCGTAATCCAATCGAATTTTCCTGGTAATTGTAGCCCAAGCTGGTCTTCTGTCCACCAGATAGGCAAATCCCAATCGCGTTCTCCGGAAAAGTCCGGATTTTTGCAGTCGAATACCGGCTTTTCTTCGAAGAGCTTGATTTCCTCATCTTTGAGCTCAAGCCCGCAGTTGAGGGCATAAGCCTTGGCTACTTCTCCGCGGAACATTGCTAAATATGCCTTGATGTATTCCGGAGCCGCTTTGAAGATACGACACCTGATATCGTTGATTTTCTTTGATCCAACGGTAAAGTAATCAATAACATCTCCAAAGGTTGTTTCTTCTCCTAAATACTGCATTGGAGTTCGAGACTCTGATGCCAAAATCTGACGACCGGTGATGTCTTCGCAGAACTCACACATACGGATGGCCAATACACGAGTGATGACTTGTCCGTCAATGGAGGCAGAAAGCAGTTTTTCCGGAGAGGCTTGAGTTTCTCTTACCCAGAATGCAATACATTGTTCTTTGGTCATGGCAATGGTATAATCTTCATCACCAGAGAAATGTTCTACCAAATTAGCGAAAGTTGCCAATTCCGGTGTTTTGGTGAATAGAGAAGTTCTTTTTTGTTTGCCTGTGAGTGTTTTTAACTCACTGCACAGCTGTTTTACGGCTGTACGAGAAAGCGTTGATACTTTCTTTTCCAGAATTTCTTTTGTTTTTTCATCTCTTTGTTCAACAGAGAGGTCTTCCAAAGATGCTTTACCTGTGTGGTTGTTTACAAATTCTACCACAAATGATTTTACTACCGGCTGAAAAATTTTAGTTTCCATAAGAATAATGATTAAAATTGTTTGACATAAAAGTAACTGTAATGCTTTTGGATTTAGCACAGCTTTTTATAAAAGACAAGAAAAATTTTGAGAAATTTTGACAAAAATAGCTATTTGATGTTTGCCAGAGCTAAAAATTGTTCCGGTGTTAGCTCTTCAGCACGTGCAGTGAGCGGAATATTTAGTTGTTGGCATTTATCTTCAAGATTAGAAATGCTTTTTAGGCTTTGACGAATCATCTTGCGGCGTTGTCCGAATGCCAGAGTTGTCAGGTTTTCGATTTTGGTTATTTGTTCTGAGGTTAATGTATTTTCTTTGGGGCGGAAAAGTAAAACCGATGACCAAATTTTGGGAGCCGGTGTAAAGCAATTCGGGCTTAAATCCATTAAATGTTCAATATGACATTGAAGCTGACTTAATACCGAAATGCGCCCATAGTCTTTGCTTTTTATCGGCGCCATAATACGTTCGGCGACTTCCTTTTGAAACATTAAGGTCAGAGAACTGTAATTATTAATCTCTTTGAGCCATTTGATGAGCAAAGGAACAGAAATGTTGTAGGGAAGATTACTGATAATATGGCGTGGGGCGGGCGATAATTCTTTTATGTCTGTTTTAAGTGCGTCACCGTTGATGATTTTTAAGGTGTTACCTGTTTTTTCTTGGATTTCTTCCATGATGGAAATGCAGCGCTCGTCCATCTCAATTACAGTTAATTCTTGAGGATTGGCTGAGAGAATCGCACGGGTTAATCCTCCTGGGCCTGGGCCGATTTCAAAAGTAAAACTTTGAGAAAAATCTTTGAGATTTTGATGTTGTAAACTTAGGCGGATAATTTTATCGGTAATGTTTTGGTCAAGCAGAAAGTTTTGGCCTAAGGTTTTTTTTGCCATTAAGCCGTGGGCATCAACAGTGGTTCTGAGTGAGGGGAGAGATGCTATTTTTTCTGCCAGATTCATTATGTTAATTCCTTAGTTCGATAACCGCTTTTTGTCTGATATTGTGCAATAACTTTGCAGAAACTTCTTCTAAACGTTTGTTTTCCATAAAACGACGCATTTCTTCTTTTGTCGGTAGGTTGGGCTTGTCTATCTCTGGATGATAGGTTTGAACTAATTTTAAGATATAAAAATCATTGCCAATTTGGATAGGATCAGAGACTTCTCCATCTTTCATGGCTAAAACCTTGCTGTTAAGCGGTTCGATGAGTTGACCGGCGTTTAACCAACCTAAATTTCCTCCATTGGAGGCACTTGGGCTTTCTGAAAATTGGGCGGCATAGAGCTCAAATCTGGGATCGCGACGCAGATTGGCAACTAAGTCCTCTAAGTTTTTGGCATTGGGTTTTTTGATGACAATTTCTGAGACCATATATTTTGGGGTGGACATATCTCTGGCGGATTCATTTATGCCTTCTTCTATCTCTTTGTCGGTTAATTCTCCGTCTATGGCCATTTGTCTTCTGACAACGCGAATCCAAGCTAAGTCAGATTTTATTTGTTCTCTGAAAACTTTCATGCTAACCCCATTTTGTGCGAGCAATTCTTTTAACTTTCCTTCGGGAATTTTGTTGCTGGCTTCAAAACTTTTTACTGATAGGTCGATGTCTTTTTCGGTGATATCTATTCCTTGTTTGAGGGCTTCTTGGACTTTGAGTTTTTCATCTATGGCTGATTGTATAACCTTGGCTATTATCATCCTTTTAGTCTCAACATTAAAAGGAATTTTGGTGTTCATCACAAAGGCTTTGGCCCTTTGCTCAATATCTGTTGAAGATATCATTTCGCCATTAACGATGGCTATAATTCTCATATCTCCGGTTTCATAAAGTTGAATAGGGATTTCTTCTAGTTTTTGAGGCTCTTTTTTGGGGGTTGGTGCGACGGCTTGAGGAGAATTTTGCTTAAATACAACCGAACTCTTTTCTTCTGTCTGTGGTGCTTGATTGATAAATTGCGCCTTTGCTTCTTGTATGATTAATGTAAAACTTATTGCTAAAATCAGTCTCGTAATCATAAAGTTTCTCCATAATTGTTATTTTGAGCCAACGCCGCCTAAGGTCTTGAGGTATAATGATACAGTAAATTCAAAGTCGTTTTCATCTTCTGGATCATAAGAATCGTAACGGTGTAAATCGCCAATGATTTTGATACATTCGTCTTCATAGGTCAATGTTCCACCATGTTCTAGTGAATTTCCCCCATTGGTTAAGTCTTGGCGGTTATAAATACTTATTGACCAATCTCTGGTTAATTTGGCGCCGATGGCTGTATAGAGCTCTTTTCTTTCTCCGATGTTTTCGGCTATTGTCGCTTCACTTTCTTGTAAGTAAATATATGAGAAATATGCATGAAGAATATCTGGTCCAACGCGTGCGGCTAATTCACTATACTTCATTTCTAAGTCGTCTTTATCAAAACGGAAACGATAGTTCATGTCTAAGTATTTATTGGGGTTGGCGTAAATTCTTCCTACGTAATCACTAAAATGTGAATCTTCGTCGTCATTTGCTCCAAATTCATCATGGTCATTGCTGAAATTATAACTTTGCGCAATAAAAGCTTGTGTGCGTCCCATAATGGTACCATATGAACTCCAGTTTAATCCGTAGCTAATTCTGCTTCCTGTATCATTTCGGTCATAGCCGGCATAACGATCTATATCTAATACGTTGGTATCATCAAGGTCTGAATTTTGGCTATCTTCATTGGGGATCTTATCTGTTTTATTTCCGCCATTGGGCGCTGCAACAGCAACAACAACCGGTTCGATAATATGACGAGAAGTGTCGGTTGCTTTAACAAACGGCATTTTCCATTCTAAACCTAATTGTGGAAAAATGCGACCTGTTTCACCGGTGAATTTTTCATTATCGGGGTTGGTGTAATTATCTATATAGTAGGCGTCGGATTTTACTGATGCTACCAAACGATATTTTTCACCATATGGACTGGTATAAGGTAAATTCCATGAATTTATCATGGTCATTCTTTGCGAACTGACATCTTCTTCTCTCATAACTGAGGCAAAGTCAAATGTGTTTTTGAAATAAGCTCCATATTGTCCTGGTTCACTAACGTTTTCGTAAGTAATGAGCGGAAGAGCGTAAGGTTTATCATATTTACGACGTCTAAATTCTTGAGCATTCAGTACTTGTAAGTCGTAGCTAATTAACTTGTAATAATATGCTTCTATGGAAGCATAGTTACGATTGTCAAATCCTTGTAATTTGGCACTGGAGGTTAACCAGGCGTCTTCTTTTTTAGGTAATGACAAGTCTTTTAAATAAAGGGAATCGGAGACGTAATTTAAATCAATGTCTGATACCCAATAATCATTTAGTTCATATCGTGCTTGTAATGATAAGTTGCCTCTGGTTTCATCATCATCGTCATCTTTCATGACGGAACCTTGCGTTGTTAAATAACCTTTTTCAAAATATCCGCTATATTCGGCATCTAAAATCAATCCGTGATTGGTGCTCAAAATCGGTGAAAATGTTAAATTGTCATGCGGAGACAAGTCCCAGAAATAGCGAGGTTGTAAAAAGCCATCAAGATAACTGCTTGAACCAAAACTAGGAATTAAAAAGCCTGAACGGCGTTTTACAGTTGGATCTGGATGTGATAAAAAGGGTGTGTAAAATACCGGAACACCTTTTATTTCAAGTATGGCGTCTTTGTAGTAAACATTTTGACTTTCGGCGTCTTGTTTGATTTTTCTGGCTTTTAGTTGCCATAAAGGATTTGGATTTAGAGTGCAAACATCGCAAGGAGAATAAACTGCGTTGTGCATTATTTTATTGTTATTAGGATAGGTTCTGACACGACGGGCTGCTATGCGGCTTTCATCTTTCATGATGATTTTGATGTTTTCCATCTCGCCTTGTGACATTTGATTGGTTAATATGACATAGTCCGAAAAAACAACATTGTTGTCGGCATCAATCATACGAACATTACCAACCGCTGTTACAACGTCATCTCTTTGATTATAAATAACTTTATCTGCATTTAAGGTTAGTCCGTTGCGGATAATGTTAACATCACCTATGGCCGTAATTGTTTCTAAATTTTGGTTGTTTTCTATTTCATTGGCACTGAAATAAACTTCTTTAGTTTGTCTTTCTATAGGAACAGGGGTCATAAAGTTGGTTATATTGCTGTTTTGTTCCAAACTGCCAAATGGTTTGGGGCTGACCTTGCTCATTTTGGTTCCGGGAACAGGTTCTTTCATTTCAACAGCTAAGGCCGTTCCTAAATGGAGCGCTAAAATGCAACTTAAAAATAGTGAAGAAAGCCTGAGTTTAGTCATTTATCATATCCTCAGGTTTTTTGCGGCGAACGAAAAAGGCTGGATTATAAAACAGCAGCATATAAATGCAAATTAACAGCGGTAGCAAGAAATTGAGATAAAGCAAGGGCAACAAGTATAAATGTTTGGTTGCCAAATTACCAAAAATAAGGTCGCAAGCTTGGACGGCTACCATGCCGATAATTGAAATTGTAATGATTTTTCCTTGGCCGCGGCGGTTGAAATTGCCGACTAATAAACCTGTACAAGCCATAAGGGCAAATATGAGATTATACATCGGCATAAGGATGCGTTTGTTGCCTTCAACAATGTAACGATTAACCTCATTTTTGGTGAGAGTGGTATCATCTCTGGCGTTTAATAGCTCCCAAAGAGATCTTTCTCTGGCGCCGGTTTCTTTTTCATGTGTAGGGCTTTTGGTGTCAAAATCAACAGAATAACGATTGAATGACAATGATGAGAATTGTCCGTTATTGTAGTTTATTTCTTGCCTTACCCCGTTTATCATTATTAAGCGCGGACCTTTAGCCGTATAAATTACTCGCCCTTTTTGGGCAGATATGGTCATCTTGCTACCAGGGGTTCTTTCGTCATTTACCAAAATGCCGCTGACGGAGCCGTCTTTTTCGTGTTTTGTAATAAATACGGTTAAATTGTATTGAACATCTGTGAATTCACCTTCTCTAAACATAAGGTGTGATACATCGTTTTTGACTTCCCATTCTAATTCATTGAAGGCTTTTTCGGCTGCGGGAATAACAATATTGTTAACGTAAAGGTTAAAGAAAGACATAAATAAGCCTATGTACATTGCCCCTTTGGCGCAGGCCCACGGGCTAATGCCGGCAGCTTTCATAACAACAAGTTCTCGGTCTGAAAGCATCCGATTATATACGAAAAGTGTGGAAACGAATAATGCTATCGGGGCTAATATAACAAATATTCTGGGCATAAGCAAAGAGGTCATTTTGACGAACAAAATAACCGGTAAACCTTTGTTGGTGACCATTTCTACAAAACGCAATGATTGGGTTAACCAGATAATTGACATCAGAGAGAATGTCACTAACAGAAAACCAACCATTATCTGTTTTATTATATATTTGTTTAGTTTATTCATAAAATTTCTAGCTAGCTGTTTTGAGCCGATTATATCCAATTTTCTTAGAAAGAAAACTATTATTTTTCATATAATGCAAAATAAATGAAGATTTCGTAAGTTTTATGTTTTTTTTGAGATAAAAAAACACCCTCTGTCAGGAGGCAGAAGGTGCTTTTTTTGATTCTTTGGGCAATTAAATCATTGCCATACCGCCATTAATGTTAATGGTTTGGCCGGTGATGTATTGAGCTTCATCTGAGGCCAAGAAAGCAACAACATTGGCGATATCTTGAGCTTCACCAAGTTTGCCTTCAGGAATCTTAGCCAAAAGGTTGGCTTTTACATCGTCTGGCAAAACATCGGTCATCGGTGTACGAATAAAGCCAGGAGCAATGGAGTTTACGGTAATACCGCGAGAACCAACTTCTTGTGCCAAGCATTTGTTCATGGCAATCATACCGGCTTTAGAGGCTGAGTAGTTAGCTTGTCCGGCGTTTCCGGTTACACCAACAACAGATGCAATACCGATAATACGGCCAAAACGACGTTTCATCATGCCTCTGACAGCAGCTTTGGCTAATTTGAAACCGGCAGAAAGGTTAACGTCTAATACTAATTGCCAATCTTCATCGCTCATGCGAATGAAAAGGTTATCTCTGGTTAAGCCGGCGTTGTTTACCAAAATATCAATACGGCCTAATTTTTCTTCAACTTGTGATACCAAGTTTTTAACATCTTCCGGATTGGTCAAGTTAGCAGTGAAAATTTCTACTCTGTCGCCTAATTCGGCTTTTAATTTTTCCATTGGTTCGGCACGCATATCGGTCAAAGCCAAAGTTGCACCTTGTTTGTGCAAAGTGCGGGCAATTTTATCACCAAGACCGCCGGCTGCACCGGTTATCAAAGCTACTTTATCGTGTAATTCAAACATTTTGAATCCTTTCTTTGGGTTATTATAAATCTTTTGCCAGTGCTTCTATCTCGGCGACAGAACCAACTGATAGTGCGTTCATCTCTTTGTGTCCGCGTTTAATAATACCGGAGAGGACTTTTCCTGCTCCTAACTCAACAACATCCGTAACTCCTTGTTCGGACATATAATTTACGCTTTCTCTCCAACGAACAGAGCCGGTAACTTGTTCTACCAAGTGTTTGACGATTTCTTTTTCGTCTTGAATAGATGTGGCTAATACGTTGGCGATTAAAGGAATTTCAGCGCGGTTGGCTTTAACTTCTGATAAGGCTTTAGCCATAACTTCAGCAGCCGGTTTCATCAAGGGGCTGTGGAATGGAGCACTTACCGGAAGTTTGATACAGCGTTTGGCGCCAAATTCGGAAGCAATTTCAACTGCTTTTTCAATGGCTTTCATGTGGCCTGATAAAACAACCTGACCATCGGCATTGTCGTTTGCGGCAACACAGATTGTGTTTTCATCACTGCAAGCTTCAGCTAAGGCTTGAACATCTTGGTAAGAAACACCGATAACAGCTGCCATACCGCCAACTCCGACCGGAACGGCTTGTTGCATGGCTTCACCACGAGTGCGGAGCAATTTGGCCGTGTCGCTTAATGAAAATACTCCAGCTGCGCAAGCGGCGGAATATTCACCAAGAGAATGACCGGCAACAAAACTTGCCTTGTCTTTTAATTTTATGCCAAAATCTTTTTCCAAGACGCGAACAACAGCCATAGAATGTGCCATAAGAGCCGGTTGAGCATTGGCCGTTAAGGTGAGCTCATGTTCCGGTCCTTCAACCATTAATTTGAATAAATCTTGTGAGATGGCTTCGTTGACTTCTTGGAAGACGTCTTTTGCAGACTTAAAGTTATCTGCCAATTCTTTTCCCATGCCGACAAATTGTGAACCTTGGCCCGGGAATACGAAGGTATATTTCATGTAAAAAACCTCTGTTGTTATTAGTCTTCGGATTTCAGATTTAGCTTTTTTCGCGCAAAAGTCAAGTTTTAATGACCATTTAGTCAGAATTCCTCCAAATAAATTAATAATCTGTTGATTATTTTCTTTTATAATGCTCTCAATTTTTAGATTCACAGGTGAGTTAAATGGCTAAAAAAAAGGTAAAAAAGCAAAAATCTTGGTTGCGTAAATGGAGTGAAAGAGTGCTCGGCTTAGCTCTCTTTTTGTTTTGTTTGTTTGTGTTGGGGGCTATCTGCTCTTATCATACGGCCGATAGCGGTGCAAATGCTGTTAATGCCTTTCCTATTCAAAACTATTTAGGAAAAATCGGGGCTTATTTGGCTGATTGTGCCCTTGTGGGGCTCGGTTTGGCTGCTCCGGTATTTTTGATTATTCCCTTGAAATGGGGATATGATTTGGTGCGTCAAAGAGAGTTTTTTAGTCCTTATGCTCGGTTTTTTGCTTGGGTTATCGGTTTTAATACCTTTGCTGCTTTCTTGAGCTTGTTGCCTTCTTGGATGGGTGCTTTTGAAATGGGCGGTTTTATGGGCAAATTTTGGAGCCGCCATATTTTGAGCTTTGTTAATCTTATTTATACATATGGTTATGCGCAGGTGTGGGTCGGCGCGTTGTTGTTGATTTTGAGTATTTTGGCTTTTGATTTTGCTTTGGGTATTACTTATAAATCTTGGGCTTGGCTCGGAAAGAGTATTTCTTTGGCTGTTTTGGGGGTTGTATTAGCTTTGGCTAGAGCCTTTAAGGTGATGTTTGGATGGAGAAATAAATTTAACTTCCATTTGGATAAAGAAAATGACAATGAAGAAGAGGATATTCCTCAAAAAGCTAAAAAAGAGAAAAAGTCTAAAAAAGATAAGGAATCGTATGAGCGGATTGAACCGGGGTTTGGAGAAAGACAAATTGCAACTTCTGAAGAACCTAAAAAAGCTGATGTTAAGAAAAAAGAAGTTGCGTCAGGAAAGTCTTCTTCTGATAAAAAATTTGATAATGCGGATGATGGCTACCAACGCCCGAGCATTGACTTGTTAAAACGTCCGAAAGATACCGGTGGAAATAAGGTTAACAAGGAAGAATTAGACGCCATTGCCAGAGATTTGGAAAATGTATTGCAAGAATTCGGTGTGAACGGAAAAATCGTGAAAGTTCGTCCGGGACCGGTGGTTACTTTATATGAATTAGAACCTGCTCCTGGAACAAAATCGGCTCGCGTTATTGGTTTGGCTGATGATATTGCCCGCTCAATGTCGGTGATTTCGGTACGTATTGCCGTGGTGCCGGGGTGCAATACAATCGGTATTGAGTTGCCAAACAAAAATCGCGAAACGGTTTGGTTGCGTGATTTGTTTGAAGACCCTGATTTTATGAATTCCAAAAACGAACTTAATGTGGTTTTGGGTAAAGATATCGGGGGTAAAGATGTTTATGCCGATTTGAGTAAGATGCCGCACTTGTTGGTTGCCGGTACAACCGGTTCCGGTAAGTCGGTCGGGGTTAACTCGATGATTTTGTCTTTGCTGTTTAGAATGCGTCCTGATGAATGTAAACTCATCATGATTGACCCGAAAATGCTTGAGTTTTCTATGTATAACGGAATTCCGCATTTGTTAACGCCGGTTATTACCGATCCGGCTAAGGCGGTGGTTGGTCTCAAATGGGCGGTTAAAGAAATGGAAGATCGTTATCGGGCTATGGCTCAGCTCAATGTTCGAAATATTGCCGGCTATAACCAAAAATTAGCCGAGCTCAGAGCCAGTGGAAAATCAGTCAAAAGAACGGTACAAACCGGATTTGACAGCGAAACCGGAAAGCCGATTTATGAAGAACAAGAGCTTGATTTGACCCCGTTGCCGTATATCGTTATTGTGGTTGATGAAATGGCCGATTTAATGCTTGTTGCCGGAAAAGAAGTTGAAGCGGCAATTCAGCGTTTGGCGCAAATGGCGCGTGCTGCCGGTTTGCACTTGATTATGTCAACTCAACGTCCGTCCGTTGACGTTATTACCGGTACGATTAAGGCGAACTTCCCAACCCGTATTTCGTTCCAAGTTACATCAAAAATCGATAGCCGAACGATTTTGGGCGAGCAGGGTGCCGAACAATTGCTTGGTAAAGGTGATATGCTTTATATGCCGGCCGGTTTGCGTCCTATTCGTATTCACGGTGCTTTTGCCAGTGATGCCGAAATTGAAGGTGTGGTTGAATTTATTAAATCGCAAAAAGAGCCGGAATATGTGGAAGCCGTTACTGCCGGAGAACTTAATGAAAAAGATAGTGGCGCCGTGTTTGATAAAGGTGAATTTGGCGGCGGCGGTGATGATGACTTATATGCTCAAGCCGTGGCGATTGTTCAGCAAGACAAAAAAGCTTCAACCAGCTATATTCAACGCAAGTTGAGAATCGGCTATAACCGAGCCGCATCGCTTATTGACCGTATGGAACAAGAAGGTTTGATTTCGGCGGCTGACCATGTGGGAAGACGTGAAGTCTTGTAACAAACGCAGCGCGTTTGAGCGCATAAACGTGGGACGTTTAATCCCAAAACTTGATGACACGAGTGTCCATGCCTTGTTGTATGGGAGATAATCTGTCGCAAGAAAAAAAACAAAAGCGGGGAGAAAGCCCCGCTTTTGTTTTTTAAGCTTTGGTAACAACGACCATGGCTTCTCGCAAAATGCGGTCGTTTATCATATAACCGGTTTGCAGTTCGGCTATAATGGTTCCATTGGGTTTGGTTTTATCTTCTACTTCTTGGATGACCTGATGATAGTTCGGGTCAAAAACGGTACCAAGAATTTCCATCTTCTTTATGCCGAATTTGTTGAAGACTTTGCTTAACTCGTTTTCGGTTAATTCAACACCCTTACGGAGTGCTTCGCAGTCTCCAGAATTTTGGTTATCAACAGCCTCAATCGCACGATGCAAATTGTCGGCAACGCTTAATAAGTCTTTTGCAAAAGAGGAAATGGCGTATTTGTTGTTCTTTTCAATTTCTTGCGCACAGCGTTTTTTGGTGTTTTCCGCATCGGCGTAAGCCCTTAGAAAGTCTTCTTTTAACTGACGATTTTCGGCTTTTAATTTTTCTAATTCCTCATCGTCGGTTGAGACTTCTTCCTCAGGTTTTTCTTCAGAAATTTCTTCCTCTGCTTCCTTGAGTTCTTCTGTCATTTCTTCTTTTTCTTCAGCCTGTTTTTTTTTGAACTTATTCATCATTTTTCCTCTTTAAATTTTTTTTGAAAGCGTGTATATATTAGGAAATTTAGTAACTAATGTCTGACAAGTCAAGAGCATATCTGCGATATATTCAAAAGAGGCATCGTTGTCGCTTGAGTTACCGTGAGTAGAAATTATTTTTTGTTGTTCTAGTGAGTGCGAGATGAATGCCAATGCAGTGATTTTTGATGTGCAAAACCAATTTAAGCCTTTGCCAAAGGCATTTAATAAAAAGAAATTTCTCCTCTCTTACGGGGTGGTTAATGACCCCTTTCTCTCTGAAATTCAAAATTTTTCTAAAAAACAATGTTTGGGACGCGATCCTTGGCCAGAAATTAAAAATGTTAATGCTTGGATGATTTCTGCCGAAACGGCTCATTTTATGAAAATGGGCGGCTTGGGTATGGTGGCTTCGGAGTTGCCGGAAGTTTTTAATGAAGTTTTTGCTTCAAACGGTGATGAAATTTCGGTACTTACTCCTTTGTATTTGGGAAATACCGGTAAGAAAAAAACTCTTTTCAATGGCGAAAATATTTATCTCGGCTCTGAAAACAAAGAAATTAATCTTCAAAAAATTATGACTTTAATCGTGCCTTTTTTGAGTGAAAAACAAGCGCTCGTTAAGTATAAGGTCAATGTTTATTTGGGCGAATTTAATCACGTTAAGCATATCTTTTTTGAAAATAATCGCTTTTTCTCGATTAATCCTCATAAAGATAATCCTTCGGCTCAGGATGGATGTTATGTTTATAATGAATTTGGGGTTAATGAGGTTGAGCGTTTTGCTTTCTTTTCTAAGTCGGTTTATTGTTTGCTTAAAGAAGTGTTTGATGGAAAACTTAGTCAAATTACACCGCCGAATGTTTTGTTGGCGAATGACTGGCACAGCGGTGCAATATCAGGTTTGACTAAGTATTTATCAAATGCTTTACTCATAAACCAAAAAATTTCTTCTGATTTAGCCAATAAACTTAAGACTTTGCCGATTGTTCATATTGCTCACCATTTGGGGTATCAAGGTTGGGATTTTCATAATACGGCTAAAATCTTAAACTCACTTTACGAAGACGCGGCAACCGTGGTGTTTAAAAATGCAAAGGCCATTAAAAACAGCAATCCTAGGGCAACCAATACCTTGATTGTGCATGATACTTATAATCAGGCTTCTTGTAATTTTCATTTGGCGGACAGAGTGGTAACCGTATCCAAAAACTATATGGAAGAAGTGTCTAAAGAATTGGGATTTGGTTTTGATTTTCGTGATATTTTGAAAATTAGAAAAGACCACAGAACCTTTTTTGGAATTGTGAACGGGTATGAGAAAAAATTTATCTCGCCCAATAAAGATAAAATTTCTGCAATTAATGATTATTTCAAAGTAACGGATTTTAGAGTGTTTGATGAAAATCAGTTGGATGCAAAAAATCATAATAAAGAAGAATTTATTAAACTTATTTCTAAAATTGCAGCTGATAAAACTTATAAAGATTCCGTTATTCCTTTAATTGATACTTATAAGTTTGAAGATATTTCTCAAGAGGTTAAAAATCCGGCTCAAACGCCGATTTTGTGTGCTACCAGTCGTTTGGTTGAGCAAAAAGGTTATGATATTTTGGCACAGGCTTTTTTGAAAATCGTTCATCAATTTGATGATTTCAAAAAAGAATTACCGATTTTGGTGTTGGGTGGTGCCGGTGATGATAAAAATTTTGCAATGTTGCAGAATTTGAAAGATAAAGTTGCAAAAATTAATCCTAAAGCAGCTAAGAGAATTTTTGTTTTCAGAGGTTATCGCGACCAGTTTGCATACGCCATTCAGCTTGCGTCTGATTTCTATTTTATGCCTTGCCGATTTGAACCTTGCGGTTTAACCCAAATGGAGGCTATGGCTAAAGGAACTTTGCCGATTGCTATGTCAACAGGTGGTTTGGTTGATACGGTTGAAGATGGGGTTGATGGTTTTAGAACCGAAGTATTTTTTGCTGACGGGCGTCGGGTCTATGGAGCTAATTTGACGGCGCAACGGCTGAAAAATAATGTTAATGCTTATGCTGAGACTTTACAGAAAGCCTTAAATACTTTTTATGAAAATGCAAATGTCATTACGGAAATGAAGAAAAATGCCATGATGAAAGATTTTGGCTGGAACGTTAAAGACGGGTCTTTGTATAAATATTATAATTTATTGAAATTCGGACATTTGTAACCTTTAAATATTTATTTAATGTAACTGAAAAGAGATGTGAAAATGAGACATTCAGGACGTCAAAATGACGAAATTCGTCAAGTCGAGATTATTCCTAATTTTAACCCTTATGCCGAGGGCTCTTGCCTGATTAAATGCGGTAATACTCATGTGGTTTGTACCGTGAGTATGGAAGAAAAAGTTCCAGCTTGGCTGAAAGGGCAAAATAAGGGGTGGATTACTGCTGAATATGGTATGCTGCCGCGTGCAACCCAAGTCAGAGTACCTAGAGAATCCAAAAAACCATCAGGCAGAACGCAAGAAATTCAACGCCTAATAGGTAGGTCTTTGCGGGCGGTGGTTGACTTGACAAAGATGAAAGATATTTCTTTGTGTGTGGATTGTGATGTGATTCAAGCTGACGGAGGAACGCGCACAGCCTCTATTACAGGCGGATTTGTGGCTTTGTCTTTGGCTATGCAAAAACTCTTGGCTGAGAAAAAAATTAAAGAAAATCCCATTCAAGAATATGTGGCTGCTATTTCTTGTGCTATTCATGAAGGAAATAAGGTTGCCGATGTGGATTATTTGGAAGATTCAAATGCTCAGGCAGATATGAACTTTGTGCTGACAGAAAGCGGCAAGATTGTTGAAATTCAGGGAACAGCTGAAGGAAATCCTTTTGAAGAAAGTGATTTTGCTGAATTGTTGAGTTTGGCAAAAGGTGGAATTAAACAATTAATTACCAAACAGCATGAGGCTCTCAAAGACTAACCTTTACAAACAAAAATTATCTGATATTTTAGTGAAACTTTGAGATTATTAAAATATTAGATGTTGAACCAAAAAAGCAGAAGTTATGAAAAAAATTGAAAAACTCGTTATTGCCTCGCACAATCAGGGCAAAGTTGATGAAATCAGAAAAATGCTGAAACCTTTCGGCGTTGAAGTTGTATCTGCCGCAGAGCTTAATTTGCCGGATGTGGAAGAAACTGCAACGACTTTTGAAGGAAATGCTTCTTTAAAAGCTTTGGAAATGGCTAAAATGTCAGGGCTTCCTTGTTTGGCAGATGATTCTGGTTTGTGTGTTGATGCTCTTGGTGGTCGTCCGGGGGTTTATTCGGCTCGCTATGCGCCAAATCGTGACTTTGACAAAGGTATGGATATGCTCTTGGCCGAATTAAACGATGCTTTGGAAAAATCTCCCAAAAAAGGCAGAGGTGCTCATTTTGCTTGTTGTTTGGCTTTGGCTATGCCCGAAAACTTGGAAAGCGCAGCTTTGTTTAAGGGTTTTGTTGATGGCGAAATTGCTTTGCAAAAGCAAGGAGACGGTGGTTTCGGTTTTGACCCGATTTTTGTGCCCAAAGAGGGTGATGGTCGGACTTTTGCGCAGATGTCGCATGAAGAAAAAGATAAAATTTCTCACCGCGGCAGAGCTTTGGAAAAATTTGTTAATGAAATTTTTGGTAATTAACGTTAAAAAGAAAAGAGGGATTTTCCCTCTTTTTTTGTTTTGATGAAAAGGATTGATTTATGACGCAGATTACACAAGGGTTTATTTTGGCTGCCGGTAGAGGAAAGAGAATGTTGCAGTTGACGGATGATAAACCCAAACCTTTAGTCGAAGTGGCCGGAAAATGTTTGATTGACTATAATGTTAAACGTTTGAAAAATGCCGGAATTAAAGATTGTGTGGTTAATCTGTGCTATAAAGGCGATATGATTAAAGAGCATTTGCGCCAAGAAAATGCTTTGAATTTTATTTTTTCGGAAGAAGAAGAGGCTTTGGAAACCGGTGGCGGAATTAAACACGCTTTGCCGAAGATGAAGAGAGAGCCTTTTGTGGTGGTCAATAGCGATGCTCTGTGGACCGAGGCTGAAGGCGGTAATTTAATTAAAGAAATGATTGATGCCTGGGATGACGACAAATTTGATATGATGTTGATGATGTTGCCGCTTGAAAATTCTTTCCAGACGATGAAAAACGGCGATTATGATATTGATGAACAAGGTCTTCCGGTGCGGAGAAAAACACCTGAAAAGCAATCAAAATATTTGTATGGCGGAGTTTTGATTGTTCATCCGAGAGTGTTTGATAATGAACCAGAAGGGCGCTATTGGCTGATTGATATTTTTGATAAGCTCGAAAAAAATCATCGCTTGGGATATTATATCCATAAAGGAAAATGGTTCCATGTCGGAAATCCAGAGGCTACCCAAGTGGCGGAAAAATATTTTAGAGAGAATCCTCTGTTTTAGATAATTGAGCGCTTGTTTTTATAAGCCATGTAGTTTTGAGCGGGCGGTAAAATCAAAAATACTGCGCGGTCATCATTGGTGTGTGTGTGCTTGTGCAGATTAAAGGTGTCAGCTACAATCTGTTCAACATCAATTTGGTATTTTTTATTGAAATAGTCACGCAGGTCAAAGGCTTTGTCTTCATAAGACAAGTTTTTGATGTGATAGAATTGTTTATTCTTATCCAGGCGTTGGCGAATGCTCATAATTTCTTTGCCGCGAGAAAATAAGTCTGCTAACTGAATAAGGCGGTCATAGTCATTATATTTTATTTTTTTGAGATAGTTTTGAGCAAACTTAAATGATTTTTCATCATAAGTAGGAAAGTCATCTGCTTTGATGTTGGGATCAATAAAATTGTGTGTGATGCAGATGGGGGCAACGTCCGGATAACCGATTTTACGGAGATAGTTATACCCTTCCAGGCTATGCGGAACTTTGGTTACCGTTTCATCTTTGATGCGGCCGATGTCATGCAAAAGACCTAAAACATAAGCTGTTTCGGGATTAAGAGTTTTGGTTTTGGCGGCAATGTTCTCCGCGATTTTGGCAACATTAAACACATGAATTCCATGCTCAAAGATGATTCTTTGATTGGAGCCATTGTAAACTCTTTCCTGTAAATAGGCATTAGCTAAGCGTACTGCCGTAATTCGAGGCGGCAGGTAGCCTTTTTCGTAATTATTTAATGATGACATTGTTTTCCGCTTTTTATAAATCTGCTTTGTAATAACATTTTATTATCAAGAAAACAAGTTTAATTTTTGTTCTTGGCAAAATAATTTGTATTTGACTATTTCCTTATCTGTTTTAAACTCTCTTGCATGATGAGTAATGTATTTAATATTCCGGCCGGTTGCGCACTGGCTGATGTCTTGGCTGAGAAGTTTTTGAGAGAATATCAGGATAATCCTTTGGGATTAACCGATGTGTTGTTTTTGTTGCCAAACAGACGTGCGGTTAAAACCCTCAAAGATGCTTTTGTGCGCTTGCAAGGAGCTCAGCCGACTTTGTTGCCGCAGATGTCGCCTCTTGGAGATGTGGAAGAAGATGAGCTGTTTTTGAGTGGGTTTGACTTAAGAGGTGTGTTAAAAGAGCTTTCTCCTGCCATCTCAAGAGTGGAGCGTTTACTCTTGTTTACCAAAATTGTGATGGCAAAACCTGTTGAATACGGAATTGAAAAATTAGCCGCTAATCAGGCGTGTTTTTTGGCGCAAGAGCTTGCCTCTTTGATTGATATGGCTGATAATTTGGGGTTGGATTTTAAGAATTTATCTGATTTGGTGCCGGATGAATATGCAACCCATTGGCAAGAAACTCTCAAATTTTTGGAAATTATTACTACCTATTGGCCTGAAATTCTAAAAGAAAAGGGTAAGGTTGATGCTGCTTTTAGGCGCAATCAACTCTTGAAAGCTGAAATTGAGTATTGGAAAACTTGTTCTACCCAAAAAAGAATCGTGATTGCCGGCACAACGGCTGCCTTCCCTTTGATGAAAGAGCTGGTTAAGACCGTGCTCGGGCTTGAAAAAGGTGAGCTTTATTTGGCCGGAATCGATAAGTATTTGGAAGATGAGGCTTGGGAAAAAATTGATGAAACACATCCTCAATTTGAAATAAAAGAATTGTTGGATTATTTGGAAATATCTCGCAGTGATATTCCTGATTTGCAAGCCCCGCAAAATGAGAATCGAAATATTTTGGTGAGTGAGATTATGCGTCCGGCGGTTACAACCGATAAATGGCGCGATATTGCTCAAAAAGGAATTAAGTTTGATGCGGTCAACGGCATTGCTTTGGTGAATTGTACGGATATTCGCGAAGAAGCGCTCAGTATTGCCTTGATGATGCGAGAAACACTGGAAATTCCTGAAAAAACTGCTGCTCTTGTTACCTCTGACAGAAATTTGGCCAGACGCGTGGCGGCCGAGTTGCAACGCTGGAATTTGAAAGTTGATGATTCAGCCGGTTGTCCTTTGGGGTTAACCCCGCTTGGAATATTTTTACGGCTTGTGCTTGAGGTTTGTCAGAGCGATTTCAGAGATACGGTTTTGCTTGCGTTATTAAAGCACCCGTTGAATTGTTTGGGGCAAGGCGGTTTTAATGTGCGTAAATTGGCCAGAGAATATGAACGGCAAGTTTTGCGCAATGGCGGAGAGGTCAGCTCGGAAAGTCAAGCCTTGATTGATGGTATTAAAGAAAACTTGCGTCCGCTCTATGAGATGATTCATGCACCGATGGTGGATTTTAAGCAATTATTGGCAACGCATATTCAGGTGGCTGAAAAACTGGCGGCAACGGAAGATAAAACCGGTGATAAAATCTTGTGGAAAGGTGATGCCGGAGAAGCCGGAGCAGCCTTTATTGCCGATTTGTATGCCGATGCGCAAGTTTTGGGGGCAATCGGCGGTGCGGAATATTTGGGCTTGTTTGAGGCTTTGATGACCGGAGTTACGGTTCGACCAAAATATGGAACACACCCGC
The DNA here is from genome assembly GCA_944391515.1 of uncultured Alphaproteobacteria bacterium. Lineage (GTDB taxonomy): Bacteria > Pseudomonadota > Alphaproteobacteria > RF32 > CAG-239 > Scatocola. The sequence continues at coordinate 78,632 of CALXTW010000001.1, forward strand.
GTTTGAGTATTTTGGGACCAATAGAGGCCAGATTTTCGCATTTTGACCGCGTGATTATCGGTGAGGTTAATGAAAATATTTGGCCATTGGCGGTGAGTGCCGACCCGTGGATGTCAAGACCAATGAAAAGACAATTCGGGTTTCCTCTGCCGGAGCGAAATATCGGCGTCGGGGCTTATGATTTTAGCCAACTCTTGGCCAATGATGAGGTTTATTTGGTGAGAGCCGAGCGGGTGATGGGAACCCCAATGGTGAAGTCTCGTTGGTGGATGCGTTTGGAAACAGTATTGGCTGCCTTGAATATTCCGATTGAAAAACTGGAAGACAATGCTTTTCGGATGTGGGCGAGATTTTTGGATAGGAGCGAAGATTTTAAACGCCTTTTGCCGCCTTGTCCAAAACCGCCGGTTGAGGCTCGTCCGAGAGAACTTTCGGCCAGCGCCATTGAGAATTGGATGCGCGACCCGTATATTATTTTTGCAAAATATATTCTAAAACTCAAAAAACTTGATGATTTGGAGCAAGATGTGACTTTTGCCGATTACGGAACAATTATTCATGCCGTATTGGAAGAGTTTAATCGCAAGTATAATCACCAATTTCCGCAAAATGCCAAAGAAGAACTTTTGGCTTTGGGTGAAAAGTATTTTAAGGAAAATGAAATTGCTTCTGAGACTAAGGCTTTTTGGTGGCCTAATTTTGAAAAAACGGTTGATTGGTTGGTAAGCAAAGAAGGCTCTTATCGCGATGAGGTCAGTACGGTTTATAATGAAGTTCAGGGATGTTATAGTTTTGAGGCGCCGGCCGGTGTGTTTACGGTAACAGCCAGAGCCGATAGAATCGATGAAACAAGAGATGGCAAAGTTAATATTATTGACTACAAGACCGGTCAGGCTCGTTCACCCAAAGAAGTGAAAGCCGGTTATGCGCCACAGTTGCCAATAGAGGGAATTATTGCGCAAAACGGCGGCTTTGAGGGGTTGAAAGCCAAAGAAGTGGCGGCTTTGATGTATTGGCAATTGGGCAAAAAAGAAACGGCTTTGGATGAAGATATTGATGAAGTGCTCAATAAGAATTTGACCAATTTGCGAGAGTTGGTGAGCTTGTTTGATTTTCAAGATACGGCTTATATCAGCAAGCCAAACCCAAAATATGCGCCTAAATATTCGGATTATGAGCATTTGGCAAGAGTAAAAGAATGGTCGGTGGTGGAAGATGACGACTAATAACGGCACAAATAGGCAAGAAGAGGTTAAACTTCAGCGCGAAAAACGCGGTGGGCTGGCAACTTTGCAACAAAGAAAAGCGGCTAATCCGTTACGCTCGGTGTGGGTGGAGGCTTCTGCCGGAACGGGCAAGACCAAGGTGTTGTCAGACAGAGTTTTGAGAATTTTGCTAAACGGCGTAAAGCCTTCTAAAATCTTGTGCTTGACCTACACAAAAGCGGCGGCGGTGGAGATGAGCTCGCGTATTGCCGGAAGATTAAGTCGTTGGGCGGTGGCAAGTGAAGATGATTTGCACAAAGAACTGCAGGCTTTATTGGGGCAACTTCCGGCCGAACAAAAAGATTATGCCAAGCTGGAGGCAACGGCCAGACAGCTGTTTGCGGTGTTACTTGATACACCGGGTGGCATGAAAATTCAGACCATTCATAGTTTTTGTCAGGAGATTTTGAAAAGATTTCCGTTGGAGGCTAAAATATCGCCTTATTTTGAGGTGATGGATGACAGAACCGCCGATGAGGCATTGGCTGAAATTCAAAAAAAACTCCTCAAAAAAATTGAAGACGAGCCCATGAGTGATGTGGCGCAGGCGTTGGGGTATTTAACCAAAAAAGTCAGCGAATTTAAGTTTCCGGAAATTATGGGAAGTTTGGCTGAGAATCGAAACAAAATCACTAAGCTCTTTTTGAATTACTCAAATAAGCAAGTATTGCTTGAAGCTTTGGCTGAAAAATTAGATGTTCGACTTGGCGATACGGAAGAATCTTTGGTGGCTGAGTTTATGAAAAACATTAGCCGCAGTGATTTGAAAGCGGTACAAAATGCGTGGTTTCAGGGAAGCTCAACGGATGTCAAAAAAGCGGAAATTTTGGCTGGTTTAGCGGAAAGAGATTTTCCTCTGCAGGATTTTAAGGTTTATAAAAATTTATTCTTAACCGAAGGAAAACCAAGAGCCAAAGCCGGAACAAAAGGCGCCTTGGCCAGTGAACCGCGCTTGGAAGAGATTTTCTTTGGACAAGCCGAAAAATTGATTGAGCTGGAAAGCAAACTGGCGGCAGTTAGAGTTTTTACCTCAACCTCGGCAGTGTTAACTTTGGCAGAAGAACTTATCGGCGGGTATAATTATTTTAAGAAAATCCATTCGAAAATGGATTATGAAGATTTAATCGTCTTAACCAGAAATTTGCTGGAAGACAGAAGTGTTGCCGAGTGGGTGCTTTATAAGTTAGATGGTGGTATTGACCATGTTTTGATTGATGAGGCGCAAGACACCTCGCCAAACCAATGGGCGATTATTCGCGCTTTGACTGATGGCTTTTTTGATAATTTGGATGAGGTTAACAAAACAGTTTTTGCCGTTGGTGACCGCAAGCAATCTATTTATAGTTTTCAGGGAGCCGACCCCAAAGAATTTGATAAAATGCGCCGGTATTTTGCTGAGAAAGCGCATAATTTTGATGAAGTAAAATTGGAGGTTTCATTCCGCTCAACCGCGGCGGTGCTCGATTGTGTTAATACGGTTTTTGGGGATGACTATGCCAAAAGCGGTGTGATTTCGGAAGGGGAAGATATTACGCATATTCCTTTTCGTATCGGTGATGGTGGCAGAGTGGAACTTTGGCCGGTTGTTGAGCCGGAGGAGGGCGATAATCCCGATATGTGGCGTCCGCCGGTGGAAAGAGTGAGCGGGGTTTCGACCTCGTCTCGTTTGGCAAAAATGATTGCCTTAAAGATTAAACAATCGGTTGAAAGCGGTGATATTTTAATTTCGCAAAATCGGCTGGTCAGGTATCGCGATTTTATGATTTTGGTGCAACGGCGCAACAGTTTTGTAGAGGAAATGGTGCGCGAATGCAAAAATGTCGGTGTTAACGTTGCGGGCGTTGATAAAATTAAATTGTTAGAGCAAATCGGGGTGCAAGATTTGGTGTCGTTGGGCAAGTTTTTGCTTTTACCCAGTGATGATTTGACTTTGGCAGAAGTGCTGAAATCACCTCTTTTCGGGCTTGATGACGATGATTTGTTTGAGCTTTGCTATAACCGCAAAGGAGCATCTGTTTGGACCAGATTGTGCGACAATAAAAAATATTTTGAAACCTATAAAAGCTTGCGTGAATTGTTGGATTTGGCGGATTATGTGCGTCCGTTTGAGCTTTATTCCACGGTTTTGAATAAGCAAAAAGGGCGGTGGAAGTTTGTGCAACGTATGGGCTTGGAAGTTGAAGATGGTTTAGATGAATTTATGAATTTGACTTTGGCTTATGAGCAAGAACATATTCCGACAATGCAAGGCTTTATTCAATGGATTGGGTCTGATGAGGTTGAGATAAAACGTGAGTTGGAGCAAAGCGAGGCTGATGCAGTGCGGATTATGACAGTGCATGGCTCTAAGGGTTTGCAAGCGCCAATCGTGATTTTGCCGGATACTATCAGAATGGTTAATGTTCGCAAAGAAGGCGGTATGCTTTGGGATGACGTGTTTTATTATCCCTTGTCATCGGCAGATTATGATAAAAACTGCATTAAAATTAAAGATGAAGAAGTATTGTTGGCCAATGAGGAATACAAAAGATTGCTTTATGTGGCTTTGACCCGTGCTGAAGACAGGTTGTGTGTTTGCGGGTATCGAAAGAAAAATGCCGAAAAAGATGAATCTTGGTATGGAATCTGCAAAAAAGGTTTGAGCAAAATTGCCGAAGATGACGGTGCGGGCAATCTCCAATATCAAAACGAGCAAGTATTGGAAGTGAAGAAAAAAGGTGTTTCTCAGGTAAGAGATTTTATTAGACCTGAGTTTCCATGGATAAGCGAGGATGCTCCGGAGGAAAATCCGCTTGCAAAGCCTTATACGCCGTCTAAACCAGATGAAGATGAAAGTGATGTGGCTTTGGTTTCTCCTATCGGGGAGGATGGGGCGAATCGTTATCAACGCGGACGGATTATTCATAAATTGTTGCAATTTTTGCCTGATGTTCAAACTTTTGATAAAAGGCAAGTGATTGCCGAATTCTTGGCTAAAAACGCACCTGAATATTCTCATGCGCAAGTTGAACGAATCCAAAACGAAATTATGAAATTATTGGAAAACGAACAATTTGGAAAATTGTTTGGTGCGGATTCAAAGGCCGAAGTTCCGGTTATCGGGGAGGTTGATGGCAAGATTATTTCCGCTCAGATTGACCGTTTGGTAGTGAGTGGAGATGAGGTCTTGATTGTTGACTTTAAGACTAATCGTCCGGCGGCTAAAACTTTGGCCGAAGTGCCGGAAGTTTATTTTAAGCAGTTGCGGGCTTATAAGTCTTTGCTTGAAAAAATTTATCAAGGAAAAACAATCAAAACCTTTTTGTTATGGACGGATACAACCCAAATTATGCAGATAGAGTGAGGTTTTTTGATAATAAGTCTTTAATAAATATTTTTTTCAATTATATTAGACGTATCTGGAATTAAAACTATGGGAGTAAATGACTATGAAACAGATTACTGACAGCCAGTTTGAAGATGAAGTATTGAAAGCTAAAGGGCTGGTTTTGGTTGATTTTTGGGCTGAGTGGTGCGGTCCTTGCCGTCAATTGGGTCCGATTTTGGAAGAAGTTTCTAAAGAAATGGGCGACAAATGCCAAATTTGCAAAATGAACGTTGATGAATCTCCTAATACTGCCGCTCAATATGGAATCCGCAGTATTCCGACAATGTTCTTGTTTAAGGACGGAAAACAAGTTGACGTTAAAGTAGGTTTGAATTCTCAATCAACTTTGGTTAGTTGGTTAAATTCTCATCTCTAATTTTTTTAGGGAAAGTATTGCAAAAAAAACCGCTTGGAGATGAACCAAGCGGTTTTTGATTATGCGGTAAAGCCTATATGAGTTTATTTTGACGTTTAATCATCTCTTTGCCCGCATAACCTCCCCCAACACCCTCTCGACAAGACATTGTGAGATAAAAACTTATCAATTATTTTTCTTTAATATTCAAGCTGACCTCAAGGTCATAATAATCAATCAAAGTTTCAATATCCAAGTTATAAAGGCTTGATTGCCCTTTTTCGATTTTCTCTAAACTTTTAAGATTGATTTTGGTTTCTTTACAGACTTGTTCTGGGGTAATTTGGCGCTTTGAACGAATAATCAAAAGCAAACTTCCCAGCACCCGCCCGATGGTTGTGCGCAAATCTTTGGCATTGATTTGCACATTTATTTTTTCAAACATTTTTAGCTCCTCACTTTTATATGTTTTTATAAAAAAGCAAAACCACCTTTTAGGTAAAAGGTGGAGGAGCTGAAAAACTGTAATCAGAGACAGTCACGCTTATTCGACCAAAGGCTTATATCACGCACTCCTCCAAAGTGGAGGATTCTTTCTGACTAAGATGTTTTTCAGACACCACAACCGGTCTCCCTATTGCAAGAAACATATTACTAAAACTATTTTATTTTGCAATTAAAAAACACCTCTGAAATTATCAGAGGTGTTTTTTAATTGCAAAAGTTTTTAGAAAACTTTTATTCTGCCGGAGAGTAAGCCTTTGCTTGCTTCTTAGCTTCATCTTCTGTTCTGGCAACGTTTACCAAAATAGTTTGTGAAACTTCAGGGTGCAAGTTAAGTTTTACTTCGTAAACACCCAAATCTTTAATGGTGTTTTCGAGGTAAACACAACGGCGTTCTACATCAAAACCAGAAGCTTTAATTGCAGCGGCAATGTCACGGATGGTAACAGAACCATACAATTGTCCGGTTTCAGCTGCTTGACGAATCAATACAGCGCTGTAACCTTTCAAAGCTTCAGCTTTAGCAGTAGCAGCATCCAACAATTGTTTGTTGTGAGCTTCTAACTCGGCTTTTTGTTTTTCAAAATAAGCAACGTTTGCTTCTGTTGCGCGCAATGCTTTGTTTTGTGGCAAAAGGTAGTTACGGGCATAACCGTTCTTTACGTTTACTTTGTCGCCCATTTTACCTAATTTATCGACATGTTCCAAAAGGATAATTTCCATAGTCATTCTCCTTCACTATTGAGCAACAAACGGCAACAAGCCGATGTAACGAGCACGTTTGATTGCCTTAGCCAATTCTCTTTGTTTCTTTGCGGAAACAGAGGTGATGCGGCTAGGAATGATTTTACCTTTTTCAGAGATGTATCTTGAAAGCAATTTTACATCTTTGTAGTCGATTTTGAGACCGTCTTCACCTGAAAACGGGCAAGCTTTTTTTCTCTTAAAGAAAACTTGTTTAGCCATTACGTCCTCTCCTATTCTTCAACTGAATCTTTGTCGCTGGAAGATGAAGAATCTTTACTGAATTCATCAACTTTAATCGTCATGTAACGAATAATATCTTCGTTGAAACGCATAATTCTTTCAAATTCTGCGATGGCTTTTGCCGGAGCGGCAATGTTCATTACAACGTAGTGACCTTTGCGGTTTTTCTTAATGCGATAAGCGAGATTTTTTAAACCCCAGTTATCAACGCGAACAACCTCGCCGCCTTCTTTTTTGATGACATCGCTCAAGTCAGATACGATTGAGCTTACTTGAGAGGCACCGAGATCTTGACGTGCAATCAGCACGCTTTCATAATTTGCCATATATAAATCTCCTTATGGATTCTCAACAAATAGCCGACCTTATTGGTCGACCGGTTAATGTATAGCCGATATTCCAATACCGGCAAGGACGTCCGAAATATACAACAAAATCCATAAATTTCAAGCATTATTTAAATATAAATTAATCTTTTTGAGCTAAAAATAGCTTAAATTATCACTATAAACCGGTTGTGAAATGAAAAAATGTTATCTTGCCATATTCGGATTGCTCCTGCTTGGTGCTTGTATGAACCAAGTTGAAACAACTTCCATACAGCCGCAGAGGCGCTTTCGCTATGCTAATGAGGAAACAGAAATTAGTCTGTTGCAGCCCTTTACGCGTGTGATTGTCAGATGCTATTCCACCAAATATGAACCGGCTGAAACTTGCGCCCAATTCTTTGAAGAAAAAGGATATGTGCGTTTTCGTAATATTCCTTATAAAACCGCTAATTATGACTTTTTGAAGGCAAACGGGTATCCCTCACGTCGTTGGCGTCCGGGCGAAATTACCCCGCGTTGGTAGCAGGTTAAAACAATGCTGGCAAGAGTTAACACAGTTGCTTTTAACGGATTGGAAGTTTTAGATGTTGATTTGCAGGTTCAAATTTCTTCAGGTTTGCCTGCATTTACAATCGTTGGTTTGCCGGACAAAGCCGTAGCTGAAAGCAAAGAAAGGGTTAGAGCTGCCCTACAATCTTTGGGGCTTTCTTTACCGGCCAAAAGAATTACCATTAACTTGGCTCCTGCCGATATGCTCAAAGAAGGTTCTCATTTTGACTTGCCGGTGGCTTTAGGGCTGTTGGCCGGTATGGGCGTTGTGCCACAAGAAGAGCTATCGGGCTATGTGGTGTTAGGAGAACTTGGTTTAGATGGCTCAATCATTTCGGTCAACGGGGTGTTGCCGGTTGCAATTCATGCCAATTCTTTAGGTAAAGGGATTATTTGCCCTGAAGCACAAGGGGCAGAGGCTATGTGGTCTGGTATTAAAGACATTTTGGCAACCGATAATCTCTTGAACCTTATCAATCATTTCAAAGGAAAAGGTAATATTCCTTTACCAAAAATAGTGGAACAAAAGCCTGATTTCGGCACTTTGGATATGAGTGACGTAAAGGGTCAGGAAAATGCCAAAAGAGCCTTAGAAATTGCTGCGGCGGGCGGGCATAATTTGTTGATGTCAGGCCCTCCGGGAGCCGGAAAATCTATGCTTGCGGCAAGGCTGCCTTCAATTTTGCCGCCTTTAACCCCGCAAGAGGCGCTTGAAACCAGTATGATTCACTCTATTGCAGGAGAGCTCAAAGACGGCAAACTTTGCTTTAATCGTCCGTATCGTGACCCGCATCATTCGGCATCAACGCCGGCTCTGGTTGGCGGCGGACGCAAAGGAATTCCGGGCGAGATTTCTTTAGCTCACAATGGGGTTTTGTTTTTAGATGAGTTGCCGGAGTTCAACCGCTCGACTTTGGAGGCTTTACGTCAACCTCTTGAAAACGGCTATGTAACAATCTCGCGCGTTAATGCGCATACGGTTTATCCGGCCAAATTTCAGTTGATTGCCGCCATGAATCCTTGTCGGTGCGGAAATTTCGGTAATCCGGAGCTGGAATGTGCAAGAGCACCTAAATGTGCCGAAGAATATTTGGCGAAATTATCGGGACCGTTGCTCGACCGTATTGATATTCATATTGATGTTCCGGCGGTTAGCCCTTGGGAAATGGCTGATGTGAAGAAAGGTGAAACTTCGGCTGTTATTAGAGAAAGAGTTATTAAAGCCCGCGAAATTCAAAGACAAAGATTTATTAAACTTGATGAGCCGCAACTTACAACTAATTCTCAGCTCAGAGGGCAGCTTTTGGAAGATGTTACCAAGCTGGACAAGGATGCTGAAGAGCTGCTTATCTCTTTTGCAAATAAAAATCACCTTTCGGCTCGGGCATATCATCGCACTTTGCGGTTAGCAAGAACAATTGCGGACTTGCAAAATAGTACAAACGTTCTTAAAATGCATATTGCCGAAGCTCTGTCTTATCGAAGAAAACAATCGGCGAAAACACGTTAGGAGCCATAGTTAATGAAAATTATAAAATCTGCGCTAGTGATAACTTTTATAACCTTGATTGCCATGAGTGTCGGAAATCCGGCATATTCAAGCGATACTGGCGAAGTAAAAATAATCAGTCGGCAGATTGATAGAAATCTTGAACGTGCTTATGGTGAGACAGAAGCCAGACGGGCAACTTTTAAAAATAATTTTAAACCAAATCCGAAAAAATCAAATCGTAAATTTTCAGGTCCGATATTTGGTGATAATGATTGTACCAGACGCTCTTGCGGAGGGGCTATGTTTGGGCCACAGACCTGTAAAAAAGTTGAAATCCCTTGTGAAGATTGCGGGGAGGCTCCCAAACCGGTTAAACCTCGTCCGAATATCAAAAATTATGTAACCCTGGAAGAAGATATTTTTGAAGGTATTCATCATCGTTGCGGTGATTTTGCTCCTTTGCAATTGGAGTGGGTCGATTTTCGTATTAAAAAAGGTCGTGATATAGGGTATTCTCGCAATTTGGGTAATTACAGATTTCGGATTTTTGGCTGCCGGCGCGACCAAAAACATGCCATTTTAAATGAAGGGCGGATTATGCAAAAAGATATGCAGTTTATCCGCATTTTTGAGGACAAAGTTAAAGACTGCTATAATATTGTGAAAATTCCGAATGATTTGTGTTTGGATAATACAAATAAACCTTTGCCGGAATATGTCTTAACCGCAGAAATTACCGACTATTTTATGAATTTGTGCGATGAATATGATTGGAATGATGCAAAAAAAGAAAATTTGCGTACCGGTTCGGCTCAAATGACCATTACATGGCGTTTGATGGATTTGAGCAAATCAAATGTGTTATGGAAAGGTACTTCTGAGGGATATTCCGAAGTGAAAGACGGCGAATATAATGCCGAAATGATTTTGATTGAACGTGCCTTTGCCGATGCTGTTGATAATTTGCGTCAATTACCTGGTTTTGAGGCTCAGTTGGCGGTTCGCCAAAATCCTGATGATTTGGCTGAACAAAAACAAGCCCTTATTGCAATGGAAAGACTTAATGACCCAATTAAGTGCCAATATAAGCCAGAGCTTGAAAAAGCGCAAACAGTATGTCCTTTAACAGCCGAAGCTGAAGTTGAGGAAAAAGGCGGCGTTATTTCTGACGGAAAGGCTTGTCCTGCTGGCACAAATCCTGAATTATTGGCGTTCTGTCCGGCGGATAATCCAAACTGTAATGGTAGTTTGGAAGAATTAACTCTTACTCAAGCAGAAACTCCTCAAGACCAAACTTTGGTTGTTGAAAGTGTTGATGCTAACTCTGTCGATGAAGACGGAAATGCTGTTGATATGGGTGGCGGAGCATTCAATCAGGGTGATTTTGCTCAACAAGCTGGTAACGCAGAAGAAGCTAGCGGCGTTGTTGATATGGGCGGTGGTTTGAGTGAACGTGAAGCTGAAATTGCCGAAGCTGCTGCAAAAGCAAAAGAAAGAACCGTTCAGTATGAGGTGGCTGAAAATACTCAAGATTTCTGCCCGTTGGATGAAGATGGTAATCCTCAATGCGGAGATGAAGTTGCTGTTGCCGAGGCTCCGGTTACACCTCCGATAGAATTTGTCGAAGAGGAATTTAACCAAGCAGATATGTTTATTGAAGGTGAAGATGCTGAAGAAGGTGTTTGGGTCGATGTTCCTTGCGATCAATTGTCCCCAGATGATCCGGATTATTGTGAGCCATCATTATTTGCTTTCTTACATGAGAAAGATTTGAGTTGTGAGCCATCTATCTTTGATAAGATGTTTGGAACTACGCCATCTTGTGAGTTGGAAACTGAACAGTTTATTGAAACCTCAGATTTTGTTGAAGAAAGCTGTGATGCAGAATCTTGCGGAATTCAAGAAATTGAAGAAAGCTCAGGTTTTGTTGATATGAGCGGTGAGGCTACGACTGATGGTCAATCTTGGACAACATTAGAAGTGGCTCCGGAAGAAACACAAGATATGTTGGAGAGAAATCAACTCTGCATTATCAATCGGGGACCTTATGATAAACTCACTCCTGAGAATATTTATAAAGTTCGTGCCTCGGTAGTCGGTGTTACTAATGCCAATGGTGTTAAAGGTGCTGGATTGCTTATTTCTGACCAATTTATCTTAACCTCAGCGGATTTGGTGGTTAAAGATAATAACCGCTACACCATTAAGACGATTAACGGCGTTGAGATGAGTGGTCGTGCCGTTCGCGCTAATATCAAAAAGAACACTGCTCTCATCTTGTTAGACGAGAAGACCAAGTTTACGCCTTTGTCTTTGAACTTGGAGTTACCGACAGTCGGTCAAGGCGGTTTCATGGCCTTGGGCTTGTTTGAAGATGAAGAAGGCGGCGAAGGATATCTTGATAACAAAGGTAAAGTCAGCGGCTATCGCTACTCCGATGAAAAAGGAACCGAAGTTATTGTTGATACCTTTGTTCAACAAGTTACAATCGGTAGTGTATTGATTGATAAGAACGGAACAATTGTCGGTTTGTCTCATATTGCTAAAAAGCAAAGTGATGATTCTGATTTGTTCTTGCCAATTAGCACGGCTATTAATTCCGTTGGTTTGGATATTTGCGGACAGCTTGCAAAAGCCCCCAAAGTGCCGATGGCGGTAATTAAACCGGTATCAACGGCGATTGATAGTTTTACCGGTTCTAAAGAACCAAAACCGATGGATGCTAAAGGTCGTAAGTAAAATAATGCCCCTGCTAAAAAGCGGGGGCTATTTTTATGATTAAAGCTAAATTAGACTTGCAAAAGTGAAGAGTTTTACCTAAATATTATAAGAAATAAAAATATCAAAGGGAAAATAAATGACCACAATATTATGCGTTCGTAAGGGCAATGAAGTTGTTATGGCCGGAGACGGGCAGGCAACTTTAGGCGAAGCCGTCGTTTTTAAGTCAAAATCGGTTAAAGTGCGTCGTATCGGTAATGGTAATATCATTGCCGGATTTGCAGGTGCGGCCGCAGACGGAATAACTCTTATTGAACGATTGGAAGAAAAACTTGAAAAGCATGCCAATCAGCTCAAAAGAGCGGCCGTCGAGCTGGCTAAAGATTGGCGGATGGATAAATATTTGCGCCAGTTGCAGGCATATATGATTGTGGCGGATAAAGATGTTTCTTTGGTGATTTCCGGCACCGGTGAGGTGATGGAGCCCGATGATGGTATTATCGGTATCGGCAGCGGCGGAAATTATGCCATGGCGGCGGCTAAGGCTTTGTATGATGTGGAAGGCTTGAGCCTTGAAGAAATTGCCCGTAAAGCCTTAAAAATTGCCGGTGATATTGATATTTACACCAATCATAATGTTATTGTAGAAAAGGTAAACTAAAATGGCTGTATTTTCTCCGCGCGAGATTGTCTCGGAATTGGATCGTTTTATTGTTGGGCAGACCGAAGCTAAAAAAGCGGTGGCAATTGCTTTGCGCAACCGTTGGCGTCGTATGCAGTTGCCCGATAGGCTTAAAGAAGAAATCGTGCCGAAAAATATTTTAATGGTCGGACCGACCGGTGTCGGTAAAACCGAAATTTCTCGCCGGTTGGCAAAACTGGCTAAGGCGCCTTTTATTAAGGTTGAGGCAACCAAATTTACCGAAATCGGCTATGTCGGAAGAGATGTGGAATCGATTATTCGCGATTTAGTGGAAAATGCCATTCACACCACAAAAGAAGAAATGCGCAAAAGTGTGGCTGCTAAGGCTGAAATTGCGGCCGAAGAACGCGTTTTGGAGGCTTTGGTCGGGGTTAATGCCGGGGATGATACCAAGCAAAAATTCCGCAAACTGTTGCGTGAAAATCAACTCAACGATAAAGAAATTGAAATCAGCGTGTTGGATAACGGCAGTACATCCATGCCGACGATTGATATTCCGGGAATGCCGGGCGCACAAATGGGTATGATTAGTTTGGGCGATTTGCTCGGTAAGCCTTTTGGCGATAAATACAAGACCAAGAAAATGACGGTCGGTGATGCCTATAAGGTATTGATGGATGAGGAAAGCGACAAGCTCTTGGATAATGACGCCATTACGCGCGAGGCCATCAAAGCAGTTGAAAATGACGGTATCGTCTTTATTGATGAGATTGATAAAATTGCCGGAAAAGATGACCGCAGAGGGTCGGATATTTCTCGTGAGGGTGTACAAAGAGACTTATTGCCTTTGATAGAAGGAACAACCGTTGCCACCAAATACGGTATGGTAAAGACCGACCATATTTTGTTTATTTGTTCCGGCGCATTTCATCTTTCAAAACCTGCCGATTTATTGCCTGAATTGCAAGGGCGTTTGCCAATTAGAGTTGAGTTGAAAGCCTTAAGCAGAGAAGATTTTGTAAAAATCTTAACCGAGCCGGAAGCAAACCTGATTGAGCAATATGAGGCTTTGCTCAAAACCGAGAATTTTGATTTGGAATTTACACCAGAAGCAATCGAAAAAATTGCCGATATGGCGGTGATTATCAATGAAAATGTTGAAAATATCGGTGCCAGACGGCTGCATACGGTTTTGGAGATTTTGTTGGAGGACATCAGCTTTAGTGCCTCTGACAGAAGTGGTGAAAAAGTTGTTATTACGCCGGAAATGGTGGAAGAAAAACTCTCCAAATATACCCAAGCCGGAGATTTGTCGAAGTTTATTCTCTAAAAGGTGAGCAAATCTTTGGAAAAAGCACCAAGTCAGCAACCTGAAAAAATCGCAATTTATGTGCATTGGCCCTATTGTTTGAGCAAATGCCCTTATTGCGATTTTTTTAGTAAGGTGGATAAGCACGTTAATCAAGATGAGATGATTGATGCATATCTTGATGATTTGCGCTTTTATCATAATTTGACGGCAGATAAACAAGTCCAAAGTATCTTTTTTGGCGGGGGGACTCCCTCTTTGATAGCCCCACAAAATATTGAAAAGATAATTGACTGTGTGAGCGCGTTGTGGCGGTGCCAAGATAAGGTTGAAATCTCGCTTGAGGCAAATCCCAATACCAACCATAAAAACCTTTTTGCTGATTTGAAAAAAGCCGGCATAAATCGTTTGTCGCTCGGGGTGCAAGCCTTAAATGACCAAGATTTGAAGTTTTTTGGGCGGACTCACAATTTAGCTCAAGCCTTACAAGCCATTGATGAGGTGGTGAGCGTTTTTGATAATCATTCGGTTGATTTGATTTATGCCAGACCAAATCAAGAACTTGACCAATGGCAAAGCGAGCTTGAACAAGTAACAAATTTGGGGTTAAAGCACATCTCTCTTTATCAGTTGACAATCGAGGAGGGAACGGTTTTTGCCCGCAAGGGAGTGAAACCTTTGGATGAAGAAAAAGCGGCCCAAATGTATGCCTTTACCCAACAGTTTTTGAGTGAAAAGGGTTACCCGCAATATGAGATTTCTAACTTCTCGCAGGAGGGGTATCAATCAATCCATAATTTGGCCTATTGGCGCGGTGAAGACTATGTGGGAATCGGCCCCTCTGCACACGGACGATTGCATTTGAAAAATAAGATTTTGGCAACCACCTATCATTTGCAACAAGAAGAATTAATCCCAAGCGAACGAGCCGAAGAACTCATCATTATGGGGTTGAGAATTGTTGAGGGAATCGATAAAAAACGGTTTTATCGGCAATGTGGTTTGAAGTTTGATGAATTTGTTAATCAAAAGGCTCTGGAGAATTTGGTGTCGCAAGGCTATTTGCAAAATAATGATTTGTGTGTGCGTGCCACAAAGAAGGGATTTTTGGTGTTAGACAAGCTCATTGAGGAGCTGTGTGCTTAGCTAAAAAAGTTGTTTAGTGGCAGTATTGTTCCGGAAAAAGTTTGAAGTGCAGCCATAAAATTAGAGAATAAGTAACAGTGGCTGAGAAAAAGACATCTGAGAAAAAGTGATAGCCTTCAGCTATACGTGAAATTCCGGTTAATACACCCAATAGAATAACGGTTGATATGCCTAATCCCCGCCAGCGGCGCGGCAAGAGGAGAGCTAAAGACAAACTCCAGAAGACAACTGCCGTGTGTCCCGACATAAAGGAACAATCCAGAGAGCATTGATTGCTAATGACAAGCGGTGAGGTGAAGATTTTATCGCCACCGAATTCGGTGATTTGAAGAGGGCGGGCTCTTCCCCAAAAACTTTTGAATATGCCGTTGACAATTATTATCGGTCCTAACAGCATAGAACCGGTGGTAAACAACATAACCTTGGTGTTGATGCCAAAAAGTTGGTGATGTCTTATTTTGCCAATACCCCATAAGATGCCAATACCTAAAGCAATTAAAATTAAAAACTCAGGCAAGCCTTTTCTTAATAAAGGAAAGAAACCCCAGTCGCTCAAAAAAAAGCGATTGTCTCGATAAAAATAAGAACTAATGCTCAAATCAAGATATGGCGAAACGGCAACAACCGAAAATAAAGCACAAATTATCCAAAAATTGAGCTTGGGAGGAATACAAACTTGTTTATGCATTAACCGTCCTCTAAGTGTAAAAGAGCGGTTATACTTATCAATGCAGCAATAATAGTCGGTGTGCAGACGGCCATAAATGGCGGAATATAGCCGTTAAGTCCAAAGGCATAAATTACTTGTGATAAGAAGTAAAAAATAAAGCCGGTTGAAACACCGCCTACAATCAAATACATTACGCCGCCACGGCGATTGTTGGGGCGCAGAGCAAATACTGCCGCTATCAATATCATGGCGCAAAGCAAAAAGGGTGAGGCCAAAAGTGATAAATAGTGCATATAGTGCTTGAGGGCCGAGAAGCCTGACTTTTCATAAAAATTAATGGTGGCGGGTAAATCCCAAAAAGAGATGGCTTCCGGTTTAATGAAATTTTCTTTAATGCGGTCAAGGGTTAATGTGGTTTTGTATTTGGTGTTGGGCAACGAAACAACTGGTTTGCCGGCTTCATAGACTTTGACATCTTTTAGCTCAAAGCCGTTTTTTTCATCCAATGTGGCGGCAAAGGCCTCAAGTCGTTTGAGAAGTTGAGAATCTCTGTCCATTTCCATAATACTGACATTTCTTAATAAAAGCGTATCTTGCTCTTGGTGCAAACTTTTTGACTGAATAACCAAAACAGTGTCTTGGTCAGTTGCTTCTCTGGTCCATAAGCCTTTATCGCTGAATAATACGGCGTTGGGATTACGGGTTTTGAAGCGATAATCCATAACCTCATAAATCTCATACATTTTTGAGGATATAGGGTTAACTACCGTGATGTTCAGTATACCGACAATAAAGGTGGTGATGAGTATCGGAGTTAAAAATCCCCAGATGGAAACGCCTGCCGCACGAATAATGACAAACTCGTTGCTCTTACTTAAACGCCAAAATGTTATCATGGCGGCAATCATCATCACAAACGGAAAAACCAAGTCAATGGTTTGTGGTAGTTTGGTTATTGCCATTTGAATCACAAACAAAAATGTAACGTTTTCTCCTGAGGCACGACGCAACATCTCTATCAGTTCAAAGATAAAGACAACGCCTAAAACCATCAGCAATACGCCGATAAAGTTTAGGATGATTTGCTTGCTTAAATAGCGGCCAAGAATAGAGTTTAAGTTCATTATTTTCCCTAAGTTTACTTTTTTGCTAAGATAAAAGAATTTCCTTTATTTGACAAGCCTATTTATTCTTTAAGCGATACAATCAAGTGAAAGGTATCTTTCTATCGAATCGGGCAAAATAACGACAATGTTTTTGCCTTTCATCTCTTCTCTTTGGCCAAGTTGAATTGCTGCCGAAAGTGCAGCACCGGAAGAAATGCCAATGGGGAGCCCTTCTTCAAGGGCGACTTCTTTGCAGGTGTCTATGGCATTTGTAGAGGCAATATCCATAACCTCGTTGACTAAGGTTTTATCATAAAATTTGGGAATAAATCCGGCGCCAATGCCTAAAATTTGGTGCGGACCGGCTTTGCCTCCGTTGAGGACGGCACTCTCAAGCGGTTCAACCGCAACAACATATAAGTCCGGATTGCAGGTTTTGAGTGCTTGGGCTATACCGGTTAGAGTGCCAGACGTGCCGACAGAGCAGACCAAGCAATCAATATTACCGCCGGTGTCTTCCATTATCTCCATGCTGGTGCCTAATTTGTGTGCTTCAGGGTTAGCCTCATTTTCAAACTGGCGCAATAAAATAACGTTGGGGTTCTTTTGTGCCAAAATTTCAGCTTTGGCAATTGAGCCTTTCATGCCGTCTTCCGCCGGTGTTAAAATAACCTCAGCGCCAAAGTGTTTCATCAAAATTATTCTTTCTTTTGACATGTTCTCCGGCATGATGATGACTAATTTGTAGTTTTTGGCGGCACAAAGTGCGGCTAAGGCAATACCGGTGTTGCCTGAGGTGGCTTCGACAAAAACACTATCCTCTGTGAGGCCTTGTTTTTCGGCTTGTTCCAGCATTTTAAGCGCAACGCGGTCTTTGCTTGAAAATAGGGGATTGTAAAATTCACATTTGGCCAAAATGTTGGCTTTTACATGATGCTTGTGGGCGAGTTTTTGTAATCTTAAAAGCGGGGTGTGCCCAACCATCTCGGTTATGGAATTGTAGATTTTTTTCATTTTTGCCTCTGAGGTGTTTATAAAGCTGAATTTGTGCTTTAATATGTGTTTTGCTTTGGGTAGTATAACAATAACATTAAAAAATTAAAATTAAAAAAATGAAAAATTTAAAAACGTGGGTTTTTATAGGATTTCTGGTTACTTTTCCGCTTGGTAACTCGCAAGCTATGAGCTTGGACGAGATTTATCGTGATGTGGTTAGAAGTGATAATCGCGGGTATCTGCCCATGTTTGTTAAAAATCGTGAAGCTCCGGATTTTGTGGTTGATACAAAAGCGTTGAAAGATGTGCCTGAGCCTAAGGCCGAAGATAAATCTCCGATTAAACCTGATTTGGAAATTGTTAAATTTGAAAATCAGCGCAAAATTCACGAAGAACAAGTCAGACAAAAATGGGCGGCTTGGAACAGAGTTATTCAAAATGTGAAAAATGGTAAAGTAACGGCTTCCGAACTGAGAGAGTTGGAAGTAAAAGCCGGAGAAAATAATCCGCAAGCCGTGGAAATTTTAGCTTGGGTTTATGCTAAAGGTGTAGGTGTTCAGCCTGATTTGATTAAGGCTTTTCGTTTGTATATGCAAGCAGAAGATTTGGGTGTTTCCGGTGCTAAACTCAATGCTGCTAAAGTCTATAAAGTTATGCCCAGACAAATGCGTGAGCAACTCGTTGCTTTTCAATAAATTTATTTGAATAAATGCTGAAAAGCCAGCCAATGGGCGTAATTTATTTTATGTGTTCCGGAAAAAATGTCTTCTTTCTTTAGCCAGGCAGCCGTTCCGTTTTCAGGTGTGCGCCATGGTTCTTTTGTGGTATCAAACCCATAAGCAGAAGCATCATAGACAATAAAAGTTTGCTCATAGACACAGTATTCTCCAAACGGGCGAGCATCATTGGCAAAATAGTTTATGGTTTGCGAATATGATTTTTCTCCTTGGGAAAGCGCAAATTCTATGCCCGTTTCTTCGTAAAGTTTACGGTAGAGGCAATCTCTAAAATCTTCTTTGCGAGAAACAGAACCTCCCGGAAACTCAGGAACTTTTACTTGCGGCGGATAGGTAACTAAAACTAAGTCGTCTTTTACCAAAATTGCAAAATATCCCTTTTGGTGCACGGGAATAATATCATCAGCATATTTTTCGCGACCGAAACGGTCGTAAAATACATCAGTCATGTTTGGCTTCTTCCAACAATTCACCAACAAAAGATTGAAGGCCGGTTTGACGAACCCTCTTCATTCTTTCGCCAGATATTATTCTTTGGACTTTTTTGATGGTGTCTTCTAAGTTTACATTTACCAAAACATAGTCAAACTCATTCCAATGTTTGAGTTTTTCGGCTGTTAAGTTCATGCGCTTTTCAATGGTTTCTTTGCTGTCGGTGCCACGATTTTCAAGGCGAGAGCGCAGTTCTTTGATTGAAGGTGGGAGAAGATAGATGGTGACAACATCATCTTTGGCTTTGGCTTTCATTTGGCGAGCGCCTTCCCAATCCATATCAAAAAGAACATCTTCTCCGACATTGATGAAACTATCAACCTCAGAGCGCAAAGTGCCATAGCGTGAGCCATATTGCGAATCGACATATTCATAAAAAGCGTCTTGTTTCAAATATTCATTGTACTGAGCATCGTCAATAAAATAGTAGTCTTTGCCGTCAACTTCGCCTTCTCTGGGTTTACGGGTGGTGACGGATACTGAAAATTTTATATTAGGGTCACAACGTAAAAGCTCTTTTACAACCGCGCTTTTGCCCGTACCGGACGGAGCTTCGATAATAAACATTGCTCCGCGGCGAACTTTTTTTAATCTGGTAATAATTTCATCCATAGCTTGCTCCATTTTACTGGTGATTTTTATTTTAATGCTTATACTATACCTTAATTTTTGAAAATGTCTTTAGGAAAAAACAATGTTTACTTATAAAAATGTTTTAATTACCGGTGCAAGTTCGGGTATCGGTCAGGCTTTGGCAGAGTATTATGCGCAGAATGGTGCTGATGTGCTTTTTATTTGCGGGCGAAATGAAGAACGCTTAAATAAAGTTAAAGAGAATTGTGAAAAATGTGGCGCTAAAGTCTATGCGCAAGTGTTAGATGTTTGTGACAGAGAAAAGGTTAAAAGTTGGTTGGAATTTTCCACCCAAACCGCGCCAATAGATTTGGTGATTGCCAATGCCGGAACAGGTAATGTCAATGAGACTGATGATGCAATCTATAACACTTTTAATACCAATGTTTGGGGTGTGATTAATACCGTGTTGCCGATGGTGAAACTTTTTGCAAAAGACAAGAGTTTGCCTAAGGGAATCGTGATTATCAGCTCTATTGCCGGATATCATGGTTTGCCAACTTGTCCGGCTTATAGCGCAAGTAAGGCTTGTGTGAAAGCATGGGGGGAGGCAATGCGGCCGATTTTGGCTAAAGACAATATTCACCTGAGTGTGGTGTGTCCGGGGTTTGTTCGCTCCAGAATTACTGACCAGAATACTTGTCCGATGCCTTTTTTTATGGAAGCTCCGAAAGCTGCGGCAATTATTGCCAAAGGTGTAGCCAAAAATAAAGGAATTATTGCTTTTCCTTGGGTGTTGCGTTTTGTAACTTGGTTGGTTTCAATTTTGCCGAATTGTGTGAGCGAGTTTATTTATCGCTTGCTTCCGCCAAAGGCTTAAGCGGTTTCTTTTGGCGTTCAACTCGCATTAAAATCCATAAAATAATCAGACCCGGTATCATCATTATGGTGGTGATGAGGAAAAAAGTCGGCCAGCTGGTGGCTGCTTTCATATATCCGCTGCTAGCGGCAAAAACATCGCGTGCCAAACTCATTAAAGATGAAAGCAGAGCATACTGTGTGGCGGTATAAGCAATGGAACAAAGTGAGGAGAGGTAGGCAACCATAGCCGTTGAGGCCATGCCGCCGGCAATGTTGTCAAAAGATATGGTTAGCATGAGCATGGGTACGCTATGACCGATATAGGCTTGTAAGACATACATTAAATTGGTTATACCTTGAAAAATTCCGCAAAGCATCAGACCTTTGAGCATGTTCATGCGGCTCATGACTATTCCGCCGACGAGACCGCCGAAAATGGTGGCACCCATGCCGAATATTTTGGAGACAAAGGCTATTTCGCCTTTGCTAAAGCCCATGTCAGCATAAAAAGGAAAAGCCATCGGTCCCATGAAAGAATCACTCATGCGGTAGAAAAAGATAAAAGCTAAGATGATTGCCCAATCGGATTTTTTGATAAAGTCAAGGAAAGGATTGTAAACGGCACATTGTAGAAAGTGCTTAAAATCAGAATAATTCTGCTCTTGGTATTTTTGGGCTTTGGTCGGCTCATGGGATAAAAGAATCGTGAAGATACCAATGAGTGTACCAAAACACATCAGAAAATAAACTTCGTTCCAACTCATAAATGAGGCCATCCAGATTGCTCCGGCTCCCGAAACAATTGTGCCTAAACGGTAGCCTATGATAAAAACTGCAACACCGGCGCCTTGTTCTTTGAAGTTAAAACTTTCAATACGATAGGCGTCTAAAACAATGTCTTGTGAGGCTGAGGCTATCACAACAATAATGCACAAAACCACAAGTGAACGAAGGCTTTCTTCAGGGTTGACGGTGGAGGTGGCGGCTAAACCAATAAAAAGTATAAGTTGAAAGAACAGAGCCCAGCCGCGGCGGCGACCCAATCGCTCAAAAAACGGTAAGCTTAGGCGGTCAAGCAATGGAGCCCAGAGCCATTTGAAACTGTAGGGGAGCTTGACTAAAGAAAATAAGCCAATCGCAATATAGGATATGCCGCAGTCTTTGAGCCATAAGTTAAGCGTGCTGAAGACCAATAGCAATGGAAAACCGCTCGAAAACCCTAAGCCTATCATGGTAAGCATTTTCGGGGTAAAGTATATTTTGAGCGTTTTTCCCAGTTGTGACATTTGTTTCTCCTTAAGCGTAATCTAAACCAAGAGTGGTTAAATTTTATCTAACGCTTTGATTTATTTTGCCTGAGGTTGAATTTGTGGAGTTTGATTTCTATTTTAAGGTGTGTATATTGTTTATTTCTAATAAAAGATTATATTCTTACTTGCATTATTTTTCTTTATGCTCTATTAGTAGATAAACTATGTTAATATGCACTTAATAGTTAAACGAGGTTGTATAATGACTAACATGTCAAACATTTATAAAAATAAGAGGGAAAATGCTAATCAGCCAAATCCTGTCGATATTTATGTCGGAAATAGGCTACGTCAGAGAAGAATGTTGATGGGATTATCTCAAAAGCAGATGGCTAATGAGTTGGGAGTTACCTTTCAGCAAGTGCAAAAATATGAAAATGGTGTAAATCGTATTAGTGCCAGCAGATTATGGGATATCAGTAAAATTTTGAAAGCACCGATTGAGTTCTTTTTTGATGGTATGGATGAAGAAATTCGAAACCAAAGCCCAATGATGTTGCATAATGGTGGTTTGTCGGCAAATAATTATAAGGCTGATTTGTTGAATGATCCGATGATGAAGCCTGAGGCTATTAAGTTGGTTAAGGCTTATGCTTCAATTGATGATAAGAAGATTTCTCATCAGTTGTTGGATTTGATGGTGGCTTTGTCAGCCGGAAACCACTAGCGTTGACGGCGGAGTAATATATATAAGGCTCCGCTACCGCCTAATTTTGCAGGTGGGTGATTGTAAGCTAATATCAGAGGGCGTAAATCTTTGCTGTTGAGCCAGAGAGGAACGCTCTCTTTTAATTTGCCTTTGGAAATTAGAAAATTGTCTTTGTCTTCACTGCGGCTTAGGCCTTTGCCGGTGATGATGATAATGCATCTTTTGCCGGAGAGATAGGATTTTTGCACAAACTCAAACACTGCCTCGCGGGCTTCATCTTCATGGTATCCATGTAAATCCAGACTTCCTTCTATCGGAAATTCGCAGCGCTTAAATCTTTTGGCTGTACCGGCGTCAATATTATCCGTGTTGCCTATTATGAGAGAGCTTAAATCTTCTCCACGATATGCTTGAGCTAGATTAATAGTCGGTTTAATCGGTGGGAGAGTAACTTCGGCTGTCGGCGGAACATCTTTGGGGGGAAGTTTTTGCACGTCTTTTGTCGCTTCTGCCCAAGCTTCTTCGTCTTCCGAATTATTCGGCGGCAGTTTTAACATTTTCTTCTTCCGTAACTTTGGCTTCGGGAGTGCTTGTTACCATATAGTCGGCAAAGTTTTTAACGACAAATTCTTTCCAATCTCCTTCGGGGGAGACGCAACCGTGTCTTTTATCCTCGGCGTTAACCAATACGATGCCTCCGAAATTCCACAGAGTGGTGCAGTTGTCGTAACTTTTCATAAAGTAGTCTTTGGTGCGTTCAATGAGATAACGGTCAACTCTTTTTTTGAAGTAGGTAATGTAAACTAAAATCATGGCAATTATAAAGGCTAAGCCAAAAAAGACACTGACGGTTAATATCAATATCAAGCCAATAACAACCGGCGTTAAAACCGGAAGAAGATTTTCCCATACATCATATACCGGTGAGCCGGGGCGATTGATTTTTCCGTAATCAAGATATAAACGCAATTGATTTTTTTCAATAGCGGTTTGCAGCGCTTTATAGATTAGATAATCGGCTTTGCTTGGTTTGCTCATGGTCTGTTGCCTTCATTTTGCGGAATTAAAATGAAATATCTGCCTGAAGAGTTCATCTTGCCGGCTTTTTCCAAAACATCATCTTTGCCCGAGCCCCAGAAATAGTCTCCGCGAATCGGTCCTTTGATGGCACTGCCAATGTCTTGAGCTACGACTAATTTCTCAATTTTTTCGTTGTCGGGACCGGTGGTTTCCAGCCACATTAAAGCGCCTAAAGGAATGTATTCTCTATCAACCGCAATGCTTCGTCCGGCATGGAGCGGAACGCCTTGTGCGCCAATCGGACCATCGGCTTGAGAAATGCGGTGGAAGATGAATCTTTTGTTTTCCCGCATTTCTTTTTGGGCTATTTGAGGATTGTTTTTTAACCATTTTTTGATGTTGCCCATAGAGGTTTCGCCCGGTTTGATATAGCCTTTTTCAAGCAAAATACTGCCTATGCCTTTGAATGGGTGGCCGTTGTTATCGGCATAGCTTAAGCGAACTTGGCGTCCGTCTGGCAGAGTTGCAACCGCTGAGCCTTGAATTTGCATAATGTTGATGTCTATATTGCTATCACCCCACAAAATAACCGGAGCGGAAATTTTGTTTTGTTCAATTTCTTCACGGGTGTAGTAAGGAATAAGTTTTTGCTCTTTAACACGGCCAAGCAATCTTTTGTTGGGAAGGCTTGGGTCAAAATCATGAGGGTTAAATTCTACCAAATCTAATGGCTTGCCATATATAGGATATTGATAAAGTGAGGTTTGTATCGGAGAAGCATTGATAGCGGCTTCGTAGTAAGAGGTGAATTTACCTTGGTCGGAATCGTCGGCAATGACCAAAAATGGCAAGAAATTGCTTTCCAGAAAATATTTAAACTCAACACCGGTTGTTATGTCTTGCGCAATGAGTTTTTGGCAAGCAATTTGGTAAGCCATTGTGGGAATGCGTAATTTGGAATTGGACATATAAGTTGTGTTTTCTTTGAGGATTTTTAAGCAGCTGTATTTAAACCCGCTTAAGGCTTCTTCTAGATTGTCTTTGTTCCAATTCGGCAAGTCCTTAAAGTTATAGGCTCTTAACCTGACTTTGGGTGCCGGAGGAGTGAGCGGTTTGGTTGTGGTTTCCGTGATTTGCGGAAGTTCTTGCTCGTCGGGAGTTGGTTTCGTTTCTTCTTCTTTGCCGCAGGACGCCAACAATAGAAGAAGTGCAAAAAGACTAAATACTTTCTTCATTATTTTTTTGTCGATACCAATAGCCAATTCGGGCTGGTTGAGGTGAGACATCTTTCAAAGGTCCAGACATCGGTTATGTTTTGGATGAAGTTTTCATCGCCTTCTATAACTTCATCGTCTTTGTTCTTTAAGATATTTACTTGTTCGGAAACAAACTTAACCGTGATTTTGGCAATATCATCAGAGGTGATTTTGGCTGATGTGATTTCTGCCTCGTTAAAGCCTATTAAATCTGTTTCTGCAGTAATCCCTTCAGCTTGGCGTTGGTTGATGATTTCTTGGAACTTTTTGTTTAATGTCTTACTGACTAAACTTTCAAGTGTTTCGGTGTCGCCCTTGCTGAATGAGGTAACAATTATCTCAAAGGCTTTTTTGGCTGAATTTATAAAACGCTCTTTGTTGAAATTAGGTATTTTGTTTAATACCTTGTCGGTTTCGCTTAACTCAACGGTAACCGGCTCTTCTTTTGCTTCTTTATTCTCAAGAGCTTGTTTTTGTTTTTCGGCTTCTTTGACAATCATATCAAAAATTTTGGCAGCGTTTTCTTCCGTGATTTTGTTTTGACGAACAGAAACATCGGGGCGTGTGCCTAAAAGGCTTTTTAATTTCCCGAATATTAAGACCACTACAATCAAGAGAATGATTATATCTAAAGAACCCATTTTATTTCAGACCTTTCAATTTTAAATACTATTTTATATATAGCTTTTTATCCTCTATTTATCAACCATAAATATTTGACCTCGGGGTTTATTTGTTGTAACTTAATGCAAAATAACTAAAAAGGATTTGATTGATGAGTGATAATGCACAAAATACTGCCGGAAATGACAATGTTAACCAACCGGCAATTATGATTCATACCCAATATATTAAAGATTTGTCTTTGGAAATTCCCCATGCTCCGGAAATTTTCAGAGGCTTGAATGAGGCACCGGCTGTCAGCGTGCATGTTGATGTTGATGCACAACATATGCATGATAATTTTTATAATGTCAGCCTCAAATTCAGAATGGATGGTGATGTTAAAGCGCAAAAATTGTTTATTCTGGAATTGGAATATTCGGCGATTACTTCTTTGCAAATTCCGCAAGAAAATTTGGAGCCGGTTTTGTTGGTTGAAATTCCGAGACTTATTTTCCCGTTTGCAAGAAATGTTATTACCAACTGTTTGACCGAAGGTGGTTTGCCGCCGTTCATGCTGACACCAATCGATTTTATGTCCCTCTATCAACAAAGAAATCAAAATAAACAGTAAAAAATACTGGATTATTTAATTTTTGTATGTTATAGATGTTGACATAAATACGAATAATATTATTGGAGTGGGGCCGAAAGCCCCGCTTTTTTATTAGAATCTACAGATTGGGAATTTGAGTATGCAAAAAAAGCACCCTTTGCAAGATATGTTAGAGCCAGCCATTTCCGAGCTCGGATATGAAACTGTCAGAATTTTGACTATCGGTCAAGCGAATCCGACTTTGCAAATTATGATTGATAAGCTCGATGGCTCAGATATTGTCGTCGATGATTGCGCTAAAGTCAGTCGCAAAATTTCGGAGATTTTAGATGCAAACGATCCGATAAAAGATAAATATAATTTGGAAGTCAGCTCTCCGGGGTTGGACAGACCTTTGACTAAAGTTGAACATTTTAAGCGCTTTGTCGGCAATGAAGTGAAGGTTGAAACAGATGTTGCAATCGAAAATAGAAAGCGTTTCAGAGGTGTGGTAGAGAGTGTTGGTGATAATAACACCATTCTTATAAAAGCTGATGATGTTGAATATAGCGTTCCGTTTGATGCAATCAGTAAAGCAAAAATCGTTATGACTGACGAGTTGTTGCAAAAGTATGTTGATGAGCATCCTGAATGCGGTGAGCATTTGATTGAGGAATAATTTTTTTAAGTTTTTAACTGCAAACTAAAGAGGGTAAAAATGCAAAATATTGAAAATATGCCAAGACCGGAAATTATTTTGGTGGCTGATACCGTTGCTCGCGAAAAAAATATTGATAAAGAAGATGTTTTTGAAGCTATGGAAATTGCCATTCAAAAAGCCGCTCGTTCCAAATATGGTTTTGAACATGATATCAGAGCCGTGATTGATAGAAAAACAGGTGCTATCAGCTTGGCTCGCTATCGTGAAGTGGTTGATGAAATTGTTGCCGCTGAAGGTGAAGAGGATGATCGTCAAAACGCTACCAAGATTTTGCTCGAGGACGCTCAAGTTTATAATCCGGATATTAAAGTCGGCGAATTTTTGATTGATGAATTGCCTCCGATTGATTTTGGTCGTATTGCAGCCCAAACTGCTAAACAGGTTATTATGCAAAAAGTTCGTGATGCCGAAAGAAATAAACAATTTGAAGAATACAAAGAAAAAGTCGGCACTATTGTTAACGGTACGGTTAAAAGAATCGAATTCGGTAATGTGGTTTTGGATATTGGTAAAGCCGAAGCTATTTTGCGCCGCGATGAAATTATTCCGCGGGAAAAATTCAAAAATGGTGACAGAGTTCGCGCTTATGTGTTAGATGTTCGTCGCGAAAACAAAGGTCCGCAAATCTTCTTGTCTCGTACTTGCCCTGAATTTATGGCTAAATTGTTTACGCAAGAAGTTCCCGAAATTTATGACGGTGTTGTTAAGATTATGGGCGTGGCTCGTGATCCGGGTTCAAAAGCTAAAATCGCCGTTAAAGCCGATGATATGACGATTGATGCCGTTGGTGCTTGCGTCGGATTGCGCGGTATTCGCGTTCAAGCCGTTGTTACCGAACTGCAAGGTGAAAAAATTGATATCGTTCCTTATTCTGAAGATAAGGCTCAATATATTGTAAGCGCTTTGACTCCGGCCGAAGTTACCAAGGTGGTTTTGGATGAAGAAAATAATCGAATCGAAGCCGTTGTTCCGCAAGAACAATTCTCTATTGCTATTGGCAGAAGAGGTCAAAATGTTAAATTGGCTTCTCAATTACTCGGTTGCGATATTGATGTCTTGACCGAAGAACAAGAGCAAGAACGTCGCGCTAATGAAAATAAAGTTCGTTCACAACGCTTTATGGAAGCTTTGGATGTTGATGAAATGATTGCTCATTTGCTCATTGCCGAAGGTTTCTCTACCGTTGATGAAATTGCTATGGTTTCTTTAAATGAATTGGCTGAAATTGAAGGCTTTGATGAAGATGTTGCTTCTGAATTGCAATCAAGAGCCAAAGCTTATGTTGAAAAAAGAAATGAAGAATTTGCCAAGAAAAGCCAAACTTTGGGTATTGATGAAAAACTCAAATCTATTGAAGGCTTGGATCAAGATATGATTTTGACACTTGCTGACAAAGGTGTTAAAACTATTGACGACTTGGCTGATTTGGCTGCCGATGAGTTGATGGAAATGCTCGGTGAAAACGTGCTTTCCGAAGTAGAAGCCAATAAAGTGATTATGGCTGCTCGCGCTCATTGGTTTGAATAGTTCAACCGCGGAAATCAGGGAGGAGTTTCTCCTCTCTGAATTTCCCTTTGTTTGAGATTGAAGAGAGTTGATGAAAGAAGATAAAGAACGCAGAGATATTGTCAGTGGAAATGTTATGGAGAGTGCAGAGATGCTCCGTTTTACCATAACACCGGATAATATGGTTGTTCCCGATTTTAAGAAAAGATTGCCGGGAAAAGGAATATATGTTGCTTGTTCGAAATCTTCTCTTTCAATAGCTATTGAGAAAAATTTATTTGCCAAAGCTGCCAAAAAAAATGTGAAGTTGCCTTCAGATTTGTTGGAAATGGTTGAGAATTTGCTTCGGAAAAAAGGTTTGGAAGCTATTTGTTTGGCAAAAAAAGCCGGTGATTTATTGACCGGATTTGAAAAAGTGGCTGAAGCTCTTAAAAAAGGTAAGGTCGCTTTTTTGTTAGAGGCAAAAGATGCCGGTACAGACGGACATGAAAAGTTATTGTCTTTAGCAAAAGATTTGAAAGTTTTTATGTTGTATGAAGTTGAGGAGTTAGACAAGGCGTTAGACAGGGTAAATACGGTGCATGTGGCATTTTTGAAAAACGATATGGCTAAAATGGTCTATAACGATTTGAAAAAACTTGATAAATTCTTGAACTCATAAAATATAAGTTACGGAGATTGTAATATAATGACAGAAGATAATGCAAAAAATAAACTAACATTATCAGGAAAATCTACCCTTACATTGAAGAATTTAGGGGATAAAACACATAATCATGACGGGAAAAAAGTTGTTCAGGTGGAAGTACGTAAAAAACGCGTAATTACTCCGGGTGTCCAAGCTCAACCCGAAAATAGTGTTAAAATTGATGAAGCTACAGCTCAAAAATTGCGCTTGATTGCAGAGGCTAAAGAGCATGAAGCAAAACGCCGCCAAGAAGAGGAAGAAAGAGAAAAACAACGCCAGATAGAGCGCGAAGAAGCTGAAAAAGCTCGCCAAGCCTTGTTGGCTGAGGAGGCGGCCAAAAAAGAAGCCGAAGCGAAAGAAAAAGCTAAACAAGAAGCTCAAAAAGAAATTAAAAAAGAGGTAAAGGCTCAACCAACCCCTGTGGTAGAGCGCGAAGATAAGTCTGTTCGTCAGAAAGATAAAAAATCTAAAGATTATGATGATGACTATGATGATGACGATGATGAGGAAGTTAGCTCAAGTAAAAAGTTTCGTCGTTCTTCAGAGCAAGAAAAATCTCGTGAAGAAATTTTTGAGCAAGAACGCAAAAAGGTGATGAAGCGTAGCTTTGAACCACAACGCAGAAGCGGAAAAGTAAATCTCCATAATATTATGGGGGCTGATGATGACGATGATGATGATTATGGGTTTGGTGCTCCGCGTCGCCGTTTTAAGAAAAAACAGCCAAAACCGGTTCAACCTGTTCAACCTCAAGAAAAAGTTGTTAAAGAAGTTATTATTCCTGAAATTATTACCGTTCAGGAATTGGCAAATCGTATGGCCGAAAAAAGTGCTGATGTTATTAAAAAATTGATGGCCTTGGGTGTTATGGCAACCATTAACCAACCGATTGATGCCGATACGGCGCAAATTGTGGTTGAAGAATTGGGACATAAGTTCAAACGTGTGGCCGATAGTGACGTTGAAGACGCCATTAAAGGCGCTGAGGATACTCCTGACCAATTATTGCCGAGAGCTCCGGTTGTTACGGTTATGGGACACGTTGACCATGGTAAAACTTCTTTGCTCGATGCGTTGAGAGAAACAAATGTTGCCGCTCGTGAAGCCGGTGGTATTACACAGCATATCGGTGCTTATCAAATCGAAACACCAAATGGTGATAAAATAACATTTATTGATACTCCTGGTCACGAGGCTTTCTCCGAAATGCGTGCCAGAGGTGCAAAAGTTACCGATATTGTGGTTTTGGTGGTAGCCGCCAATGATGGTATTATGCCGCAAACGGTTGAGGCTATTCGTCACGCACAAGCTGCCGAAGTGCCTATTGTTGTGGCAATTAATAAAATCGATTTGCCGGGCGCTGACCCAATGAAGGTTAAGACCGCTTTGTTGCAACACGGAATTGCCGTGGAGGAATTGGGTGGCGATTGCTTGTGTGCCGAAGTTTCTGCCAAGAAGAGAATCAATATTGATAAATTGCTTGAAGCTATTTTGTTGCAAGCTGAAATTTTGGATTTGAAAGCTAATCCGAACAGAACAGCTGATGGTACAGTAATTGAAGCCAAGATGGAAAAAGGGCGCGGATCGGTTGCAACCGTTTTGGTTCAAAGAGGAACTCTTAAGGTCGGTGATATTTTCATTGCCGGTAAAGAATGGGGTCACGTTCGTGCTATGTTTAATGAAATGGGACATAAAGTTCATGAAGCCGGACCGGCTACTCCGGTTGAGGTTTTGGGCTTGCAAGGTACTCCTGCCGCCGGTGATGATTTTACCGTTGTGGCTGATGAAAACCAAGCTCGTGAAGTAACAAACTATCGTATTCGTAAAGAGCGTGATGCGAAGTTGGTTAAGAGTGCAAAATCGGCTATGGAACAAATGCTTGATAAGATTAAGTCCGGTGAAATTAAGCATCTGCCGGTTATTATTAAAGCTGACGTTCAAGGTTCGATTGAGGCTATTGAGGGTACTTTGAACAAACTTTCTACGGATGAAGTCAGTGTTCAAATTTTACACTCGGCTGTTGGTCCGATTTCTGAATCTGACGTGACTTTGGCTAAGGCTTCTAACGCCTTTATTATCGGATTTAACGTTCGTGCAATTCCGCAAGCTCGTGATATGGCTCGCAGAGACGGAGTTGATATTCGTTATTACTCCATTATTTATGACGTGGCCGATGATGTTAAGAAAGGTTTGGAAGGCATGCTCTCTCCGGAATTGAAAGAGAAGATTCTGGGTTATGCCGAAATCAGAAACGTCTTTAATATTACCGGTGTGGGTAAAGTTGCCGGTTGTATGGTTACCGAAGGCCTGGTTAAACGCGGAGCAAAAGTTCGTCTGTTGCGTGATAACGTGGTTATTCATGATGGTAACTTGGGTCAACTGAAACGCTTCAAAGATGACGTTAAAGAAGTTAAAGAAGGCTATGAATGCGGTATGAGTTTTGAAAACTATAACGATATTCAGGTCGGCGACTTTATTGAATGTTATGAAATTGAAGCAATTGCCGCTAAACTCTAATTGGTTGTGAGGTGAAATATGGCAATAAAAGAACAATCTCAAAGACAGCTGCGCGTTGGGCAAGAAATTAAGAAAATTATTGCCGGCGAAATTCAGCATGAAAATGTCAGAAATTTGGAGGGAATCGATGCTCTTGTCACGATTACCGATGTGCAAGTTTCTCCGGATTTGAAGTATTGTAATGTTTATTTTATCACGTCCAATAATGCTTTGAACCAAGAGGTTATGGGTGGTTTGCAATTGGCCGGCGGACATTTTCGTAAGGTTATCGGCAAAAAGACGACCTTGCGTTATGTGCCAGAGATTAATTTCCGCTTAGATGATACTTTTGAGGAAGTTGATCGAATCGAAAAATTGCTTCATGACCCAAAAGTTCAAAGAGACTTACAAGCCAAAGATGAAGAATAAATAAAAAAAGCCTCCGCAAGGAGGTTTTTTTTATTGCCTAAAGAAAATAGAATGATATTCTTGTGCTAAATTCTAATTATTAAAATTTAAGCATTATGTTAAGTAAAGAAAACAAAGCTAAGTATTTGCCAACGCAAGACTTGCAAGAGTTGTATGAAAAAGATGAAAATTATATCAGGTCTTTTATTGTTATGGATTTAAGAGAACTTGAGAGTATTCTTCTGGTGTCAGAATTTCGTAAGAAAAAAATGTCTATCAAAGAAGATGTGGTCAAATGGGCAGAAAAAATGCCGGAGTTCGCCTTTTATGTGTGGTCGCATCGGTTTGCGGATGAGGTTGTTTTGAGAATCAATCTTGAAAATTATTTAGCAAAAAAATTTGATAAGAAATTTAGAATTTTTGCTAAAGAAAACGGCTATGTTTGTGAGACGGATTTTTTTGATGTGAAAGTTTCAAAAAAACTCAAAAGCGAGGTGTTGCTTGTTAAAAATGGCGAGACTTATGATTTATTGTACTGTGTTGTGGCGGGATATTTCGATATGTTTGAAAAAGAACGTGAAGCCTGCTTTGCAAATGGGGTTTATGGAATTCAGGTTTATGAAGAAATGGCTCCGCGACCCATTTGGTGCTTGCAAATTGAAAGAGGCGTTTCTTTGCAAAATTTGGAGAAATATGAACTTGAAACCTTGGTACGATAGTTTGAAATTTTTAGGTATAAAAATAACCGCCCGGAATTGAGCCGAGCGGTTTTTTTTATTAACAAAGATTAGCGGGAGAGAAGAGATTTCTTCTGCCAGCTTTGTCTTTGCAGTTGGGCTTGTTTATGCTGGAGAGCTTTTGCTGCCAGTCAGTCATAAATTTTTTGCATTTTGGTATCGCCTTGGGCGGCAAAATCCTCAGGATGCCACTGGATACACAAAATGTTTTTCTCTTCATTGCCCCAGGCTTCCGGTATGCCGTCAGCGGTGGAGGCATAGATTTTGAGGTCCGACATCTTATCGTTGGGCATCATTGCCTCACGGTGGCGTGAGTTGGTTTTAATATGCCCTTCGCCTAAGATTTTTGCCAAAGGCGTGTCTGGATAGATGAACACGTCGTGTGCCTCCAATTCTTTGGTTTTGTGTTCCAAAGAGGTGTTGGTGTACTCTCCGAGGTTAGGGTACATTTTCATGCCGTGCATGCCACCTATTATCTGTGAGCCGGCGCAGATAGTAAGTATCGCAATACCTTCTTTTTCAGCCTTCATAATTGAAGTTATGTAGGCATAAGCGCGGGTTCCAGGAGTACTGTCAACTTTTTGTGGATCCACATAGAATTCTTTTGGAGAATCAAATGAGCCACCCGGCAAAATCAGACCGTCAATACCATCCATTTGCGCCAGATTTTCATTATAAGTCAAAAATCTGGGACGGACACCTGATTGGGCAATTGCCTTGGCGTAAGGCATATCAATCGTATAATAGCCTTTTTCACGCCCCATCAGGAAGCCAACGATTGGTTGGTTGGCAAGAGGTTCTTTATTTGCCAGTTGGGCATAATCTTCATCGGACAACTGCAAAATAGGGGTAATGCCTTCTTTTGCAAAAGCCGACATCTGTTCATCACTAATGCCGTAAGCATTATACTCCGGCAAAAATTCTAAGTTTACGTTTTGTTTCATAATTTTGTTTTTTAGGTTTATAAAAATAAGTTATTAAATTTATGATAGCAAAACGGGGTGTTTTGTCAAATGATTTGTCAAAAATATTTGATTTTTGAAAAGTTTGATGTATAGTGGGCTCAATTCACTTATTATAAACGTTATAATTATGAAAACAGAAATTAAAAAAGATTATGAGTTAAGAAAAGTCGGAAACAAAATTGTTTTGCGACAGATGAGTATTCCGGACTATGAGATGAAAACAACCCTTGTGGCTGATGAGATTTTAGACGTTAGCGATAATGTGTTTGCTTTGAAGTATAATGAAAAATTTTTCTGCTTGTGTCGGGAAGATAAAAAAGGCCATCTTTTGCATACGGTATCTATCGTTGAGAAGTATGAAATTTTGGGCGAACAAATTGTCTATTCGCAAAACGGAACCTGGCATTTGTGGCAAGAGGATTTTCAGGTCAAAATTCTGGGCAAAGCTGAAGATTTGAACAATTTTTTGTTCGTGTTAAAAGTGTTTGAGGGTAAACTCTGGAGCGGAAAATATCTTTTCAGCTATTTCCAAGATGGAAAGCTTTGCCAAAAGGAATGTTCGGATTATGAGAAATTAGCCTCACAGAGCGCTCAAGGCTTGGAAGCCGATATTATGAAAATTCGGCTAAAAGACGATTGGCGATTTGTTAGCTGTATGCGGCGTCGTAAAATGAGTGCACATTTGGGAATGAAACTTCCGGAAAGCACCTTTGAAACCAAAATTATTTTTACGGAAAGTCCTTGTTCGAAGCTGGTGGAATATGCCAATTTTGTTGAGGATTTTCTGAAAAAGAAAGTAGGTTTTGGTAATGTCTTATCAGAAGATTCTGTTCTGGTGAAAGCTTTGTGGGACGGAAAAACTCCTGATGCAAAGAGGGTGTTAGTACCTTATTTTGAGGGGTGTTTGATGCAGAATTTGGACTTGAATATCTATGCCGATGTGTGGCGGATGTTTCAAGGTCATAAACGTGAAGTTTATCAAGTGAGTTGTCCGACGCTTGGCTATGAGCAAAATGCTGATGACGTGTTTATGGATAAATATAACGGGCAGAGTTGCTTGTTTGTTTGTCGAGGCAAAAAATCGGATAAATTTGTTTGCGTTAAAGAAGGAATGCGATATCGTCTGGAACTCATAAAAGACTAAACTCTATTTGCTTGAAAGTGCTTCTTTTTGAAAGAAGCACTTTTTTGTTGCCAGTCGAAAACTTATCCTTTAAACAAGAGATAAGGATGATAGGGTATGAAACATAAAAAAGGCGAAAATATAAACGGTTGGCTGATTGTCGATAAACCTCGGGATATCGGCTCAACGCAAGTGGTTAATTTGACCCGCAAATGGTTGAATGCCAAAAAGAACGGGCATGCCGGTACGCTCGATCCTTTTGCAACTGGCGTGTTGCCGATTGCTTTTGGCGAGGCAACAAAGCTTTTACCTTATGTGACAGATGGAAAAAAAGAATATGAATTTATCATTCAATGGGGCAAAGCGACCAATACCGATGACTCTGAAGGGGAGATTATCGGAGAATCGCAAAAAATTCCGACAAGAGAGGAAATTTTAAGCGTTTTGCCGCAATTTATCGGCAAAATAAAACAGGTTCCGCCGGCTTATTCTGCCATTAAAATCAACGGGGAACGGGCTTATAATTTGGCCAGAAAAGGTGAAGAGGTTGCCATTCCGGAGCGAGAGGTTGAAATTTATGCTCTGGAACTTTTAGAAGAATTAGAGAATCACCAAGCGCGTTTTCGGGTGGAGTGCTCAAAAGGGACTTATGTGCGCACACTCGGGCATGATTTAGCTCAAAAACTGGGGACTCTCGGCTATTTGCAGGAGCTAAGACGCACAAAATGCGGTAATTTCGGGCTTGAGTCGAAAATTTTACTGGAAAATATAAAAAATTTAGTGCATAGTATCCCCCTAAAAGAATTTTTGCTTCCGTTAGAAACATCTCTGCGCGACATCGCGGTGATTGCTGTTTCGGAAGTTGATGCAAACAAACTTAAACTTGGACAAGGTGTGTCGCCAAAGGCTTATCAAGTGCAAAATTTGATTGGTCATGAGGCTGCCGCTTATTTCGAGGATAATTTGATTGCGATTGTGCGAATCGAGGAAAAAAGAATTTCTCCGGTTCGAGTGTTTAATCTTTAATATGTATAAAGGATAAATTGATGTCGATTACTAATGAAAAAAAACAAGAATTAATTAAAGAATATGGTTTAACCCCAGGTGATACCGGTTCTCCGGAAGTTCAAATCGCTATTTGGACCTACAGAATTAACGCTTTGATTGAGCACTTCAATACTCATCAAAAAGATTTACACTCTCGCTTGGGCTTGATGAAGATGGTTAGCCGCCGTCGTCACTTGTTGGATCACCTGAAATCTAAGAGCGAAAGCAGATATCAGGATTTGATTAAGAGATTAGACCTCCGTAAATAGGAATTTATTTAATGGGGCAATTAGGGCAATTTTATTTCGTCTCGCAATTATGTACTTTGGTGTACGATATAATTTGTTTTGCCGTTAAAAAGAGCTCTCTTTGCTCCATTAAAATATTTTTTGATATGTGGAGAAGTCAGCCAAAATCAACCTTTGGGATTGTTGCAGGCTGAACAAAGTTTGTTGAATGCGGGGCAGGGTGTTCCGCATTCGTTTTAAATCCTGCTTTCGGGCAGGTGGTCAGTTCGGGAAGGCTCGGATTGATTGATGTTTGTAAGAGAATATGAAAGAAAGGAAAGATATATGATCAATTTTAATGTGGTTCGCAAAGAAATGGAATGGGGCGGACGCAAATTGGTATTGGAAACGGGTAAGCTGGCTCGTCAAGCGCAAGGGGCTGTCGTTGTTACCTATGGTGAAACCGAAGTTATTGCAACTGTTTGCGCAGCTAAAGAGGTAAAGGCTGATCAGGATTTCTTTCCTTTGACAGTTAATTATCAAGAAAAATACTATGCTACCGGTAAAGTTCCCGGCGGATTTATGAAACGTGAAGGTAAACCAAGCGAACGTGAAGTTTTGCTCTCTCGTTTGATTGACAGACCTATTCGTCCGCTGTTTCCGGATGCTTTCAAAAATGAAGTTCAAGTTATTTGTACCGTATTGTCTCATGACCAAGTAACCGATTCCGATATTCCGGCAATGATTGCCGCTTCGGCTGCTCTTAGCATTTCCGGTATTCCGTTTTTAGGCCCTATTGCTTCTGCTAAAATCGGCTATAAAGATGGTCAATATATTTTGAACCCAACAATTGAACAAATTAAAGAATCGGATTTGGAATTGGTAGTTGCCGGTACCAAAGAAGGTGTTTTGATGGTTGAATCCGAAGCTCAAGAATTGTCTGAAGAAACAATGCTTGGTGCTGTTATGTTTGGTTTTGAAAACTTCCAACCGGTTATTAAACTTATTGAAGAATTAAAAGCCGAAGCCGGAAAAGAACCTTGGAAAACTCCGGTATTTCCGCCTGAATTCGATGAACTCTACAAAAAATTGGCTGACGGATTTAGCGCTGATTTTGAAGAAGCCTTTAAGGAAACCGATAAGTTAAAACGTGGCGAACTCATTGCTCAAGCTTCTGAAAAATTCAAAGCTACTTTGGATCCGGAAAACGAATTTGAACAACGCTATGCTCAAGATGCTATCGAAAAATTGATGCATCATGTTATGAGAGAAAAAGTTTTGACTACCGGTCATCGTATTGATGGTCGTGATACCAAAACTGTTCGCCCAATTCAATGCGAAGTTGATGTTTTGCCGATGGCTCATGGTTCTGCCATTTTCACACGTGGCGAAACTCAGGCTTTGGTTGTTACCACTTTGGGTACAGGTGAAGATGCGCAAGTTGTTGATGGTTTGATGGATGAGTATAAAGAAGACTTTATGCTGAACTACAACTTCCCGCCGTTCTCAGTTGGTGAATGCGGTAGAATCGGTAGCCCGGGACGTCGCGAAATCGGTCATGGTAAATTGGCTTGGCGTGCAATTCATCCGATGTTGCCAAAAAATAAAGACAGCTTCCCTTATACCATTCGCGTGGTTTCTGAAATTATGGAATCTAACGGTTCTTCTTCAATGGCGACTGTTTGTGGTTCTACCATGTCTTTGATGGCTGCCGGTGTGCCGATGACAAAACCCGTGGCCGGTATTGCTATGGGCTTGATTAAAGAAGATGATGGTCGTGTGGCTGTTTTGACCGATATTTTGGGTGATGAAGACCACTTGGGTGATATGGACTTTAAGGTTGCCGGTACAAAAGACGGTGTGACCGCTTTGCAAATGGATATTAAAATTACCTCCATCACCAAAGAAATTATGGAAAAGGCTTTGGCTCAAGCTCATGAAGGTCGTATCCACATCTTGGGTGAAATGGCTAAGGCTATTGAAGCTCCTCGTCCGCATGTTTCTGACAAAGCTCCACGCATTATCGCTATTAAGATTCCGGTCGATAAAATCCGTGAAGTTATCGGTTCGGGTGGTAAGGTTATTCGTGAAATTACCGAAAAGACTAACTCTAAAATCGATATTTCCGATGATGGTGTTATTCATATCGCTACCATGAAAAAAGAAGACGGCGATGCTGCTTTGGATTGGATTATGGGTATTGTGGCTGAACCAGAAGAAGGCAAAATCTATAAAGGTGTTATTACCAAAATTATGGATTTTGGTGCTTTTGTTCGCTTCCTTGGAACGACTGAAGGTTTGGTTCATATCTCTGAAGTTAAAAATGAGAGAATTGCCTCTGTTTCTGACTTCTATAAAGAGGGTGATACCATTTGGGTTAAATGTATTGGCCAAGATAATCGCGGTAAGATTAAACTCTCTGCTAAAAGAGTTAATCAAGAAACCGGTGAAGACTTGGAAAAATAATTTAGTCTTAATTTCAACAAAAAGGGGTGGCTGGGCTGCCCCTTTTTTGTTTGACAGAAAAGGGAATTTTGGGTATAGCTGAAAATAATAATTTATTATTGTATAACTTAAAAATTTTTAGCTATGGATTATGTTTTTTATTGGATTTTCGGAATCCTGATTGCTCTTAATGTGGGTAATTTTTTGTTTGCTCTATTCAAGAAAAAGGTTATGAGTATCACTTCGCAAAGAGGTTGGGCTTATTATCTGTTATTTAAGCTAACGTTGGATATTTTCTTTTTTGTGGGGTATTTTGTCTCGACAAATCCTTTTAGCCGTTTTGAATTGTTTTTCTGGTTGGGGTTGGCAATTTTAAGTCAGATTTTGGCATTGCTTTCTATGAGGATTTTTAGAAAGAAGTTTACAAAGAAACTAATGTCAGGCGTTTATTACTTTATGGTGAATCATGTTTGTTATCGCTCTGAGAGAATTTTCGGAGAGTTTGATACAGATTTTTGCTACTATCCTATAAGTGCAGAGCTTGATGTTAAATCTTTTGACTTGTACCAGCAAAGAAAAGTATTTCCTGTCGTCGTTAAATCTTGTGATTACGATGTTTGGAATTGGTTTTATGATGAAGGAGTGTATATAGTGGTTGCTCCTTATTAATAATTTTGAAAGAGGCTTTTATCTGATATAAGATAAAAGCCTTTTTGTTTGTTTGACATTTTATGTTTTTTGTCTATAATGACGCTAATTTGTAAGTATTAGGAATATTATTAACAAAAATTTTTAATAAAATGAGTCAGATAGTAATTTTGATTTATTGGGCGGTGGCTGGTGTCATTGTCTGGTTGGCTAATCGGTTTTGGTTGGCAAAGTCTTTGCCCCGATTGCAAGATATGCAAATGCAGTTTTGCTTGTTCTTAGTTTGGGGGCTGTTGTTTAGTGCTAAAAACTTTATTGGTTGGATAGCGCTTATCTTGGCTTTTTGCTACAAGTTTTGGATTGATTTTCGTTTGTGGCATCGGGCTAAAACAGGTGCAATGTATCCTTGCATTGTTGATAAAATTGACAGTGAATTAAAGGGGAGAATCCTGACACACTTGACGGTTATTCCGGTGGTGATTGTTCAGACTTTGAACGATAAAAAACCTGAAGAAAACCAAACCTATTGGTGTCGGGTGTTGAAATATTCAGTCCTTTCTACAAGAGTGGAGGTTGAGCTCTTGGAAAAAATGGATTGGGGTGAAAGTGCTCGATATTTTGCTTCAAAGAAAAGGAAAAGCAAAAAACTGAATTTAGCAAATTTTTATAAATCTTTAAAAAATTAATATCATGGAACTAATTGTTTTAATTGCAGTGCTGGTGTTTATGTTTGCTCTTGTTTATTGGAAAAATGTTAGAGTGGACATTGAGGCAAAAAAAGCTACTAAACAACCTGTAGAGGTTGAAGCCAAGTTGGAATTTTTTTCAGATGAAGATGGTTGGCATGCCGTCTTTTATAAAGATGAGGTTCTTTGCTATGGGGTTTTTATGAATCTTAGTGAAGGACAGGTAACAAAAGGAGTTACTGTTCCCGCGGTGATTGAAGAAGAACCTACGGCGGACAATGAGTTCTATCTTTTGAAGGCTTAAAACTTTACAAAGAGGAGGTGGAAACATCTCCTCTTTTGGTGTTTAAAAAGCTCTTGAAATATTGAAAATAAAGGTGTAAAAGAGTCCTACTCGTCGGACACCCCTGGAGGTCTGCGAGAGTTTAATTTTTTTATAAGGAATATAAAGATGGCAGATATTACTTTTGACGCTCAATTGCGTGAAAAAGCAGGTAAGGGGGCAGCTCGTGCATGTCGTCGTGAAGGTCGCGTTCCTGCGGTTATTTACGGTGGTAACAAAGAAGCCCTGTTGATTAGCTTGGATCCGGTTCAATTGGAGAAAGCTTTGGATATGGTCGGTTTCTATGATGCCGATATCGAAATCAATGTTGATGGCAAAAAACACAAAGTCGTTTGCCAGGATGTTCAATTCCATCCGGTTAGCGATAAGCCGTTACACGTCGATTTTCTTAGAAAATAACGGTTAAAATCTGTATAAAGGTTTACTCATACAGAAATTTTAAGAGGCGGAAAATTCACGTATCTAGGTGTACGCTAAAATTTTCCGCCCTTTTTTCTTATTATTAGATTCTTTTCCAGAACTTTAACGATTATGTTCTGAGGAAATGAAAGAAAAGGTCAAAGATGTTTTTAATTGTTGGTTTGGGCAATCCCGGAGCGGAATATCAAAATACTCGCCATAATGTCGGGTTTATGGTGGTGGATGAAATTCATGAGGAATATCATTTCGGGCCATATAAGGCAAAGTTTGATGGGCTGATTAGTGAAGGTACGATTGAAGGCGAAAAAGTTTATTTGCTTAAGCCACAGACTTATATGAACTTATCCGGCAACTCAGTGGTTAAGGCTGCACATTTCTATAAAATCTTGCCGCAAAATGTGATTGTCATTCATGATGATATGGATTTGAAAATTAATCAAATTAAAGCCAAAATCGGTGGTGGTGCCGGTGGGCATAACGGGCTTAAGAGCATTGATGCGCAAATTAGCCCTAATTATAACCGGGTTCGGTTAGGAATTGGTCATCCTGACAGCAATTTGCCCCATGAGGCGGTGGTTAACCATGTTTTGACCGGTTTTTCTAAGGCAGACAAAGCAATTCTTGATGCTAATATCCGTTTGGTAGCAGAAAATATCGGGGTTGTTTTGAAGGAAGGAATTGCCGCTTTTTCCAATAAAATCGGAAATTTACTCAGAAATAATGCTAAATAGTTGACTTTTACTATTTATGGTTTAGCAATATAATTATCGTATTAATTTTAGAGGGCTTGCCATGACAAATAACCCCTTAGTTTCCGTTATCATTCCTGTTTATAATGTTGAAAAATTTTTGCCGGATTGTTTGAAGTCGGTCATTGGGCAGACTTATGAAAATCTGGAAATTATTTGTGTGAACGATGGCTCGCCGGATAAGTGTGGCGATATTTTGCAAAAATTTGCTAATAAAGATAAACGCATTGTGGTTATAAATAAAGAAAACGGTGGGCAAGCATCTGCCAGAAATCAAGCAATAAAAATAGCTCGCGGTGAGTATGTTTGTTTTTTAGATTCTGACGATTGGATTGATAAAAAATGTATCGAATCTTTGATGGAAACACAGTTGCGTACACATGCCGATATTGTTTGTATTCATGATATTGTGGTGTATTACAGCCCTAAAAAAACGCAAAATGAACGGATGATTTCGGGACATTCAGAGGGAACTTTTCAAGTAACCAATGAAATTATTAATCAGATGTGGGTGGTGCCTTGGGGTAAACTTTTTAAACGTCAACAAATTTTGGATTTAGGAATTTCTTTTCCTGAGGGGTGCATTTATGAAGATGAGTATTTTCATTTTGCTCTCATGGCTAATTTGCACAAAATTGCCGTTAGTGATGGCGGAAAAGTTTTTTATAGACAAAGAGAAAATTCTACCATGAGTTCTAAAAAACTCAGAAGTGGTAAAGATAATTTGCTTATTTTTCAAAAAATATTTGAATATTATCAGGAAAATGGTTTTTTAGGAAAAATAGATTTGCCGGTGCGAATTTTGAGCAGTGGTTTTGCTCAAAATGCTAATCCGAAGCTTTATTACCAACAAGTGAAAGATTTGTTGTGTCATTTGGGGGTGACAAAAGACATGGTCAATCACCATCAATTGGTGGGAAAACTTTTGGAAAGCGAGGATTTTGCCGGCTATTGCCGCTATGAGACTTTCTATCATGTTAAACAAGGTCTTAAAAAATGGCGTAAAAATATTATCCGTCTGAAGCTCGGAAAGAAAACGCATATTGCTCTGTTTGGTTTGACTTTGTTCCATTTGGCAAAAGGTGAAAAAACAGTTATCTTGGGTTGGAAGTTATAGAATTGGCTTGAAATATCCTCCTCTATCAGATATAAGACTCCTTAAGTTTAAACTAAAAATTTAAGGAGTTTTTTGTTATGGGGTTTAATTGCGGAATTGTCGGCTTGCCTAATGTCGGTAAATCTACTTTGTTTAATGCTTTGACGCAGACTATTGCGGCTCAGGCGGCCAATTTTCCTTTTTGTACGATTGAACCAAATACCGGTCGTGTGGCCGTGCCTGATCCGAGATTGGATAAATTGGCTGAAATCGTTAAGCCCAGAATGGTTACCCCTACGCAATTGGAATTTGTGGATATTGCCGGTTTGGTTAAAGGTGCTTCAAAGGGCGAGGGTTTAGGCAATCAGTTCTTGGCTAATATTCGTGAAGTTGATGCTATTATCCATGTTTTGAGATGTTTTGAAAACGATAATATTACTCACGTTGAAGGTTCGGTTGACCCTATTCGCGATGCAGAAATCGTAGAAACAGAATTGATGATTGCCGATTTGGAATCTTTGGAAAAACGCTATGACCAAGTGCAGAAAAAAGCCAAAAGCGGCGAAAAAGAATCCGTTTTAAGAGAATCGGTCATGCGTCCGGTGATTGAGGCTTTGAAGGCTGGAAAACCGGCTCGGACGGCTGCGCCTGACCCCACAAATAAAGATGCCTGCAAAGAATATAAAATGTTGCAGCTTTTAACGGCTAAGCCGGTGCTCTATGTTTGCAATGTAGATGAAGAATCGGCTGCGAGCGGTAATAAGTTCTCCGATATGGTGATGACCAAGGCTGAAGCTGAAGGTGCAAGTGCGGTTATTATTTCAGCTGAAATCGAATCGGAAGTGGCTCAACTCGAATCCGAAGATGAGAAAAAAGAATTTTTGCAATCACTTGGTTTGGAAGAAACCGGTTTGGCAAAGATTATTCGTGCCGGATATAAACTTTTGGGACTCGAAACCTATTTTACTGCCGGACCGAAAGAAGTACGTGCTTGGACGTTTTTGAAAGGTTCAAAAGCACCGGTTTGTGCCGGAATTATTCACTCAGACTTTGAGAGAGGCTTTATTCGAGCTGAGACAATCTCTTATGATGATTTTGTGAAATATGGCAGTGAACAAGCCTGTAAAGATGCCGGAAAAATGCGCTCCGAAGGCAAGGATTATGTCGTTAAAGACGGCGATATGATGAATTTCTTGTTTAACGTTTAAATCGCGAAAAAATAGTTTTAGACAAAAAGTTGACAGCGTCGGTATTTTGTGCTATATACCGCGTAAATATTTTATTATTTTAAAAAATTTATCTATTATGTGTAAACAGACTGAAGAACTGGTTGCGAGCCAGTTTGAGAAATTAACAGGTGTGACAGGTAATCATAGTGATGTAATGAATTTAGAGGTTTATGCCCAAAAGCGAGAGCCTCTGACACAGTTATTACGACAGGTATTACCTGATTTGCGTATCTCTACTAGCCTTGGCTTGGTAAAGGTTTCTGATTTTGCGGCTTATATTGAGCGACAAGAAGAAAAGAAAGATGCCTTTTTCAAACAAGGATTGGTAATAGTGAGGGAAATCACCGGAAAAGAATATGGGTTGGATGATGACCTGTATCATGAATTGCGTCCTGATGAGTCTACTCACGGCACAAATGAGTATCTCTCTCAGCAAAGCCGGTATTTTATTAAAGCAAATAAAGTCTATCAGGCTTTGTCTGTCGGTTTGAAGGGAGCGAGAAGTGCTTATTATCCGCCGACATCTTTGCTGGAAAAAGCAAAGACTATCCGCGAGGTAATTGATTTCTATTATCGTAGAGGGCGCTTTTAATCCGAAACTTTAGGGAAAGAACGGAGTTTGTTTTGAGGACAAGCTCCGTTTTTTTGTTTTTTGCTTGCGAGAGAAGCGCTTTTGCGCTACAACTCATAAAAACTTTTATGAGAGGATAAGATTATGCGTTTGGCACTGTTTCAACCTGATATTCCGCAAAATACGGGTACACTCTTGCGTTTGGGTGCTTGTTTGGATGTGGAACTCGATATTATTGAGCCTTGTGGTTATATTTTTTCAGAAAAAACGCTGAAACGTGCCGGTATGGATTATTTGCATTTGGTGAAATACAGACGCCATAAATCTTGGGAGCATTTTTTGCAATATCGTGCCGAATATCCGGATGAGTATGGACGAATCGTGCTTTTGACAACACATGCAACAGAGCCATATTATAATTTCAAATTTCAACCTAATGACATTATCTTAATGGGGCGCGAATCGGCCGGTGTTCCCGAAGAAGTTCATCACACCGCAGATGCTCGTCTTCTTATTCCGATGAATGAAAATGCGCGCTCGATTAACGTTGCCGTGTCGGCGGTGATGGTGGTGGGGGAGTGTTTGCGCCAAACGGGCGGATTTCCCTCTGTGACAAAATAAGGCAGATTTCACGGGTCAGAGATATTCCTTGCTTATTGATTTTTCGTTTCTTTTGTGCTAGGTAAAAGCAAAATTTGTTATTTTGTTTTTATCATTTTAATTTCAATTTTTATGAAACAGTATTTGGATTTGTTATCAGATATCATGGAGCATGGTATTGATAAAATGGATCGTACGGGTGTTGGGACGCGAAGTGTTTTCGGAAGACAGTTGCGGTTTGATTTGACCAAAGGTTTTCCTTTGTTGACTACCAAAAAGCTCTATACCAGAGCAATTATTCACGAGTTGTTATGGTTCCTCAAAGGAGATACAAATATTAAATATCTCCACGACAATAAGGTAACAATTTGGGATGAATGGGCTGACGAAAACGGAGATCTCGGACCGGTCTATGGTGCGCAATGGCGTAATTGGAACGGTGATGGAATCGACCAAATTGCTGATTTGGTAAAAAGGCTTAAAACTAATCCTAATGACCGGCGTATGATTGTTTCGGCTTGGAATCCTTCGCAGTTGGCAGAAATGCACTTGCCGCCTTGCCATATGATGTTTCAATGTTATGTGGCAGATGGGCGTTTGTCTTTGATGCTTTATCAGCGAAGTTGTGATTGTTTTTTAGGCGTGCCTTT
Organism: uncultured Alphaproteobacteria bacterium; assembly: GCA_944391515.1. Lineage (GTDB taxonomy): Bacteria > Pseudomonadota > Alphaproteobacteria > RF32 > CAG-239 > Scatocola. Next base: position 123,522 of record CALXTW010000001.1, read on the forward strand.
TAATATCGCGTCTTATTCTTTATTGACGATGATGTTGGCTCAAGTATGTGGTTTACAGGCTTATGAATTTATTCATACCTTTGGAGATACGCATATCTACTTGAACCACTTCAATCAAGTCAAAGAACAACTTGCTCGAGAGCCAAGAGAGCTTCCGCAGATGAGGCTTAATCCAGATGTAAAAAATTTGGAGGATTTTAGGTATGAGGATTTTTGTTTGGAAAACTATAATCCTTGGCCGTCAATCAAAGCACCCGTTGCGGTGTAAACTCTAAGAAAACAGCCCTTTGCATGCGCAGAGCGGCTGTTTTAATTTTTTTTGACAAAATTTTTTATTTTTAGACTAGATTTAAGCTTAAAAATGTGGTATAGTCCTGTTCGTAATTGGGACAATGTTGTTCTTTTCCATTAATTTCAGATATTTTGATAGGACAGATAAATGATTAAAAAAACTTCATCTGCTATTGCTTTTAACTCTGGTGATTTTGTTGTTTACCCGGCTCATGGGGTTGGTAAAGTATCCGATATTTCTAAGCAAAAAATTGCCGGTTCAGAGCTGGAATTAATTGTGGTTAATTTTGCTAAAGATAAAATGACTTTGCGTATTCCGATGGCTAAGGTCGAATCAGTCGGATTACGTAAAATCTCTGAGGCTTCTACCATGAGCGATGCTTTGAATGTCTTGAAGGGAAAAGCTAAAGTTAAGAAAGTTATGTGGTCTCGCAGGGCGCAGGAATATGAAAATAAAATTAATTCCGGAAACCCGGTTGCTGTCGCTGAAGTCGTTCGTGACTTGTATCGTAGTGAAAATTTGGCAGAACAATCTTACAGTGAACGACAAATTTATGAGCAAGCTTTAGACCGTTTGGCCAGTGAGGTTGCCGTTTGTGATAATACAAGCACTGAAGAAGCTACAAAAAAATTGCTTTCTATCTTAGCTAAATAATTTTTGTATGATTTGAGATAAAAGGTCGGGAATTTATATCCCGACCTTTTTGTTGTTGGCGACTCCAGAGATGAAGAAATTTGAGCTTTGCAAGCCTTTTTTTGCCTTTAAAGATATGTGGGGATAATACTGTGAACAAGTAAAGACTCAAATTGCGAATCAGCTAAGAGAAATTTATTAATAAATTATTAATTAATTATAAACGGGAGTTAGGTCCATGTTTAGTGAATTTGAGCCGGTGGAGGCTTCTGCTGAGGATATTGTTATCAGAGCTTGTCCGACTTTGGTGGAAGAAAATCAAAATAAGCAAGAGTTTTTGTGGGGGTATTATTTCTGTATTGAAAATAATTCTTCACAAAGAGTACAGTTGCTTGGCAAAAATTGGAATATTACCGATGATAAAGGGAATCGCTTTTGTGATGATTCTCTTGGATTTAAGGGCGAAATTCCAATGCTTGAACCCGGTGAATTTTTTGAGTTTACAAGTATGGCTCCGTTGAGCTCTCCAAATGCCGTGTTTTACGGAAGTTGCAAAATTCAAAAAGAAGGACAAAAGGAATCGAAAGATATTAAAATTCCGACCTTTATGATGTCAGTTAATGAGCCTGTTTCAGCTCAATTAAATTAAAAAAAACTCCGGAGGTGGTCCGGAGTTTTTTCTTTAGTATTCTTGGATGTAATTGCTGTTTTCAACATACATATTTAAGTATTGATGAACGTTTTTCTCCATGCGGACATTGAATTCATCAAACAGTTTTTTTACCATGTTGTTCCAATATTTTTCTTTTTCTGAAATATCGTAGTCTGCCGGAATTTTGAGCTCTCTCCAAGCTTGAATTTCGGTTTCGGCGTTGGAAAGTTTTTGTGGGTCGCTGATGCGAATAACAACATTTAAGTTTGCTTTGTAAACCATGCGGTCGCTTTCAAAAACTTTGTCCGTGGTTTCAAGTTCTTCTGTGACGCTTGCGTCTTTAATGATGAATTGTGCAACTTTGTCAGATGAAAAATCGATAGCCTCTAAACGGTCATGAGCCCAGTTGCGAGCGGATTTTTCAATAGAAATTGGGAAGAGGTGTTCGACATTCGGACGACGAAATGTCGGTGTGAATTCCGAAATTACTTCTACTTTGTTGACTTTTAATTTTATTGGGCTCTGATTTTCAAAACGAATATCACCATAGCGGTTGGGTTCTTCTGGGGTGCCAAATAATGCACAGCCGGCACTTAAGCCAAGTACGCATAAGGCTAAGAAAATTTTATTTAACTTTTTCATTTTTCGACTTCCTAAAGTTATTTTTAGCTTAATATACAAGCGGAAGTTTAATATATGCTTAATGCATAGAAAAAAGGCAGGGATTCCCTGCCTCGGAGAAAGAAATTTTTATTACTTCTTTTATTGTATCTTATTTTTAGATAATTCACTAGTGTTTTTTTATATTTTTTTAGTGAGAAATTAGTTCTCCTTTATCAAAGCTGTAAACAGTGCCGCAGAAGTGGCAAGTTGCTGTGATTTTGTTGTTTTCACACATGTCTTCAATGTCTTTTGTGCTCATTGCATGCAAGGTGTTAAACAGCTTCTCTCTACTGCAACGACAACCAAATTTATATTCTTTTATATTACTTAAGCGAAGCTCATTGGCATGGAACAGGCGATGCAATATCTCTTCATTAGATAAATTATCGTCAAATACTTCTTCACGTTTTAGACTTTGGGCCAAAATTGTGGCTTCTTTCCAAGCTTCATCCAAAGCTTCGGTATCAGAGGAGATTTTACCGCCGTTGTCAGGTAATTTTTGCAGTAAAATTCCAGCGGCTTTCCATTTTTTATTGGCTTCGTTTGGGGCTTGCAAAAACAACTGAAGGTAGGTTTCGATTTGTTCAGATTGTTTGAAATAGCGGAGAGCACATTCACTCAATGTTTTGCCTTGGAGGTCAACTATTCCTTGATATAAATCGGTTTTTGAGCCTTGATCAACAGTGAAAGCCAGGTGTCCGCCTCCCATGTAGTGTGGAGCTTCCAATAACTCGGTTTCGTCAGCTTTTCTTAAGGCAAGAGATTTTTTTAATGCTTCTTTGTTGAAATTGGCACAAGCTCTGATGAGCCCTTGAGAGGAAACGTCAACAACAACCATGCTGACCGGACCATTGGTTTGGGTTTGGAGGGTAAATAACCCGTCATATTTAATGGTGCTGGATAAAAGTGCGCCTAAAGCCGTACTCTCGGCAACAACGCCTGAAACTTGTAATGGGTATTGATGTTTGGAGAGTATGGTATTGATGACTTCATCCAAACGAACCAATCGTCCCATAAATGCTCCGTTTTCAATGTGAAAAGATGTGCACTTATCAAAATTATTGTTAACCACCGTTTTTTTCCTTTATATACTTAGTTTAACTTAGCTTAGATGTAGTATATTTTAGAGGATTTTGCAAGTGTTGGAAGATGAAATCAAAAAAATAAAGACCAGAGCTCCTAAAAAAATTACCAAGCAAAGGCTCAAAAATATTGCCTTGTATTATTTGGAACGTTTTGAATCTTCCGTTGATAATTTAAGACAAGTTTTGATGCGTCGTGTGAACGATTATGCTTACACTAACCCAGATTTTAATAAGTCTGAGGCTCTTGTTTGGATTGAAGAAATTTTAAGCGATTGTGAAAGATATGGCTATATCTCAGATACTCGTTTTGCTGAAATGAGGATTAAAGGTTATTTGGCGGCAGGAAAGTCGGCGCGATATATTAAATTGAAATTGTTGCAAAAGGGCGTAGAAGAATCTTTAATCGAAAACTTATTGCAAGAGCAAGACTATAATCCTGAAGAATTGGCTTTGAATTTGGCAAAAAAGAAAAAAATCGGTCCATTCAGAAAAAATGAAGACGAACGAAAAGAATATCGGCAAAAGGATTTGGCAACACTCGTTCGCGCAGGGTTTGATTATGATGTGGCACAAAAGGTGTTGGGAAAAGAAGATTTTGATACCTTTTAGTTGTTGACAAAAATTTTCGAAAAATATAAAATCCTTTTGTTTTTAGCTTAAATTAAAGAGTTTTTTATGCGGCAAGCTTCTATTCAAGATATTGCAAACGGTATTAATCGTCGTTTTGTGCTTCCGAGACGCCTGAATGCGTTGTTTTTGAGTCGGGTAATGGCTGATGGTGAAACAATGCGTAACTTGATTCATGGCTGTTCTGCGGCGGCAGATGATATTATGAAGGCTTTGATTGCTTACTATGAAAATCATGATGCGGAAGAACTTATTGAAAAAATAGATACACTTTCTTTGGATTATCCGGCTATTACTTTTACCAAAAAAAGAAAAGAAGATTGTGATAGAGATGCTTCTCAGCCGACGCAACCTGAGCTTGATGAAATGAGGCGTTTAGCAGAATATTCAGCTTCTCAACCAGATAAGTTTTGGGAGGATGAACGTCTTTATGAAAAAGCGGCTATCTTTGCTACCTATTATGGGGATTTCTTTTACTATAACAAAGAGGGGCATTATATTGTTGATGAAACAAAACCAATTGTGATTTATGAAAATAAACAGCCCTTTACATTATTTGACAATACATATAGGGAAAGTCATTGGCTTGATTTATCTCGTTATGATGAAAAACATACTCTGGAAATTCAAGATAATTTTGCCGCTCCTTTTTTGAAAACAAAATATGTCGGAGAAAGTGTTATTGATGTGTTGCGGAAAACCGTAAGTATGCAAAAAATGGCAATTTACCGACGTCCTTATACAGGAGATGAGGTCTTAGATAAGGTTTGCGGTGAGATTTATGATGAAGAAAAGCTCTCGGCTCCGAAATTTGTGAAAGCCATAACTCTTTTTAATCGGCATTTGTTGTCGGCGTTAAAAGGCGAAAATTGTCTTGAAGACGGGGAATATGATGTGGCGGCAATGTTAATTGATAAGGCTCCGCAATATTTTGGAAAAATAGATTATCCGCAACAATTCGGGTTTTATAAAAGTGATGCCGGACAAGAGTTGTTAAAATTTTCATTTATGACGACTTTTACTCGCCAATCAAAGTTTGATGAGCAAGTGATGAATGATTATCTGTTTCGGGTTAGAAATGCCGGGCATTGGATGAATGGGCAACATGTCATGACCCAAATGATTGTCGCTAATACCAATAATTTGGGTGGAATTAACAGAGGTTTGTTGGATCTTAATTTGATACGTCCGCGCCCAAAAGAATTTCATGGGATGAAATCTCCCAGATTTTTACGAGCCATTAATGACTATTACGACCAAGATTTAGCAAAAATGAGCTATGCGCAATTGATTATACCTTTAAGAGGTAAATCCATTTAGTAAATCACTTTAGTTAAATATAAGCCACAAGCAGGGGCATTGACACCGGCTGCTGAGCGTTTTTTGGCATCTAAAATACGTTTAATGTCTTCGGGTTCAAGGTGACCATCGCCAACCATTTTTAGGGTGCCGACCATGTTGCGGACTTGGTGGTGCAAAAATGAACGGGCTTCGACAATAAAGTGGATTTCTTCGCCACAGACTTCAATATCTAATTTATCTAAAGTTTTTATCGGGGATTTGGCTTGGCAAGCTGCAGCGCGAAATGAGCTGAAGTCATGATGACCAATAAGATATTTTGCTCCTTGGCGCATTTTTTCAACATCCAAAGGCACCGGGACCCACCAAACGCGGTTCTTTTCTAAAATTGCCGGAGCGCGGCGGTTGAGAATTCGATATAAATAGCCTCTTCCCTTGGCGCTAAAGCGGGCATGAAAATCAAGTCCGACTTTTTCAACGCTTATGATACTGACCGGAGCTTCCATATCGCGTAGGCGAGCGTTCATAGCTTCACGCAATTTCCAATCCACCAAGTCTTCTTTTAGGTCAAAATGTGCGACCTGAGATGTAGCATGGACGCCGGCGTCAGTTCTTCCTGCCCCGAAAACAACGATTTTATTGGGCTTCTGGAGGCGTTCTCCGGTGCTCGCGTCCTCATTCTCATCTTCTTCATCTGAGAAGGGGAAAGCATTTGTTTCTTCTGCAGGTGTAAAACAACTCAAGGCTTTTTGCAGATAGTCTTGGACTGAAGGACCGTCAAGTTGTTCTTGCCAACCAAGGAGGTTGGTTCCGTCATATTCTATTGTAATTTTGTAGCGCATTTGTTTTCCAAATAAATCAATAGGGGCAAACTGCCCCTATTGATAACTTAATTTTAGAGATTAATCAAGAATTACTCTGCTGCGGCTAATTCAAGGTTACCTTCTTTCTTCAGAAGGCCTAGTTTATCTTGTACTTCCCAGATAACTTTCAGGGCATCTAAAGCCATTTCTCCGGTAATACGCGGAGTTGCTTCTCCTCTGATGCAAGCTCCAAAGTGGCTTAACTCAGCTGACAGAGGTTGATTGGTCGGGATGAAGAGTTGTTCAACACTACCTTTTAAGCCATAGTGCATCCATTCCGGAATTTCTTCTTGGTTAACATAAGGCATACGTCCTTGAGAGTGAACGTTAATGCTTTGATTGATGAAGTCCATATCAATATAGTTGGTATCGGTTGTAACCGTGAGCGTACGAACACGCGCTTGCGTAATGCGGCTGGCGGTTAAGTTTGCCGTAACACCGTTTTCAAATTCAATCAAAGCGGTGATGTAGTTTTTGCCATCGGGTTGGTCAGCTGTTCTGACGGCAGAGGCCTGAACTTTGGCAACAGGAGATTGTACCAAGGATTGAACAACTTCAATATCGTGAATCATCAAGTCCATTGAAACATCAACGTCGGTAATGCGGCCTGATGCGGCAGACATTCTTTGTGCAGTAAGAGAACGAATCCGAGAACTGTCAGATAAAATTTTGTGCATTTGTTCAACGGCCGGATTGAATTGTTCAATATGACCAACCAAAAGGGTTACATTGTTTTTCTTGGCAGCGTCAATCAAAATTTGGCATTCCTCTTCAGAACAAGCTAAAGGTTTTTCCATCAAGCAGTGAATACCGCGGTTTAAGAAAAATTGTCCGACGTTGCAGTGGGTAACAGATGTGGTAACAACGCTGACGGCATCAACGTTGGCTGCAACTTCTTCCATTGATGAAAATGCTTTAATTCCAAATGTTTCGGCTGCGGCTTTGGCGGCATCTGAAAAAATATCATAAACGCCGACTAACTCAAAACCCGGTAAACTCTTATAAGTTTTAAGGTGGTTTTTACCCATCATTCCGGCACCAATAACCGCAACTCTAATGTTCTTTGACATGAATTTTTCCTCTAAAGTTAAGTTTATGCATAAATTATTTAGTTTACTAATAACAAATTTATTGGTAAAAAGCTCTTAAAAAGATGTTACATATTGTTACAAGTTTGTTACAATAGAAAAAAAATGGCTTTTTGAGAGTTGCTGATGATGAAAATAAAAGTGTGGAGCTTGGTCGGAGTACTAGGAATTGCTTGCTTAAGCGCTTGTTCTTCGGCTCCTGATGCAAATAAATCCGAACCTGTGATTGATAGGACTGATTTGTCGATTAAGCCTGAAAAAATTACTGGTAAAACAGATGTCTATGACTCTATGGCCAGAAGTGTTAAATATAACATTAACGTGACTTATCCGGCGTTGAAAGAAAAAGTTTTCTTTAATCAAGCTGAGAATCCGAGACAAGTTATTAATTCTATTCTTAAAATGAAAGATCCGTCTCAAAATCCAATGTATGACTCTTTGAGAGCTTTGGATTTTTCAATTGCCTATGCTTTGGCTAATGTGAGTGATGATGAGGCTTTTGTGAGTGAAAACTTAAAGGCAAAATCTGCTCAAACTTTGGCTTTGGCCGCAATCAAGGCTCATAAAGACGCTCTTTTGGCTTCTAAAAAAATTAAGGAAATTGACCGCCAAATAAGAAGATTACAAAGTGATATTAAAATTCTAAACGAAAAACAGAATAGAATCGGTGTATTGAACTCCGAAGATGAGGCTTATAAAAAAGGCTTGGAAGTTGTTGTCTATAAACTCTCTGAAATTAGAAAAACTTTGGAAGAGAGTTTGATTGTTTATCGTCAGCTCGTTAAAAGTGATGAGAAAAAAATTGATTTGGAAGGACGTAATTTCTATGAACTCGACCATTTAGATGCAAAGCTTACTGTTAATGATTTTAGAAAAACAGCCTTTAATTATCGTCCTGAATTCAAAATTCAAAAAGAGTTAAGCAAAAAATATTCTTATGAGCAAGTCAGCCAGATTTTGCGTAGTGAATATCCGCAAGTGGAGCGTTTGGAGATTAATGGTTATGACGCCGAAAAGCCTATGTATATTAAAGAATTGCAACAACGTGCCGATTTTCAGGCAAACTATTTAGTTGATAAGGTTTGGCAATATAAAAATGCTCCGAATGCGGGCTCTAAAAAACTTTTGAGACTTCAGGCTTTTGAGGAAATGGCTGCCGCAATTATGACACAAAATGAAGTGGCGTATAATATTGTAATGCGTGCAGGTATTGATTATGAGGAAATTAACAAGCAAATAGATGCATTAAAGAAAAATATCGCTCAAAGTTCTAAAAAAAGAGGGTTAACAAGTACACAAAAAGTTGATTTGTGGGAACAAAAAATTGCTTTGTTGAATCTGGAGTTGAAAGCTAGTCAGATTTTGGCTGAAAAAGCTGTGGCTATTCGGGCAATGTATTTTTATGCCGGATTTAATCCATTTAATACTAAACTGTATGATGGTAAAATTAAGGATATCAGCTCCAATTTGAAGGTCGGTTTTAATAAAGATGCCGTGGAAATGCTCTCTAAAGTTCAAGCACCTCAGACAGCTGTTAGGATAGAAGATAATAATTGGGCAAAAAAAGAAAATTGGTTGGAAGAGTTGTTAGAGAATCCAAATCCAAAAGCTGAAAAGCCAATTACCCTTGCTCAGCCAAAGGGCGATTTTGAGCCTTATAGGGGTGAAGAATTTAATAAACGAACAATTATGCAACTTGGTTCTTATCGATATAAAGAAAATGCCGATTTGGATTGGAAAATGCTCAAAGAACTTTATCCTGATTTGAGAGAATATAATCCCGTTGTTGAACAAGCAAATGTTCGCGGAAAGCCAATGTATCGTCTGATTATTCAACGGAAAACCGGCGGCTTTATGGAGATGTGTAATAAATTGAGAGCGGATAAGGTTGGCTGTTTATTGCGCTAGTAATTTTTGTTTGTAAAAAAAGGTGAGATAAGTTAAAATGTTTTTTAGTCTGTTTTGCGGAGCTTGGTAAAATTAATGACTGAAGACGAAAAAGAAAATATAGGTTCGCAATCTGTGGAGACTTTTAATAAAAATAAAAAATCTGAAGCTTTGCGGAAAAAAAGAGAGACTTACCATCAGGAAGAAAATGTTGCATTTTCTTGGCATGCCGTTGCGCAAGAAAATACTGATACTCCCCATGATTTAGATAATTTTATGTCAAACCGAATTGAGTTTGGTGGTAAAAATCTGGAAAACGGAAAATTTGCTCATGAAAATTTTGAAAATGCTAATTTTTCGGTTGCTAACCTTAAAGGAGTGGATTTTTCTGGTGCAAATCTTAAAGGGGTGGATTTTTCAGGTGCGGATTTAACCGGTGCTAATTTATCAGGTGCAGATTTGACAGGTGCTGTCTTATCTAATGCTGTCTTAAAAAATACCAATTTTACCGGTGCAATCTTAAACGGGGTGGTACTGACGGATGCTGACCTGGATAACGCTATTTTGCTTGATATTCGAATCGATGAAATCGGTTTGGAAGATTTACAAGAATTGATTGAATATTTGGCAAAATATGCGCCACATAAGTTAAATTTGGCAAAGATGAATTTGACCATGCTGAATTTGGCTAAAATTGATTTGAAAAATGTTAATTTACGCGGGGTCGATTTTACAGGTTGTGATTTTACCGGTGTTAATATTATGGAGTTGGATTTAAGTGAGTGTATTATTACGCCGGCGCAAATCGCTCAAGCTCTGGGGCGGACTCCAAACGCAGAAGAACTTAAACGATTGATGGCTCCAAAAGTAAAAACCGGTAGTAAAAAAGAACGAATTGATATTAGCAGTTTCTTCCTTGATGATGGTCGTGAGGCCGGTGTTTGGTATACGCTGAAAGATAAAGGTATTTCAACGCAGAAATTAGTAGATATGGTAAAAGCCGGACACAAGGTTTATCGACGTGTTGTGAAACGTCCTGAAGGAAACAAAGAAGCTGAAAAGATAAAGGCGGAAAAAGAGAACCAAGTTTCATCTTCTACTGAAGAATTGCATCAAGTATTAGAAGATAATAAAAGAGCTCTCATTGAAAAACACAAGCAAGAAGAGCTTGAGGCCAGACGGCAGAAAAAATTGGAATTAGAAATGGCGCTAGCTCAAAGTAAGGAAGAAGAAAAAGCACCTGAGCCAAAAGAAGTTGAAAAACAAAACATCAATCCGATGGTAGCTGAAAGAATGAGCGTTTTAAAAAATCGTTCCAGAGACTAGGCTTTAATAATGAGAGAAAAACTTTATCTTGAACAAGAAAATAGTATTGGTAAAACACTTTGCCTCATCTTGTTTGCTTTGTTTTTGGCTCTTTTATTGCTTGCCTTTTCCGGAATGTTTTTTTTGAGTTTGGCTTATTTTATTAAATTTGGGTTTACGGAACATTCGTTAGATAAAATTTATGATTTTTGGGGGATGTTTTTCTCAAACCCACTAATTCTTTGTGAATTTTATTACAAATATTTTGCGAATTTTACATTTTCCTTAGAGGGTGTCGTGCCCTTGTTTGGCCCTTTGTCGGTAATTGGTGCGACGATTTGGGCTTATTTGAAAACACCTAATTCTTTTCGTTTGTGGTATCGTCTCAAACAACATTTTGCTAAGCCGCAAGATGTTGAAAAAATGCATATCTTAGATGGACATTTCGGGGTGTTGGGGCGGTATCATAATCAGTTGATAAGGCCTGAAAATCCAATATCAACCTTTGTTTGGGGTGGAGAAGGTTTGGGAAAAAGCAGTTGTGTTTCTTTGCCGACAGTGTTGGATTCAGACGAGGCTTGTTTGGCTGTGATGGATAGCAGCGGGGCTTTAGCAAAATATTCGAGTGGTTACCGCTCTAAGTTAGGAGATGTTTTTTACTTTAACTGGGCGCTGACCGATGTTCCGGAAAAAGGTGAATATTGGCCAAGGTGGAATCCGGTTTCATCTTTGGAAATGCCCGGAAGAGGCGAAAATAGAGTGAATTATATCAAGACTTTGGTGCAATGCTTGTTTCCAGATGAAAAAAGAAATTATTGGGAAGTTAGTTCTCAAACGGCAATGGAAGGTTTGCTTTTGTTCTTTGCCTCTAAAATAGAACAAGCCATGGCTAATGATTATTTTTTAAGTGAATTATTAGAAAAAGGAAAAATTGCAAAGGCTGATAGAGAGCTTTTAGAAAGCTATTATTTGTGTATGAAGCCAGATGTGGCGGAACAAGCGTTGAAAGATTTACGAGAAGGAACACTGACGCTTGAAAATTATTTGCCGGTTGGAAGTTGGGAAAATGTGCCCGAACTTTGGCGGGGAAAGGAATTTTGTTTGCCAATGTTTGCCGATTGTTTGATGTTGCGCTATTTTGCAATTACTCAAGAAGACCAAGAAAAAGCGGCTGTCGGCGGGTTTAAAATTATGCTCGGCGAGTTTATTAAAGAAGCGCGCCTGTTTGGGTATGATACGAGAGCCGTGCAAATAATGCAACAACTTTACTATTTGACGCGTCGGCAGAGACGAATTATTTTTACGATGATGTTATCCCCTTTGATGGTTTTTCGCAAAAGTAATATTCGGGAGAGAACCTCTTTAAGTGATTTTACTTTGGCGCAAATGCGGGGTATGCGTCATGATGAACAGTGGCGAGCGACAACTGTTTACAGTGTGGCTGACGCTGTTAAATCATCAGCTGTTATGAGTCGTTTTTTATTTGATATGCTTATTGCCTACCATTTGAAGCACAAAAAAGGCGAGGGGAATTTTCCGATTAGTTTTGTATTGGATGATTTTGAAAGACTACCAAAACTTTCAATGTTGACAGAAGGACTAACCAAAGCCAAAAGTGCGCATTTGTCCTTTATGATGTTAACTGATGGGTTGCACATGGTAGAAAAACGCTATGGCGTGGAAGAATTGGAAGATATTATCAGCAATAGCTCAATAAAATTAATGATGGCAGATAATGCCAAAAGAATGAGTGAACATTTTAATAAATTAGCGGTTTATGGTACAAAATCCGTACAAATCCCAGCGGTAGATGCCGGAGGCTTTTCTTTGGTTAAAAAAGGATTGGCCGATGCAAATTATTATCGTCGGATTGCAAAAGATTTGATGCATCATCCACGCTCGGTTAAGTTTGATAAAGAGCATTATTTGTTATTGGTGGAAGGTTTTTATCATTTACCGGTGAATATTCGTGCCGCTAACTTTTTGCGCGATGATAAACTCAGAAGCCGAGCTGCTTGCAGTGTTGGGTATATGCTTAAGCCAGATATTGTGGCGCAAAGAAATTTACAAGATGTTGAAGCTCCTGAGTTGCTTGATGTGGTTAGAAAAAGTGGTATTAATGTGGAAACAGAAGACGATATTGATGCTTATTTGGAAGATAAGTATGACGAAGTGGCGGAAGTGTTGGATTCTGATTCAGACATTCAGACTGTGTGGGCTGAAGAAGTTTCTTCTCGTTGGAATTACACGACGGATAAAACTCAAGAGAATGAAAATTTGCGTCAGAAAAATGATGATTGGTGGTTAGAAGAAGATGCCTTTAAGCTCAAAGAAAAAACCAATATGAATCCCTTTAAAAATAACTGATTTTCAGCTGGAATTTGGCATAAATTCTGCTATTATAAGCAAAAATTCAAACGAATCGATGAGAGATGGAAGAAACGCTGTTTTCAAATAAGGTGAAAAGACCTTTGGCCGATAGGTTGCGCCCACAAACACTTAACGAAGTTGTGGGGCAAGACCATATTGTCGGTGATGATGCGCCTTTGGGACGAATGCTCAAAAGCGGTAAAATTACGTCGTTTATTTTGTGGGGACCTCCGGGGTGCGGAAAAACAACCATCGCTCGTTTGATTGCCGAACATACTAATCTTTATTTTGAACAAATTTCAGCCGTGTTTTCCGGTGTGGCAGATTTGAAACGAGTGTTTCAATATGCTCAAGAACGCCGTGCAAATCAAGGCAAAGGGACGCTCTTGTTTGTAGATGAAATTCACAGATTTAATAAATCGCAACAAGATGGTTTTTTGCCTTATGTGGAGGATGGAACGGTTATTTTGGTGGGGGCAACGACCGAAAATCCATCATTTGAGCTGAATGCCGCTTTGTTGTCTAGATGTCAGGTCTTTGTATTGAACCGGCTTAATGAAGATAATTTTGAAGAATTGTTAAAACGAGCCGAAAGAGAAGTCGGACGGAAGCTTCCGGTGGATGAAGAAGCTAGACAGATTATGAAGTCAACTGCCGATGGTGACGGACGCTATATTTTGAACTTGGCGGAAAGTGTTTGGGCATACGCCAAAGAGGGCGAAATTTTTGATAAAGATTCAATTTTGAAAGTTATTCGCTCGCGGGCTCCAATTTATGACAAAGGGAGAGATGGGCATTATAACCTGATTTCGGCCGTGCATAAGTCTTTACGTGGTTCAGACGTGGATGCGGCTCTGTATTGGGCTGCACGCATGATAGAAGCTGGGGAAGACCCAAAATATTTGTTGCGTCGCTTAACTCGATTTGCGGTGGAAGATGTGTCTTTGGCAGAGCCTAATGCCGTAACCCAAGCGATTGCTTGTTGGGAAACATATGAGCGTTTGGGCTCGCCCGAAGGTGATTTGGCAATTATGCAGTTGGTGGCTTATTTGGCCACGGCACCAAAGTCGGTCGGGGTTTATAAGGCTATGCATAAAGCGTGCGAATTGGCGCGCAAGACCGGCTCTCTCATGCCGCCGAAAAATATCTTAAATGCGCCGACAAAATTAATGAAACAGCTTGGTTACAATGAAGGATATGAATATGACCCTGATTGTGAAGACGGCTTTTCGGGGGCTAATTATTTTCCGGATGGTATGAGCAGAGTTAAGCTCTATTTTCCGGTTGACAGAGGGTTTGAAAGAGAAATAAAAAAACGCGTGGATTATTTTGATAAGTTACGTATTGAAAAACAAGCACGCAAAAAACAACAAGGACAATAAAAATGGTTATTTTAGGCGTATTCCTCGGTGGAGGAATCGGGTCAATTTTGAGATGGTTGGTGACTTCCAGAATATCATCACATTGGGGTGTGATGCTGACGAATATTATAGGGGCTTTGCTAATTGGTATGGCTTCGGAATATTTTTTGAGCAAAACTAATCTCAGACCGGAATTTAGAAGTTTTATCATTACCGGATTTTTGGGCGGATTTACGACTTTTTCAACCTATATGTTAGATTTTAATAATCTTTTGGTTAGTCAAAAATGGTATGAGGCAGGTGCTTATTTGGCTGGCTCAATTGTGGTCGGGTTTGGGTTTCTCGTCATCGGGGCTAAAATGATGCGCTTGTTTATTGCTTGATTTTTTTGTGTTTTTCTTTTATATGAAAAGTAATTTCATAATATTATTCTAAATTTATTGCGTATGGAAAAAGATGTTTTAAAAGAAGAAAATTCTTCTTATTTTGTGAGTTCTATTGGAATAGGACGAAAAGTTTTAACGGCTAATCTTGCTTTGCATAGCGGAAAATCTCTGGAAATTAGAGCTTATGGAAATTCTGATTTTGAAAAAGGAGAAAAAGTTGTCAGTTCATTGAAAAGTTTTGCTTTGGCATTGCTTAACGAATCGTCTGATGATTTGCAGGAATTGGCACGCGTTTTGCGTGATGAGTATGGTATTGAGACGGTGAAGATTAATGATTGCGGTTGCAGTTTTGAAATGAAAAGGTTTTTGGAACCGCGATACATATTAGAAAGAGTAGAGCTTCCTGTGCTTGAGCCGGCTTGGATTGATGCAAAGAAACAGAAGAAAAATTACTTTGTTCCAAAAAAAATCGGAAAAGTGCGGACAAAATGCAGTTATGGCCGCAGAAAGTGATTCTTTTTTGTAAAATCGCTCTGAATTTTTATTCAGGGCGGTTTGCGTTTTAAATTTGTAAATCTTTTAAGTTTATTTTACACTATCGGCAACGTGGAGAGGAAAAGATATGTCGGGTGTAGAAATTAAAAAAGTAAAACAAGAAGATGACGGAATGCGTCTTAATAGGTGGTTTTTGAAGTATTATCCGAATTTAACCTTAGGGCGATTACAAAAACTATTGCGCACCAAGCAAATTAAAGTAGACGGTAAAAGAGCGGAAGCAAGTTTGAAATTGGTGGCCGGAAGTGAAGTACGCGTGCCGCCGATGGATGACCAAAATTTGGTTGAAAATAAGGCGCAAATTACAAAGAGAGATGCCTCATATATTACCTCTTTGGTGATTTATAAAGATGATAATATTATTGTGTTAAATAAGCCTTCAGGGCTTGCGGTGCAGGGGGGAACAAATACCGACAGGCATGTGGATGGAATGCTTGATGCCCTGTGTTTTGAAAAATCAGAAAAGCCAAAGCTTGTTCACAGAATTGATAAAAATACCAGCGGGGTGTTGGTGTTGGCAAGGAATCGGACTTGGGCCGATAAATTAACCAAGGCTTTCAGAGAACATTTGTTGCCCAAAACCTATTTGGCTTTGGTGTGCAATACGCCTAAAAAAGAATCGGGTGAGATTAAGGCAAATTTGGAAAAAATCGGTGAGAAATGTGTGGTAACCGATGAGGGAAAACCGGCAATTACAAGTTTTAGAGTTTTAGATGAAGTGGGGAGCAAATTTGCTTTGGTGGAAGCCATGCCTTTGACGGGGCGGACGCACCAAATCAGAGCTCATATGGAATATATCGGTTGTCCGATTGTCGGTGATGACAAATATTTCGGCGGTGAAAAACGTCAGAAATTTAAGGATATTCAGGATAAACTTTATCTCCATGCGTACAAAATTGATTTGTCGGCCTTATATAATAAGAAATTGGTGATTAAGGCAGCTTTGCCGACGCATTTCACTGAGGCTTTAAAAACTCTGGGTATTGAATTTAAGGGGTAAAAAAATGAAAAAGTTTTTTAAAATCTTGAGCTTTTTATTAATCGTTTTAATCCTTGGTATTCTGGGTGGAGGATATTATTTTCTCAAAACATTTGATTTGAATGAATATAAAAAATATGCCGAAGATTTAGCCTCAAAAGAGTTAGGACGAAAATTAATCATTAATGGTGAAGCCAGTCTCGGAATTTCTCTTGTTCCGACTTTGGTGATTAATGATGTGGAGTTGGCTAATGCTCCTTGGGCGCAGTATCCGCAAATGGTGAAAGTAAAACAGCTTAAATTGGAATTTGCTTTACTGCCGTTGCTCCAAAAACAAGTAATTATCAATAATATCACCCTTAGCGAGCCGGAAGTTTATTTGGAAGTTTCTGCTCAGGGAAAAGAAAACTGGGTGTTGGGGGCTGAAGAAAAGACAGCGGCAAAAAATTTGCCGGAACCGAAAATGCCTCAAAAAACAGCCGAAGAAGTTAAGTTGCCCGTTGCTGAAACTTCGCAAGAGATTGTAAATGCGGAGCCTACTCCGGCTAATGCTTTGGTGGCAGGTTTTGCGGCTAAAAACGTTACTATTCAAAATGCAATTTTGATGTTTGATGATTTGAAAGCTGGAACTCAAGTTAATGTGGCAATCAATTCTTTTAATTTGTCTATGAATAGTATGGATGCACCGATTAATATTAGTTTTGATGTGAATTATGATCATCAACCCATTGTCGGACAGGCGGTTTTGGGCTCTGTTAATGAATTTTTGAAAGCCGAAAATCCTTTTGCGGTAGATGTTAATGTGAAGGCTTATCAAGTTCAGGCAAAAGCCAAAGGTGTGCTTAAAAACATTATGTCCGATATAGGTTATGATTTGGCGGTTAATGTTTACAATCCAGCGGGAAATTTTGGAGCACCTGAGGCTACTTTGATTGCTGATTTGAGCGGAAATACCAAAAACATCAAAGCAGATATTTCTTCTCTAACCATGGTAGGAAATGTTATTGCCGGTATGGTTGAGGCTAATATCAGTTCTGCAAAACCATATATCAAAGCTAATTTGAATTCGGCACAAATTGATTTGCAATCTTTTAGCTCCAATAAGCCAATGGCCTTGAATTTGCCTGACTTTAGCATTATCGGGACAGCGCAAGCCTCACAACTTGTTCCTGAAGAGAAAGTGCCTTATGAGATGTTAAATACGCTCAATGCCGACGTTATTCTCAATGTGAAAAACTTGATTGTTAATGAGGCGGTATCGGCACAAAATGTGGCTCTGACAGCTGGTTTGAAAAATGGTGTGCTTAATGTTAATCCTTTGGTTTTTGACTTTGGGCAAGGAAATATTGATGCGCAATTAAATGTGGATTCAAAAACACAAAAAATTGTGTTGAAGCTGAATAGCAAAAATATTTTGCTCCAAGATTTACACAAAGAATTTGTGGTTGAAGGTCCTAAAGATTTCGGGATTAAATCGGGCGGTCAAACTCAAGTGTTTGCCGATGTTACAACACAAGGTGCAACCTATCGCCACTTGGTGCAGAATCTGAATGGTCAGGTTGTTACAATTGTTGGCGAATCGGTGGTGAATACGGGAAGTTTGCACTTTTTGACAGGAAATATTTTAACCCAGCTTTTAAGTATGGTTGATTTGAAGGTGAATAAAAATCCTGAAGTTAATTTGCAATGTGCTGTGGTCAGAACCGATTTAGGCTCAGGAAAAGCTAAGTTCCCGCAAAGTATTGCCATCCAATCTAAACAACTTAATTTGGTTAGTGATGGCGTGATTAATATGGTGAATGACAAAATCAGCTTTACGGTTACGCCGTCTTTTAGTCTGACGGATACAAACGTGGCTCAGGCTTTGTCGTCTTTCATTAAGGTTGATGGAACGCTCAATAATCCTAAAATATCCTTAGATGAAAAACAAGCCCTGCAGACTTTAGTGGGAGTGGCAACAACGGGACCTGCCTTTATTGGTTCGCAATTGATTTTGGATAGTGGTAGCAGCCCGTGTTGGACGGCTTTACAAAAAACGCCGTTTGCTAATCAATTTCCGGCTCCAAGCAAAATTTCAACTATTAAAAATGATGCCGTTAAAGATTCAAAAGCGGCAGTGAAAGATGCCGGAAAGCAAATTGAAAAAAGTGTACGTGAAATTCGCGATAATTTTAAGATGTTGCTAAAATCTTTTTAGGAGAAGTTGTAAATGACGACTAATTTTAAGGCTATGTTGAAAGATGTTGCTCAGCATCGAGAAGAAATTATTGAACGTATGGTCAATTTTTCTTTAACTGATACGCTCTTGTTTCGTAATCCTGATGCGGTGGAATTGATTGAAGAAGAACGCAAAGTTTGGGACCCGATTGTTGAGTGGGCGAAAGAAAAAATGGCCGTTGATTTTAAGACCTCTGAGAGTCTGGAAGTTCCAATTGAAAATAATGCTTCTTTGCCTCGCTTGCAGGTCTTTTTAGAATCGTTATCCGATAAAGAATTGGTTGCTTTTTATGAGGTTTCAAAAATAACTAAATCAGTTTTATTGGCAGCGGCTTTTGTTAAGAGAAAAGTTAATGCCGAGGATGCTTTTAGAGCTGCTTTTTTGGAAGAAATTTGGCAAGCCGATAAATGGGGGCATGAAACACTGGCAGATAGACGTCGTGATGAGATTAAACAAGAACTCAAAGATGTGGAAGATTTTTTGAAAGACTAATGCAAAAAGAAGTTTTTATCAAAATTAAAGGCCGCGTTCAGGGTATTGGATTTCGCTGGTGGGCGGTGAAAACCGCGAATGAAATCGGCGGGTTGTCCGGCTGGGTACATAATGAAGCCGATGGTTCGGTTGAAATTATGATGCGCGGCGAAGAAGAAAAAATTGATGAAATGGTGTTGGCTTGCCATTCGGGACCACCTTTGGCAAGAGTTGATTCCGTCTCCTTTGTGGTGGGGCGATGGTCTTGCTTTTTACCTCCGATTGAAGAGGGTGTTTTTAAGCGATTTTAAGAGAGTTCGGACTAAGTAAAACTTAGTCCGAATTGCATAAGGTGTTAAATTCTGCTTTTTTGTGGCTTAACATTGTACCGCTTTCTCCTTCTAGCGGTGCAGGTTTGCGGGCAATGCTATATTGTGGCAAAAGTTCTTTAACTTGGGAGGCTGAGAGCTCTTTATTGGCTTCGCCTTTGGTGATGAGTTCGGCTTTAACATTATTAAAGTCTATGAGGATTTTTTTGCCTTGGCCGGCAGAAACTTTTGTGCTCTTTTCGTGAGTGTCGGCATCTTCAAACTCATTGAAAGTTACGCGGATGTTTTGTAGTCCGCCGGGGACGAGAAATTCAATATATTCTCCTTGGTCAATATAGTTGCGAATTTCAAAAACAGCTTTGTCATCAAGCCATTCAATGATAGAACCGGCAAAAAGCCAATCGCCTAAGGTGCGGGTATATTCATAGTTTTGGCTGATGTTGGTTAATTTGCCATCATGAAAACCTAGGCAATAACCGCGGTTTTGCAAGGTATAGAGCTCGTCCATATAATTCTTATAGTCCCAAGTTTGTGGTGACTTATAATAATCATCAATTGCTTGGCGGTAGGTGCGAGCAACAATGGCGGCATAATATTCGGTTTTGTTGCGTCCTTCGACTTTAAGAGAATCCATGCCAATATTCAGCAAGTCCGGCAAGCGAGGAAGCAAGCACATATCTTTTGAATTCAACATGTAACCGCCGTGTTCGTCTTCCACAACTTCAAAATATTCGCCGGGGCGAAATTCTTCTTCCAATAAAAATTCAAAGGCATCTTTGTTTTGGTCGTTGATTTCAATTTCTTTTATGGAGCCGTCTTTGAGGCGTAAATGTAATTTATAGTGCCAACGGCAACAATGTGCGCATTTGCCTTGGTTGGCACTGCGGTCTGCTAAATAGTTGGAAATTAAACATCTGCCCGAATAAGACATACACATTGCTCCGTGCATAAAGCATTCAAGCAAAATATCAGGGCATTGTTCGCGGATTTCTTTCATTTCGGCAAAAGTGACTTCTCGTCCCAAAACGCAGAGCTTGGCTCCTTGGTTTTGCCAAAACTGAACGGCCAAAGAAGAACAAATGTTGGCCTGAGTTGAAACAAAGAGGTTGAGTTCGGGTGCGTGGTCTTTGACATATTGAAAAACGCCGGGGTCGGCAATCAAAACTCCGTCCGGACCAAGGTGGCGCAAAGTTTCAACAAATTTTGGTAATTTGGCGGCGTCTGAATTATGCATAAACAGGTTTAAGGTTAGGTAGATTTTTTTGCCCTTTTGGTGCACAAATTTGATGCCTTCTTCCAAGTCTTCCAGCGTCATTTTGGATTGGGCGCGTAGGCACATGTCCGGAGTTCCGGCATAAACGGCATCGGCACCGTAAAGTATGGCGGTTTTTAATTTGACCAGTGATCCGGCCGGAAGAAGCAATTCAGCTCTATCTAACATTTTATCCTCTTTGTGAATTTATGGTTATGTTTGATGTATAAACATCAAGTTTGCCCAAAGGAGTATCATCAATATGAATTTGGGCGATGAAAGGTATATTAGTCTCTTTATCGGTTAAAATCCAGAAATAAATCGGGCGGTCAGATGTGATTTGCCAAAGCAAGTCATCGCCTGAGGAATCTAATTTATCAATATACATGGAGCATTTGCTGGCAGTTCCTTGAAAGGGCATATACTCATTGGCTTTTAGTTCTTCTTGACCTTCGTCTTTGAAAATAACATCAAATCTTCTTTTGCCGTCAAAAACTTCCATGCGGGAATCGCAAAATCTTACTTTGTTGTATTGGCGTGCCAATTCGGCAAAAACGGTTTGCAAATCCGTGGTTTCATCATTTTTGGGAGATGGGGTTAATTCGACTTTTTTCTCTTTGCCGTTTTTGGAACTTATGCGGTAAATGGGTTGTCCATCATCGTTATAAACTAATTCTTTTTTGCGATTGGTAAAACGTGATTGGGATTGATATTTATAGCTGGTGGTTTCAAGTTTATCAGAGACAATTCTGCCGGTGGTGGCATAGTTGGCTTCAAAAGGGTATAATGTGTCAAAAAATCCAAAAGTGCGGACTTTGGATGATACGGCGTAGTTCTTATCATCTAAGGCATAGGTAAAAGAGGTTTTGCTGGCGTTGAAAGGCCCTAAAAAAACCGTAAAGTCATGTGTGGCGTTAAAAGCAAAGGCAGATTTGCTCAAAAACGTCAGCAAAACGGCAAAAAAAATAGTCTTTTTCATCTGTGAAAGGTCTTTCTTAATAAAATATCAAAACTTGGGCGATACAATAACACAAAATTTGTTTAAATAAAGGATTTTGTTTTGAATCTCGATTTTATGAATAAAGTGATTGTGGTTGCCGGTCCGACCGCGTCGGGAAAATCTGCTCTGGCTATTGATTTGGCTGAGGCTTTTAACGGTGTGGTCATTAATGCGGATTCAATGCAAATTTATCAGGGTACTCCAATTATTTCGGCAGCACCAAGCGAGGAAGATAAACAGCGTGTTCAACACCGCTTGTATGAAATCTTTTCGCCCGATGTGAACGGGTCGGTGGTGGATTGGCTTAATTTGGTTGTGAAAGAAATTAAGTCCTGTTGGGGGAAAGGAAAAATGCCGATTGTGGTTGGCGGAACAGGACTTTATTTGGACAATTTGATTAACGGTACAACGCCTATTCCCGAAACATCAGCCAATGTGCGACAACAAGTGATGCAGAAACTGCACGAAGTCGGGGTGAACAAACTTCATGAGGAATTGGCTCTTCATGACCCGATAACAGCTAATCGCCTTAGTACAAATGATACGACACGCGTCAGGCGAGCTTTTGAAGTGTGGTTACAAACAGGTGTTCCTTTGAGTGAATGGCACCAAAAGCCAATGATAAAAAAGTTACCTGAGGCGCAATTTGTGGTGGTTAAAATTTTGCCATCGAGAGAAGAACTTGATGAGAGGTGTTTTGTGCGCTGGGATAAAATGATGGCGCAAGGTGCTTTAAGTGAAGCAGAAAACTTGGCAAAGCTGAATTTGGATAAAAATTTGCCGGCAATGAAGGCTCTTGGCGTGCCTGAGCTTTTACAAGCCGTGAAAGGCGAAGTTTCTCTTGAAGAGGCTTGTAATCTAGCAAAACTTCATACCAGACAATATGCTAAAAGGCAAATGACTTGGTTTAGGCATAAACTGAAAGCTGATGTCGAGATTTGTTCTTGTTATCAGGGGCAAAAAACTGAAAGGGAAAATGTGATTTTAGGTGTTAAAAAACGATTATAAGGGTTGCACAAAAGCTTAAAGGGTTATAAAACTCAATAATAATTAAATCAATATATCCGGAGAAATATATAATGTTTGCAAATCTAATGGGCTGGTTATCAGCAGATATGGCAATCGACCTCGGTACAGCAAATACCTTGGTCTATGTCAAAGGTAAAGGAATTGTTCTTAATGAACCTTCCGTGGTGGCAATTGAAGAATTCAGAGGCAAAAAACAAGTTTTAGCCGTCGGTAATGATGCTAAATTGATGTTGGGACGTACTCCGGGTAATATCAGCGCTATTCGTCCGTTGCGCGATGGTGTAATTGCCGATTTCGAAATTGCCGAAGAAATGATTAAGTACTTTATTCGTAAAGTACATAATCGTCGTACTTTCGCTTCGCCGATGGTTATCGTTTGCGTACCTTCAGGTTCTACTGCCGTTGAACGTCGTGCTATTCAAGAATCTGCTGAGGCCGCAGGTGCTCGTAAGGTTTGGTTGATTGAAGAACCTATGGCTGCTGCAATCGGTGCTAATTTGCCTGTTACAGAACCAACCGGCAGCATGGTAGTTGATATTGGCGGTGGTACAACCGAGGTTGCCGTTATGTCTTTGAGCGGTATTGTTTATGCGCGTTCTGCTCGCGTCGGCGGTGATAAGATGGATGCTGCCATCATCTCCTATATTCGCAGAAATCACAACTTGTTGGTTGGTGAAGGCAGTGCCGAAAAAATTAAAAAAGAAGTTGGTTCAGCTTGTCCGCCGGAAAAAGGTGAGGGTAGAACCGTTGAAATTAAAGGCCGCGATTTGATGAATGGTGTTCCTAAAGAAATCGTTATTACCGAACGTCAAGTTGCTGAAAGTTTGGCTGAGCCCGTTTCTCAAATCGTAGAAGCTGTTAAGGTTGCTCTTGAAAATACGGCTCCGGAATTGGCGGCCGATATCGTTGATAAAGGTATTGTTTTGACCGGTGGTGGTGCATTGCTCTCTAACCTTGATCAAGTTTTGAGAAATGCTACTGGTTTGCCGGTTTCTATTGCCGAGGAGCCTTTGGCTTGCGTGGTTAAAGGTACCGGTCGTGCCTTGGATGAATTTAGAAAATTCAGAGGCATTCTCTCGACAATGTATTAATTTTGTTTTGATACAATAAGGGGGTGGGTTTTAAATTTTATGTGTGAAATTTTAAAATCCGTTACCCCCTTTGTTGTATTTTAGTTTTTTGAAGTGTAAAACAGGTTGAATAATGAAAAGACGGAAGGTTTTATTTATTCATTTGAGCAATATTAGGCTCTTGGTGAAGAAATTTGCCATCGTAATTCTTTTTATATCGGCATTTGCCATGATGCTGATTAATAAAACCGATACCGTAATTATTGAAAAAACTTCCTCTGTTGCAACCGACGTGGTCAGCCCGTTAATTGATGTCTTAGTGATTCCTGCCAGATTGTTGGCATCGGTTTATGATTATGTTCATGAATTGAAAAAAATTCGTGAGGATAATGCGCTCTTGCGTGATGAAAATAAAAAATTGGTAATGATGACCGGAAAAGCCAGAGCTTTGGAAATTGAAAATAAGCTCTTGAGCGGGTTGCTTAATTATACGCCTCCTCCAGAAGCAACTTTTGTGACGGCTCGCGTTATTGCTGAGGAAGGAAATGCTTTCTCTCATTCCTTAATTGCCTATACGGCCGGAAATCCCAATGTGAAGAAAGGGCAAGTCGTTTTGAGCGAAAACGGCGTTATAGGACGTATTGAACAAGTTGGTCAGATGTATTCAAAAATTATTTTGATTACGGACATTAACTCAAAAATTCCGGTTGTGGTTGAGAGAACAAGAGCCAGAGGGATTTTATCTGGTGATAATACGTCTATTCCTAAGTTGGTTTTTGTTCCACTAGATGCAAAGTTGGCAATCGGGGATAGAGTTGTTACTTCAGGTGTGGCTGGAGTATTCCCTCCGGGATTGCCGGTTGGAAAAATTATTTCCGTAGATAAAAATGATATAAAAGTCAAAGTTTTGGGCAATTTGGACAGAGTTGAGTATGTCCGAATAGTTGATTATAATATCATTGATGATTCCGAAAACTCTCAAGATACTTCTTTAATGATTGAGGCAAAAGCTGATGAGTGAAGAATTCCAAGAGAGTTTAATTGCTTATATTCAAAAGTTTTTGCCTTTTGTGACTTCTGCTTTGTGGGTGTTGTTCTCTTACATTCCATTGGATAGTGCCGTAGCAAATAATTTACGCCCTGATATGGGATTGATGTGTGTGTTTTTTTGGACGCTGCACAGACCAGATGTTTTTAACTTATTTTCAGTGTATTTTTTGGGGTTAGTGGTTGATATTATTACGGCAGCTCCCTTTGGGTCAAATGTCTTTTCTTTTTTGGTTATGTATTTACTGGTGAGTAACTTAGCGGCTTATTTTAATGCTAAACCTTTTGTGGTTACTTGGTATGGGTTTTCCTTGTTTTGTTTGGTTACCATGCTTGCCAGATGGCTTTTGGTTTCGGTGTATTATAGCAAATTCTTACCGCTTCCTTTATTGATGTTTTCTGTCTTTGCAACAATTGCTTTTTATCCGGTAATTGGTCTGGTTAATGCCTTTGTTCAAAATTCTTTGATGAAAGATGAGGGCTGAGTATGAATCGTGATAACGATAAAGGAAAAGTTCTTATAACACGCTCCCTGATTATGGCTTTGGGGAAATTTTTGTTGCTGTTGGTTATTGTCGGGCGATTGTATTATTTACAAGTTTATCAAGCAGACAGATATAAAACCTTGGCTGATGAAAACCGAATTTCAACACGCTTGCTGATTCCTCCTCGCGGGGTGATTTATGATAGAAACGGTGTGGAAATTGCTACAAATCAACAAAATTTTCAGGCTTTGATTGTGGCGGAACAAACGCCAAATATTCAAGAAACTCTTGATGCTTTCAAAAAAATTATGCCCCTTTCTGAGGATGAAGAAGAAAAAATTAAAAAAGAAATGAAACGAAACAGAAGTTTTGTTCCTATTAAAATAAAGGATAATTTGACTTGGGAAGAAGTAGCAAAAATTCAGCTTAATGCTGCTGATTTACCAGGTATTTATATTGATGAAGGTTTAACCAGAGAATATCCTTTCGGTCCTAGTATGGCTCATATTTTGGGATATGTGGCGGCAGTTAATGAAAAAGAAGCTAAAAAAGACGATGATCCGTTGTTGCAAGTTCCGGGATTTAAAATCGGAAAGTCAGGTATTGAGAAAAAATATGAGGATGAACTCAGAGGTAAAGGTGGAAACCTGAAGTTGGAAGTAAATGCATATGGGCGCATTATGAAAGAAATTGAAAAGACCGATGGTATTAGTGGTCAACCATTGACTTTGACGATTGATTCAAGGTTACAGCAAAAAGCTTTTGAACTCTTTGGTGAAGAAAGTGGTGCCGCGGTGTTGTTAGATGTAAATACCGGTGAGATTTTAGCGTTTGTTTCTGCTCCGGCATTTGACCCGAATTTAATGACTAAAGGCGTAAGTTCTAAAGATTGGAAATCTTGGCTCAATAATGAAAAGCATCCTTTAACCGACAAGGCAATTTCGGGACAATATTCTCCAGGGTCAACATTTAAGGTGATTGTGGCATTGGCTGCGTTGGAAGCCGGAATAATTAAACCTGATACCCAGGTTTATTGTAATGGTCAGATGACTCTTGGTAACCATATTTTCCATGACTGGAAAAGAGGTGGGCATGGAAATTTGAATGTGGTTGAGGCTTTGGCTCATTCTTGTGATATTTTCTTCTATGAAATGGGACTTAAATTAGGAATTGAAAAGATTGCCGATATGTCCAGAAGATTTGGGCTAGGAAGTAGAATTGATGTTGGTCTTGAAAATGAAAAAGCAGGTCTTATTCCTGATAAAAAGTGGAAACTTAATCGGTTTGGGGAACCTTGGCAACAAGGCGAAAGTGTGATTTCAGGTATTGGTCAGGGCTATATTTTGACAACGCCTTTGCAGTTGGCTACTATGGTTGCTCGAATTGCTAACGGAGGTTATGAAGTTAAACCGACATTTACTAAAGTGAAAGATAAAAGTACCATTCGCAAAATTGATGTTTCAGATAAAAATTTGCAACTGATTAAAGATGGTATGTTTGCTGTTGTCAATATTCCAGGAAGTACGGCTTATCGTTCACATTTTAATTATAACGGACAGATGATGAGCGGAAAAACCGGTTCAACCCAAGTCAGACGCATTACCATGAAAGAAAGACAGACAAGAGTTTTGAAACAAAATGAGCTGCCTTGGAAATATCGAGACCATGGTTTGTTTATTGCCTATGCTCCGCAAGATAACCCTCGTTATGCTGTGGCTGTGTTGGTGGAACATGGTGGTGGTGGTGCATCTGCTGCAGCTCCAATTGCCAGCAAATTATTGTTAGAAACTTTGATGCTTGATCCAGTTAATGAGAAAGTAAGGATTGCTAGATGATGTATAAACCTTATGAAACTACTTTTAGAAATCAAAGCCTAACTATCAGAGAAAAGTTGGCTAGCTTGAGTTTTTCTTACTTGCTTTTAATTATGATGTTAGCAGGAATTGGGGTTTTGATGCTTTATTCCGCAGCAAATGGTGATTGGCAACCTTGGGCAGTAAACCATTTAATCCGTTTTGCTCTTGGTTTTGGTCTGATGCTTTTTTTGGCGTTGATAGATATTCGTTGGTTGATGCGTTATGCCTATTTGTTTTATGCCGGAACTTTGTTTTTGTTAATTGTTGTTGATATTACCGGACATATCGGTATGGGGGCACAAAGATGGATTAATTTTGGCTTTTTCAAATTGCAACCGTCCGAATTAATGAAAATTGCCATGGTCTTGGTTTTGGCTAGATATTTTCATACTTCTTCTTTGCAGGCGATTGAAAGTACTAAAGGAATTATCCCTCCTTTACTGATGGCTCTAATACCGGCTGCATTGATTATTGTTCAGCCTGATTTGGGTACGGCTTTGATGCTTTTGTTTACAACGGGAGCTATATTTTTTGCTGTTGGTGTTCAACTTTGGAAGTTTGGTGCAGTATTTCTGGTCGGTTTGCTTTCAATGCCGGTTGCTTGGCATTTTTTACATGATTACCAAAAAAATCGTGTGTTGACATTCCTTGATCCTGAAAGAGACCCATTAGGTGCCGGATACCATATTATCCAATCAAAAATTGCTCTTGGTTCCGGTGGTGTATTTGGAAAGGGATTTTTGAAAGGAACGCAAAGCCATCTTAACTTTTTGCCAGAGAAACATACAGATTTTATTTTTACGATGCTTTCTGAAGAGTTTGGTATGATTGGTGCTGTCTTTGTGATTGTGTTGAATTTTCTTATTTTAGCCTATAGCTATTCTTTTGCTCTAAAGAGTACAAGTTATTTCGGAAAATTGGTTGCTATAGGTTTGGCTACCAACTATTTTATGTATGTCTTTATTAATATTTCAATGGTTTTGGGACTTATTCCGGTGGTTGGTATTCCTTTGCCGCTTATTTCTTATGGTGGTACGGTGATGTTATCGGTTATGGCCTCTTTTGGCATTATCATGTCGGTGCACATTAATCGAAATGTCCAGATTGGTAAAGATTAATAAAAAGTCCGTGGAAGCACGGACTTTTTTGTGTTGTCTTAACGAGCTTTTTCTCTCGGCTTGAATCGTCTTTTTTGATTTTGGATATATCTTTCTGGATGTTGGTCATAATCTTCCTGAGATGGAGAATTAGACCTTTTTTCCATTTTAATGCGAGCCTGTTCAGCTTTTTGGGCTTTTAATCGGGCAATTTCAGATTCTATAAATACTTTTTCAGCATGAGTACGTTCTTCGGCTTTGGGACCAGTGCCAAATTTTGAACCTTTTTCAGGTGTTATCTGTTTGCCCATTTTTTGAAGTGTTTTTTTGACACTTTCGTTATGAAGCTCTAAGTAATGACGGCACCCTGGAGGAATGCTTTGTAGATGTGGTGCGTCTAAGTTAATTGCTCCCGGCGGATTTTTGAGTTTCATCTTAAATTGCAATGCAGCCGCTAAGAGTTTATCTCTAAACTCCGGTGTCTTGATGTTGTTAAATTCTATCGTATCGGCGCCACTATCGCGGGCAGCTTTGACCAGAGCATAGAAGTAATCATAATTTAGCGGTTTTCCCGGTTCTAAGCTCCCTAAAGTTACCTCTGTTTGATTAGGTCTTTGTCCTTTCTTGATTTTATAAATTGCTCCCTTATCTCCTCGTTTAGCGGCAATCGGACTCAGTGGAATGATTTCTATTTGAGTTTCTTCTTCTGAATTAACGATTGTTTTTTGAGTCGCTTTTATTTTTCTTTTTTCTTTGCCAGTTTTTTTATCAGTTGTGGTTTGGCACCATTTTTCAAGTGATTGCTTATATTTTTTTTCTGTTTCAGAATTATCTTCTTTGGGTGAAGGTTGTTTATCTGATTTTGTTTTTTCAACCTTAGAGGGGGGATTTTCTTTAGGAAATTTGTCTTTTTTTAGTGCTTCTGTTTTATTTTCTTCAGGTTGAGATTTTTGCGTTTTTTCAGTTTTAGAAATAAATTCAGATTTTGGGGTGTGTTGTTCTTGAGGGGCAGGGATGTCTGCCTCACTGATGCTAAAGATATTTGCATTTTGAGGCTTTGAATTATCTAACTCTTCTTCGTTAAGCGAAATAATGCCTTTTTGAGCTAAAATGCCTATTTTATCATATTTCAGAGATGTATCCGAGCCGATGATTTCTTTTAGGCCATCTTCATCTTTAATGGTATAACCCATTTTTTGCAGAGAATCTTTTATTCTTTCTAATACTATGTTTTTCTTATTTTCGCTTGTTGGAGATTGGTTGGCTCGCTTGGTTGCCTCTTCTGCAGCTTTTTTTAGTGCAGCATCTCTTTCGGCTTTTGATAAAATTTTCATAGTGTGGCCTTTATTGTTATTGAATGCTTCTATTTTATCATAAAACAACGGTTTTGTCTAATTTTTTCTATTCATTGCATAGTTTTTGTAAAGCAAAGGGAGTGGCAGCTTGCAGATATGGGTTACATTGTTTTTCAATTCCCAAAGTTACGGGAGCAACTGGTTGATGGTTGCGTATTTTTTGCAGGGCGGTTTCTATATATTGTCTTAATATTTGGGAATTGGGGTTGTAATATTGAGCAAAGCCTATGCCGTGAATGGTATATTCGTGTCCGGGATAAAAATTTGTATCTTCTGGGAGGGCTTTTATTTTTTCAAGAGAATAAAACATTTGTTCTGCAGTGCCTTCAAATAAGCCTCCAATGCATAAGTTAAATAAAGTATCGCCAGTAAATAAGGCATTACTTTCAGGAAAATACCATAAAATATGTCCGATGGTGTGACCGTCAACTTGGATTATCTGCGCTTGAGAATCGCCAAGATTAAAAGTGTCGTCGTCTTTTAAGCCTAAATCGATTCCTGGTATCCGGTTTATATCGTGTGCGCCGCCGATAATCTTTGCGCCGTAAAGTTTTTTTAGGGCTTCATTGGCGTCGGTATGATCATAGTGATGGTGTGTATTGAATATGTATTTAGGTTGGATGTTTTTTTCTTGGCATTTTTGAATTATTGGTTCGGCTTCTGATGGATCAATAATTGCACTTTCGCCACTGGCGCTATCTGTTATGAGCCAGCTGTAATTATCCATTCTTCCGGCTCGGCATAGAATCGGTTCTATAAATAATTTGCTCATTTTTGCTCCTTGGGGTTAAAGGTAGTCCTCTGGGTTTACTTCATCAATTTGTGTAGGAGAAATGTATTGTTCTGCGTAGTCCATATAAACTTGGCTCGTGATAAAGACTTTATATAAATCTGGGTCTATGTGACCACTATTTTTCATACCTTGCATTATCTTTAGAACTTCTGAAAGCTTTTTGGGTTCTTTATAGGGGCGGTCATTAGCTGTGAGTGCCTCAAAAATATCAGCAATCGCCATAATTTTGGCTGGAATAGACATTTGTGCACCGGTTAAACCATTAGGATAACCTTTGCCATCTACGCGTTCGTGATGGGCTCCGGCATATTCTACAACCTTGGAAAGCTCCTTGGGAAATGGAAGAGCCTTTAACATGTCGATTGTAACGACTATATGTTCGTTTATCTTTTCTCTTTCTTCTTTGTTGATGGTACCTCTTGATATTTCAAGATTGTATAATTCTCCCCGGTTGTATTTATCAAATAAGTGGTCTGGTCTGTTTTGTAATAAATTTTCAAGTCCCGGTTTATCGCTTGCTTCAAAATCTGTGATGTGGTCTCTTTCGGCCCATGAAATACCTTTCGTTCTGCTGAAATAACGCATAAATGTTATTCTGGATATTCTTTCCAACTCAACTATGTCTTGTTGAGAAATAGGGTTGTCTCCAATGTTGCAACGAGCTACAAAATCATAGTCTTTTTCTAATAACTTTACTTTATGAACAAATTCTGCTTGCAGTCTTTCTTGGGTGTCGACATTTTTTAGACGTTTTTTTAGATATTCTATATGGGCGTCACGCCGTAAAATTTCAAAACGATTGCGAATTTCATGTATGCGATTGTATATCGTTTCTAACTTGGTGGCTTTATCAACAATATATTCGGGTGTGGTTACCTTACCGCAGTCGTGCAACCAGGAGGCTATGTGTAATGTGTACCAATCATCCGGAGACATTTCAAAATTTTTTAACGGGCCACTATCGGCTTGGACGGCAGCTGTGGCTAAAAGGCGCGCAATGACCGGAACTCTTTGACAATGTGCTCCTGTATATGGTGATTTGGCGTCAATGGCGCGTGCTAATACTTCAATAAATGATTCTAAGAGTTGTCCGTATGATTCTGACAACATCTTATTTTCTAATAAAATACCTATTAGGTTACAAATGGATATGGTTTGTTTTTGAATGTCTGCTGTAAATGTTAGAGTGCGACCGCTTTCATCTCTTGGGTTAATGAACTGTGCAATACCTACTATATAGCCTTTTCTTGTGGTTATCGGTAAACTTAAAATTGAAACGGTGGAATAGTCATTGTCTTCATCAAATTCTGTAAAAAATTTATTGTCATATTTGGGGTTGGCATAGATGTTGTTTAAGTTAATAATTTCTTTGGTGAAAAAGCAGTCTTCGGCAATGGTTTTTTGCTCTTTATTTTTGCTATCGGGTAAAAAGATTGTCGGCGCATAAGCCATGTTGTCTGAACCCTTGCGCGAAATGCGTAGACTCTTGCAGACACTGTAACTTAGGGTTAGAAATTTTTCATCGTTTACATTATAGAAAAAATAACCATCGGCTTCACATATATCTGCTGCCGTATCCATTATTCTTTCTACGATATTCGAGTGATTTTCTTCACTTAGGATTAAATCATTTAATTCGAGAATCGCACTTAAATTTCTTGTATTATTTAATGCCAAAGAAGTTTCTCCTTTGTTGAAGATTATTCTTTATAATACAAGATTAGTTAAGAAATAATCAACTAACTTATCTTGGATATGAGATAGTTTACATCATCTTCACTTAATTCTTCTGAATCAATACTACGAGA
Organism: uncultured Alphaproteobacteria bacterium; assembly: GCA_944391515.1. GTDB lineage: Bacteria > Pseudomonadota > Alphaproteobacteria > RF32 > CAG-239 > Scatocola. The sequence continues at coordinate 155,377 of CALXTW010000001.1, forward strand.
GAGAATTCTTTCTATTACTTTGTGCATAAAAGAATTTCTGTCACTCTTTTGGCAGCCAAAACGAATGTCCTTTAAGACATTAAGCGCGCTGAATACTGCCGGAAACATACTCTTCGGAATAAATGCTTTGCGCAATAAATTGCGTATCATAAAATCAACTTGCAGATTAAACAGAATTTTTCTGACTTCCAATAAGGGAGTATTGGATAAGTAAACCAGAGCATATTCAAAAAACTTCAAATCTCCCATGCAAATGGAACGAACAACCAAAGACGGAGTTAGGTGGTTTGATGTATAAAGTTGATGAACCAATTCTTCAATTTGTTTGTCGGTACTATATTCTTCCGAAATTTTCAACGTGGTTTTTTCTTTGACCTGCTCAACAATGTCCGTTGCTATATCATTGGGAAGATTATGAGTAATTATTAAGCGTTTTTGTAAATCTTCCGAAAGGGAAGTTACTATCTTTTCTATAACGGAAGTCGGTAATTCTGAGCGATAAACCAGTTTCTTTTTGATAAGCTCGCTGTCTTTATATTTATTTATAATCGTATCAAAAGTTTTTTCTTTTAAGTCCGCATTTTCGTTAGATATTAATACTCCGACAATTTCTTCTGAACATTTATCGGCAATGTATTGTGTGATTTCTACTGAGAGGTCTTTTCTTGATGCGACGGCTTTTTGTTTGTTGATGTTGCGCGCTTCAAGAATGGTAATTAAATCTTCGTCGGTCAGATTGGCATAATATTTTATGAAAGGAACGGCAACACTGTCTTGGTCGTTTATTAGCTTTAATACAATATCGCGAGGAATGGATTTACAGTTTTTTAGGCTTTCAGATAAAACTTCTCTAACCTTGATTTGGACATCTTCTACCATGATGCGGAAAATGTCTTCCGCTAGTTTACGACCCCTCTCGCTGAGGTCTTTCCCATCATAATAAGCAGAGATTTTTTGCGCCGTCAAAGCCTTATTCTCAACCGATAAGTCGTGAGATAGTCTTTCTACATCTTGTTTTGACAGCTCGAGTTTGTTCATGATCCCAAATCCGTCTTATTAACTTACTATGTTTTATCATATAATAATTTATTTGAAAAGAACAATTAATGTTTTGTTACAAATTTTTGTCGATTCATTTTTTTGAGGTTGTTTTACTTAAAAGCCAATCCATATCTCCAAGGCTTGATTCATCAAAGTTTGTTAGCTCATAAAAGGTAATGGTGTAATCCAAAAGTCCGGCAAAATTGGGCAAGTTCGAATCGAATATCATGGCGTGTGCCAGAGTGCGTCCGAATACCGGTTTATTGCGATATTCTATTTCTTGGCGCAAGAATCGGACTTGGTGATAATTTACTCCGGTGTTGATTTTGTGAGCATAAGAGCGCATTGAATCAAGTAGGGAAGGGAATATTTTGTATTTGTAGCTTTTGTCTTCGGTTTCATCTTCAGGAATTAGTCCCGGTTCATTGGAATACCACAAAAGTTCGCGATATAGGGAATTTCCTTCGTTGGCGGGGCGGTTGGTTCCCCAGTTGCTTTCTATGGCGGCTACCGCCATTAACAAAGATGGAGAAACAGCGTTGACGCGGAGCAAAAGTTCTTTGAAAATGTAAGCATAGCGTCTTTCTCCTTTGAGACGGGTGAAAATATCATACTTTTTTGCTTGTTCTTCTAAAAATTTTTCTTGCTCAGGAGAGAGATTATGTTGGGTTTTGAATTGATCTGCCAGCAGAAGAATTTGTAAGCGTTCTTCTAAAAGCTCTTCTTTGAGTTTGAGTGCTAAAGGTCCCGTAATTTGTAAGAAAAGTTTATTGCGCTTTTGAGGGTCTTGAATTTCTCTAAAATCAGAAGGAAGTTTTTTCAAAAAAATCGGCGGATATATCCAATCCCTCATATAGATATAATCTTTGTAGCCGTAGATTTGGTACATTTCTTCCAACTCAGCGGCGGTGATTTCATCAACATAGATGCCGTCGGCTTTGAAGTCATATTTAGCTTTGCTTTCTGCTGCAAAGCCAGCAGAAATACTTAGCCAAGAAAATAAAAATATGTAAGTGATTGATTTAATCATGCATGTTGTGCTTCATAATTTTTGACTTCTTTTACTTCGGGAATATAAGTTTTGAGGATTTTTTCAACGCCTTCTTTGAGGGTAACCATGGCATAAGGACAGCCGGCGCAGTTGCCCCGCATTTCTACATATACAATCCCTTGCTCGAAACTTTTGAAGACGATATCTCCGCCGTCTTGTTGGACAGCCGGACGAATACGAGCATTAATTAAACCAATAATGCGGTTGGTAACATCTCCTTCGTCTTGCTTTTCGTCGGCGGAAATGACGGCCTCTTCTCCAAGTGAAACGTAATCCATAATCTCGGCTAAAATTTCAGGCTTGAGCGTCTCCCAAGAGGCGGTTTCTTCTTTGGTAACGGATATCATTTCGGCGGTCATAAATATGGATTTGATACCGCCTAAATCAAAAATATGTTCTGCCAAAGGTGATTTGCGCAGAGATTTGGCATCAATAAATTCTGCCGTGCCGCTTTTTAAGAGTTGAACCGGCGGAAAAAAATTGAGAACATTGGCATCAGGTGTGGTTTGGGTTTCAATTAACATTCTAAAATCCTATTGTTTGATATTGTCGAGATTTTGAACTATTTGCGCCATGAGGTTTTGGGCTTTGCTGATATACATATCAAGATAGCTCAAATGATTGGGAGCTGTTAGGCTGTTTAATTCTCCGTTACGAACAATGAGCGGCTGAATTGAAGAGGCTTCTTCCAAAGCTTTGACTACACTTATCCAATTGCGGTATTGGTCAGCGGCGACAATAATGTCTTGATAGTCGTTGGCAAGCGCCTTGAATAATAAAAAGTAAGCATAAGCTTTGCCTTGTTGGTAGTAAAAAACATCGTCGGCTTTGGTGTCTATCCAAGATGAGCTTTCTTCTCTGATTTGGGCGTCGAGGGCAGCTGTGCTTTTAGCTAAATTGATGCGAGATTTGTTTAAGAGATAAGCAAGGTCAGCCGGTGTTTTGTAAAAAGTTTCTGTGCCTAGGCTTAGATCTTGATTGTAGTGAATTAGGTGGCGGCGCGCTTTGCGGTATTGATTGTTGGCAGATGGAGCCAGAAGTAATTTGTTTTCGGCCGAAAACATCCAAACAGTTCCAGGATAACGCAAAAGTTCGGCTGCAGATTGAAGGTCGGATTTTTCTTCTTCAGAAACAATTTTTTTATCTATTCTTTTGGCAAAAGAAGATGAGAACTTGCTCAAAGCATCAAACATTCCAAGTTGAAAACTCGGCATATTATCCAGAAAATAAGAAGGATAGAAAAATGGGAGGTTGGGCGTCCAAATTTTTTCGTTGACTTCACGGTTGATTAAAAAAGAAATCATTTCAACCGTGCTGGATTGCTCGGGGTGCGTTTCATCTATTTCATAAGTGGTGGTCCGGTCAATATTACTGACTAAAAATCCGCCCAAGGGATAATATAAAAAGATTATGAGTGCCAAACCAATGGTCAAAATATGCCACCACGAGGTTAAGAAGTTTAGGGTTTTGTTCATTAATACATCAAAACTAAAACTCAGGCGTTTGCCTGCAATTGCTGATTTGGTTTTTTCTATTATTTTTGCCAGCCAGTCTTTAAGCTTGGTTTTGAGCATTTTTCTTTCCTTTTGATTTTAATAATTTCAGAATTTCTGCAATATCTAATGTCTTGGTTAGTTTAGCCATTATCAAGAAACTTGCAACACCCAAAACACATAATCCGCCTAAAAGCGGTATTTTTATGGCGTAAGAGGTTTGTAGCCAATTGTTGAAGAGTAAATCACAACCATATTCTGTCAGATAGAGAATCGCTCCCATAACGATTGAACAAAATGTGATTTTTAGAATTTTTATGTTAAGAGCCTTGGAATAAGACCAATAGCCTCTCTTCTTGAGACCTCTTAGGTATTGGTATAATGAAACAAAAGAGGCTAAAGATGTCGCCGTTGCTACACCAACGTGACCAAAGGGAATCATTAAGCCAATGCTTAAGGCGAGGTTTGCCAGCATAACAATTATGCTGTATTTAACCGGCGTTTTGGTATCGCCACGAGCAAAAAAGTTTGGAGCCAGAGCTTTAACCATTACATAAGAGGGTAAACCAATGGAGTAGGCAATTACAGCTTGTGCTGTCATGATGGCGTCTTCTTGAGTGAAACGTCCGTGGCGGAATAAAATATCAATAATCGGGAATGCCAAAACAATCAGTGCAACCATGGCGGGAATTGACATTAATGCGCCATATTCAACGGCTTTGTCTTGCATATGATTGGCTTGTTCTTGCTCTCCGGCTTTGAGGTGGTGTGAGAGAATCGGCAGCAAAGCAACACTGATGGCGGCGCCAACGACGCCTAAGGGAAGTTGTTGAATGCGATTAGCATAGTAAAGCCAAGATATTGCTCCCGTTCCGACTAAGGATACAATGATGGTGTCAACAACCATGTTAATTTGATATACTCCGGCACCTAAAACGCCCGGAGCAATGCGCTTGAACAGTGTGATAATTTCAGAATTTTTGAGGAGCTGAAGAATATTTGTTTGCGGTTTTACTTTGACATCTATTCCACGCAAAAACCAAGACAGCCAAAAGATTTCAACTAATCCGGCAATGGTAACACTCCATGAAATTCCGTGAGCAGGGGTTTCGCCAAGAGGAACAAAAATAAAAACCGAAATTATCATCATCAGATTTAAGATAACCGGAGCTGCTGCCGGACCGGCAAATTTGCCGAAAGAGTTCAAAATCCCTGATTGAAATGAGACAATGGAAATAAACAGCAAAAATGGAAAAGTGATGCGCGATAACTCAATAGATAAAGACATCTTTTCCGGGTCAGAGCTAAAGCCAGGGGCCATAATCTCAACTACCCAAGGCATGCAAAATTCCATAATAATGACAAAAACGGTTAGAAAAACTGCCAATACCGAAATCGCTTGAGAGGCAAAAGTAACGGCTTGTTCTTTACCGTCGGTTACGAGTTTGTGGGAGAGCATGGGAACAAATGCGGTGGTAAAAGCTCCTTCGGCAAACAAACTTCTGAATAAATTCGGTAATTTAAATGCCACAAAAAAAGCATCAGATATGGCGCCAGCTCCCAAAAAATTGGCTAAGACCATATCGCGCAAGAATCCGGTAATGCGGCTGATGAGTGTGAAGCCGCCAAAGGTAGCAATAGATTTTAATAATGACATTTTGTTCCCTTAAGTTGTTATTTGTTAAGGATATTTTATTGATTTATGGGTAGTATATTGTATAAAGATTAAAAATACGAATATAAAAAGCGTTTTATTGCCTTATTTTTCACAAAAAAATTGGCTTTATGTGTTGACAAAATATTATTTTATTGCGATAATGGACAAAAGAGATAAGAATAATAAAAATAATATCTAGGAGAAGTTTTATGGTTAATAAAGATAACTTGCCGGAAGGCACAGAGTTTTTAAAGAAAGGCGGGGTTAATAGTATTTCCCGCAACAAAATTAGAGAAACTGAACCAGCTTATTTCTTAGCTGCAAAAATTTTGATTTCAAGAGGTGTTAATGCTTTGGCTTTCGGTGTAGAACGTCAGGCAAATCCAGAGAAATCACCATTGTATAATGCTGTTTTGGCTCATGATGGTGTTAATTTGGGAGAAGGAAAAACACAGGCCCATTCTCCTGAAAAAGCATATGCTGCAGTCAAAGAAGCCGAAGTGATGAAAAATGTGGCAATGAAATCCTTTGTTTCAAGAGGTTTAGGCGATTAATTTTATTTTTTGAAATAAAACTTCTCGCTTAGCAATTTAAAAAGATACCCCCGCGTAAAACGCGGGGTTCTTCATATGCGGCTATAAGCCTTTAGCACTGGCCTCCCCTAAACG
>CALXTW010000002.1 GCA_944391515.1 uncultured Alphaproteobacteria bacterium
AGCGCTTTGTCATCCTCACCGCTATAAGCTTTACTGAACCACGCGTCTAACGCGTGGTTTTCTTGATACAAAAAGAAAGCCCGCAGTCTTGCGGGCTTTTGCTTAAAAGACAGATTGTATAAAACCTCCACCCAAAACAACATCTTCATTGTATAAAACAACGGATTGACCGGGGGTTAGGGCTTTTTGTAAATCTTCAAATTCAACTTTCAACGAAGTATCATCTAAAGGTGTAACCTGAACTCTAACCGGTTTTTGTGATGATCGTACTTTAGCCGTACATGAGATTGACTTGCTTAAAGGTTCAATCGAAACCCAGTTAATTGAGGAAGCAATAACGCCTTTTTGCAAAGTTTCATCGGCAAAACCGAGTACTACTTCATTTTTTTCAGGTATCAAATCAAGAACATATAAGGGCTGTTCAGCCGAAACCCCAAGCCCTCGGCGTTGCCCAATAGTATATTTCCAAAATCCGTTGTGTTTGCCTAATATTTTTCCGTCACGATTAACAAAATTACCGACTTTGGGCTGAGCTTGAATAATGTCATTAATGTCGCCGGTGTAAAAATCTTGGCTGTCTGGTTTATCGCACACTTCTAAGCCGATAGCTTTTGCATGTTCTCTGATTTCGGCTTTTGTGTAATCACCAAGTGGCAACAAAATTTGTGAAAGTTGAGTTTGAGAAAGACGATATAAAAAATAGGCCTGATCTTTTTGTTTGTCTTTGCCACATAAAAGCTGATAGCGATTATTTTGTGTGTTAAAGTCAACTTTGGCATAATGTCCCGTCGCAAACTTATCAAATTCAATTCCTTGGGTTTTAGCAGCCATTGGCAAAGCGTTAAATTTGATGTTTGAGTTGCATAAGACACAAGGGTTGGGTGTTCTACCAGCCAAATATTCAGACTTAAAATTGGATAAGACGATTTTTTTGTATTGTTCAGTACAATCAACAACATAGTAAGGAATGTTTAAGTTGTTGCAGACTTTTTTTGCCGCAGCAATATCTTGTTCTTCATGGGGGGAAAAACATCCTTCTTTACCGGTCATATTAGCAAAATATTGATTTTTATCCCAAATAGACATGGTAGCACCGATAACCTCATGTCCCTGAGCTTTTAACAGAGCCGCCGCCACGGAAGAATCAACGCCGCCGCTCATACCAACGAGTATTTTCATTTTTATCCTCTAAGTGAAAAGTTATAACCTTCACCAAAGAAATATAAAAATTCAAAGTTTTTACTTTCTTTGACTGAGGCACTATACTTGAAAAAAACAAGAAGATAAAGCATAAAATAAATTCCAAAAGATAAATAAAGAGTAAGTAATAATTGATATCTTGAGTTTTATACTTGCCAATATCATCAAGGATGTACTATTGTAAAACAAAATCTAATACTGAGATAAGGATAAAAATGTTTAAAAATTTGCTTGTCAAGTTTCTAAAAAAAATAAAAGGAACATATATAGTTTCTAATTACAGTAAAATAATGCCATATGTTAAACCTTATTGGGTAAGAGGATTGTTAGCTGTTTTAATTACAATTCCGATAGGTGCAATGGATGCCGTCATAGCCGGAGCTCTAAAACCTTATATGGATGTTGTTATGTTGGATAAAACAGCATCATCAACTACTTATATTCCTTTATTAATAATATTGTTTAGTTGTGCACAAAGCCTTTTAAATTATACAGCTACCTATCTTAATACCTGGGTAGGTCAAAAAATATCACAAGGTCTAAAAATAACATTGTTTGAAAAATTGATGCGATACGATGCTAGTTTTTTTGATAAGTCTACATCTGGAGATATATTATTTAGATTTAACTATGATGTAGATGCGGCATGTTCAGGATTGCTAAGTAATATGAAATTATTTACTACGCGTGTTTTTTCATCATTATCGTTAATATGTGTATTAATTTATAATTCGTGGCAGTTAGCAATAGTTGCGATTATTGTATTATTGGGAGCTCTCTATCCATTAACAACTGTTCGTCGTCGCATCAAAGGCCTGATGGATAAAACCATATTTTCGGGTTCGGCGGTTATGACGTATTATAATGAAACCTTTAGCGGCAATCGTATCGTAACCTCCTATAACCTGTATCAATATCAGCTTCAACGTTTTCGTAATACTCTCAATAGTGTATTTAAATTGGGCATCAAAATGATACAGCGTACAGGAATGATGTCTCCGTTAATGCATTTCGTAGTTTCCTTAGGAATTGCCATTATCATTTGGTTGGGAAGTTATTTGATAGTCACGCATACAATTACGCCAGGTAATTTTGTATCATTTATTGCAGCATTAATTATGCTCTATAACCCGATAAAGAGTATTGGTAACAATTTTAATAGTGTACAAATGTCTCTTATGGCAATGGAGCGAGTTTTTGGTTTGTTGGAGGAAACTCCAAAAATTCACGACAAAGCCAATGCTGTTCCTTTAGAAAAAATAGCTGATAAGATTGAATACAAAGATGTATGCTTTGAGTATGTTAAAGGAAAACCTGTACTAAAACATATAAACCTGAAAGTCAATGTTGGTCAAACTATAGCGTTCGTCGGTAATTCCGGCGGAGGAAAGACGACTATGGTAAATTTGTTGCCGAGATTTTATGATATAAAATCAGGTAGCATAACAATTGATGGTATAGACATTAGAGATTTTCAATTAGATAGTTTGAGAGACAAAATAGCCATAGTTTTTCAGGATAATTTCTTGTTTGCAGGTACAATTCGTGAAAATATTTTATTAGGCAAAGAAAATGCCACTCAAGAAGAAATAGATAAAGCCGTTAAGGCCGCTTGTCTGGATGAGTTTATAGCTTCGTTAGATAAAGGGCTTGATACGGAAATAGGAGAAAGAGGTGTGTTGCTGTCTGGTGGCCAAAAACAAAGAATAGCCATAGCCCGAGCATTTTTGAAAAATGCGCCGATAGTTATTTTGGATGAGGCAACCTCGGCTCTTGATAATAAGTCAGAAGCTATCGTTCAGCAAGCCATAGATAATTTAATGGCTGACAGAACGGTATTTATTATTGCTCATAGGCTTTCAACGGTTAGAAACGCCGATAAAATTGTGGTTGTAAATTATGGAGAAATAGTAGAAACTGGAAGTCATGATGAATTAATGTTACAAGAAGATAGTATTTACAAGTCGTTATATCGTTCACAATTGAAGTAGGATAATGAGAAAGTTTAGTTTTATATTTTTACTTTTAATTATTGGCTATAGCATTTTTCATTTTAGTGAAAAATACTTAGGGGTATCCGTGCGCAGACATGGAGCACCCGTTGATTGTAAAATCAATACAGATATTAATAAAGTGCTAGATTGTGTAAGCTTGAATTATATGAAATTTGATGCTTTTACGAGTGATTGGAACCAAGATTTATCCGAAAATTATATCAGAGGTAAATTAAATCGCTTATATCACGATATCAATATGGAGTTTTCTCCGTTTCAAAATATAAAAGCTTGTTATAATAGAAATGATTGCAAGGTGAACATGCAAGATAGCCAATATAAAATTGATACTTATCAAGATTTAGTGGCTTACATTAGACAACAGTCAGAACCGCAAGGCTATACCTACAATCGAAGTAATAGTTTTTGGAATAATATTCCTACATATAAGTTATGGCGGTTTAGCAGAAGTTATAAATTCCCATATCATGATATTATTATCAGTCAAAAAGATGGAAAATACCTCTTTTATGTATTAAGTATGGAAGCCGTTCCGCTTAAAGGAAATTATGATTTATTAATAGGAAGCCTTACAACATTTTGTTCGGCAGATAAATTTAGTACATCAAAAAAATACATATGCGGCGGGTATCGTTTTTATTTTTACGATGAGATAAATGATGATATCAAGAATTTTTCATTGAGTTTAGATAAAAGAGAAAATCCCAAATCAGCATTAATAAAATATGGCAAAGCCTCCTATAAGATTGATTTAAATGATTAATATAAAGAATGTAACATATCGATTAGGAGAAAGAATACTTTTAGACCAAGCCACTGTTCAAATATCTGATGGTTGGAAAGTAGGAATTGTCGGCTCCAATGGTTGTGGTAAATCCACCTTGTTTAAGATATTCAAACAAGAATTAGAAACTCAAGATGGTAGTATAGATTTTTCAACCGAACAAAAGCTTGTGTTTGTTGAGCAAGAGTTTCATGAAGAAGATTTATCTAAAAATATATTGGATTATGTTTTAAGCCAAGATAAGGAAAGAAGTTCTCTGTTAACACAATTAGAAACCGCACCCAATGAAGAGTTAGACTTTATACATGAAAGATTGCGTTTAATAGGCGCTGATACAGCCCCTTACCGGGCAGCAGAAATTTTGAGCGGTCTGGGTTTTTCACAAGATGATTTGCAAAGAACGGTTGGAGAATTCTCTGGTGGTTGGCAAATGCGGCTTGCTTTGGCCACGGCTTTATTTCGTCCGTCAGATGTAATGTTGCTGGATGAACCGACCAATCATTTGGATTTGGAGGCATCGCTGTGGTTGGAACAGCACCTTCAACGCTATAAGGGGACTTTACTAATAATTAGCCACGATAAAAATTTATTAAATAACTTATGTAACCACATTGTCCATTTTGACCATGGAAAGCTGGTTTTATATTCAGGAAATTATGATACCTTTCGTCGCACGAGAAGTTTGCAACAAGAGGTTTTAGCCAAGCAAGCCGCAAAAATTGCCGAGAAAAGACGCCACTTGCAGGCTTATGTTGATAGATTTCGTTATAAAGCAAGCAAGGCAAAACAAGCACAAAGCCGTATGAAGATGATTGAAAGACTAGAAGACGTGGCTTTGTTGGAAGATGATGCCCAAAGTGTGTTTAATTTTCCGCAACCCCAATCTTTAGCATCGCCTTTCTTGAGTATTGAGGATGGGGGAGCCGGCTATGGGGATAAAGTTGTACTCAAACGACTGAATTTGCAAATCTCACAGGATGATAAGATAGCGTTACTTGGTGCCAATGGGAATGGTAAATCGACTTTGGCAAAAATCATTTCAGGACGTTTAGAATTATTAAATGGTCAAAGAAAGGCTTCTCAAAAATTAAAAATAGGCTATTTTGCGCAACATCAGACGGAAGAATTGCCGATGGATTTGACCGCCTATGAATATATGAGTTCAATAATGCCCTCAAAAACAGAAACCGAAATCAGGTCTCACTTGGCCGGATTCGGATTAGATAAGGAAAAAGCGTTAACACAAATTGCGCGCTTGTCGGGAGGGGAAAAAGCGCGTTTGCTGTTTGCCGCCATGACTTATGATGCTCCTCAGCTTTTAATCTTGGATGAACCGACCAACCACCTGGATATTCAGGGTAGGGAAGCTCTGGTAAAAGCTTTGAACGAATATGATGGAGCCGTCATACTCATCACGCATGATTTATATTTTTTGGAATTAACGGCAGATGAATTATGGTTGGTCGACAAGCAAACCTGTAAACCTTACTCCGGCGATTTGGAAGATTATCGTCAATATCTGCTGTCCATAAAGGATAAAGAAAAATCCGTTGCATCGAGTAAAGCAATAAAAGAAACAGAAAAATCAAAAGCTAATAATTGGCAAGAAAAGAAAAATTTGCAGTCTCAGTTGCGTCGTTTAGAGAAGGAATTATCACAATTATCAGAGCAAAAGAAGCAAGTAGAGGCACGTTTTCTGCAAGAATTAAGTGTAGATGAATTGATAAACAATCAAAAAGAACTCTCTGAAATAGAGAAAAAACAGCAAGATATTGAAAATCAATGGGTTTTACTATCGGAGCAATTAGAAACTCTAAAAGATTGAAGCAACTTTTAAGGGAAAAATTATAATAAATAACAATTCTATTCATAATAAAGAAAATAAACTTGCAATCAAAAACAGGTTACATTATTATCCAACATATAAAATTAAATTAGAAGCTTTGAATGGCTCTTGTAAAATAAATCTGGGATATATACAAAATGACAAAATATTATATCGTAAGCGGTGGATTTGACCCAATACATGAAGGCCATATAGAAATGATAAAGGCCTCTGCAGCCAAAAGTGATGGAGTGATACTTCTTCTTAATTCCGATGATTGGTTGTGCCGTAAAAAAGGCAAAAATTTCATGAATTATAACACGCGCCGAATAATTTGCGAAAACCTCAAAGGTGTTATAGATGTGCTGTCTTTTGATGACAAAGATAACTCAGCAAGTGATGGCATAAAAAAAGCGAGAGCCAAATATGCTGATTGCGAATTAGTATTTGCCAACGGTGGAGATCGAACCAAAGACAATATTCCGGAATCTCCTATTTGTAGAGAGTTAGGGGTAACCTTGGAATTTGGTGTCGGAGGAGAAAATAAAGCCAATTCATCATCATGGATTTTGGCAAATTGGAAAAAAGAAAACTAAAGAGCCAAGCCCCCATGACAACACTAAAAGTAAAATTTACGGATTTCCTAGGAGATTACAAAGGTAGCGTTATATATCAGGTATTGTCAGAAAGGTATTCTTTGGAAGAATCTGACCATCCTGATTTTTTGTTTTACTCAAATTATGGTTATCAATTTAAAGAATATTCCGATATCAATTGTGTCAAAGTTTTTTATACCAACGAGAATATTGTTCCTGATTTTAATGAATGTGATTATGCTATAGGTTTTGATGACTTAAGCTTTGGTGATAGGTATCTGCGCTTGCCTTTTTCTTATTTACAGTTAAAAGAAGAATGGAAACAACCTCGTCAGTTTGATAGAACCCAAGCTTTGCAACGAAAGTTTTGTAATTTTATCTACAGTAATAACTTTAGCGGGGTAGGGGCTAAACTGAGGGAAGAATTTGCAAAACAGCTAATGGAATATAAACAGGTTGATTGCCCAGGAAAAGTCCTCAATAATATGAAAGATGCCATTACTCCTCGTTTTGGAGATTGGCAAGCCGGGAAATTGGAATTTATGAAAAATTATAAATTTTCAATAGCTTTTGAAAATTCACGAACGGACGGCTATGTAACAGAAAAATTGGTTCATCCGTTTGCCGCAGGCAGTATTCCAATATATTGGGGTAATCCGAAAGTTGCTGAAGATTTTAACTCAAAAGCTTTTATCAATTGCAATGAGTATGAGAATTTAGACGAAGTCATAGCCAAAATAAAAGAATTGGATAATAATGATGATTTATATATGGAAATGCTTTCACAACCGCCGTTAGTTAATAAACATCTTCCTAATATAGAGGATTTACGGGTATTTTTATATAACATCGTACAAAAGGGGAATATGCCTTTTGTCAAAAATCCACACGGCATTTCGGAAGCAAAATTTTTAAGGCAAGAAAATCAAATGTTAAAAGACGAGATATACGCCTTAAAACAAAGAAAAAGTTTTCCGTTTATAAAAACGGTTGTGAAACATGGTTACTTAAAATACTATTTGCTAGGTATAAATATTTATAAAAAGAAATTATAAACATAAAAACTCTTTGAACGGAGTATGGGGTAAAGAATGATTAACAAGGCTGATGTAAGCATCATCACAGCCACCTATAATTTATTAGCAACAGGTCGGAAAGAAAAAATGTTGCGTTGCTTGGAATCAATCCATAATCAAGAAAAAATCCGCCTGGAGCATATTATAATTGATGGTGCCTCCACCGATGGCACTCTGGATTTTTTAAAACCATACGAAGAAAAAGGCTGGATAAAGCTCTATTCTGAGCCGGATTCCGGCATTTACGATGCCTTTAACAAAGGGATTCAAAAAGCCTCAGGCGAGTATGTTTGCTTTATCAATTCAGATGATTATTTGTTCCGCAATGACGGTTTGTTTGCCGCCATCAGCCTTTTAAGGAAAACCCAAGCAGATTTTTCTTATTCTCCGGTGCTTTATGAAAAAGGTGGAAAAATCATTTCCTCCGATGAAGCAACGCTAGATTTCAGAGACATATTTTATCACATGACCTGCAACCATCAAGGCATGGTCTTTAAGCAGAGCTTGTTTGAACAAGTTGGTTACCATGACCAAACATACACGATTTGCGCGGACTATGATTTTATTTTAAGAGCTATATTAAGAGGGGCAAAGTTTGTAAAACTGCCGCAACAATATGCGGTCTTTAGCATGGATGGCTATACCGGCACGCATATGGAGAACATTGCCGTCGAACAGCTCGGAATTTTGATGAAAAATTATGGTTGCACACAAAACCAAGCCCAAAAGATTCAAGAAATTAGCTATATCCCGTGGAAAGAATTCATAAAACTTTTGAGCTTAAGCAAAATAAGGGATAAATATAAATATATTTTAAGAAATTGGCGGCACTCACCGTTTCGCAAAAAGTTGCGGGAAATACGCCATTTCTTTATTAAACTCCGCACCCGCAAAGGTAACAGCGTATTACGAATTTTAGGCATTACACTAATAGACGAGGAAAACAAATGAAAAAAGCACTCATCACCGGCATCACCGGACAAGATGGTTCATATTTGGCGGAATTGCTGCTGGAAAAAGGCTATGAGGTTCATGGCCTCAAGCGACGTTCATCATTATTCAACACTGGCAGAATAGACCATTTGGCCGGAAAAATTATTTTGCATGACGGCGACTTGACCGACAGCTCAAATTTGATACGTCTAATGAAAGAGATAGCCCCGGATGAAGTTTATAATTTGGCGGCACAATCTCATGTTAAAGTCTCCTGGGATTGTCCGGAATATACGGCAGATAGTGATGCCTTGGGCACATTGCGTTTGTTAGAAGCAATTCGCATTTGCGGGTTAGAGAAAAAGACCAAGTTTTACCAAGCCTCAACATCAGAATTATTTGGCTTGATTCAAGAACCTATCCAAAAGGAGACGACGCCGTTTTACCCGCGTTCGCCTTATGCGGTTGCAAAGCTTTATGCTTATTGGATTTGCGTCAACTATCGTGAGAGCTTTGGCATTTTTGCCGCCAACGGCATATTGTTTAACCACGAGAGCCCCAGACGCGGCGAAACCTTTGTTACTCGCAAAATCACCATGGCAGCTTGCCGCATAGCCTTAGGCATGCAAGACAAGCTGCAACTTGGCAATTTGAGCGCCAAGCGCGATTGGGGCCATGCCAAAGACTATGTTGAAGGCATGTGGCGCATTCTGCAACAAGACAAGCCGGAAGATTTTGTTTTGGCAACGGGTACCACCACGTCTATTCGTGATTTCTGCACCATGACTTTTAAGGAATTGGGCATTGACATTGAATGGCAAGGTGAGGGCGTAAATGAAAAAGGCATTGATAAAAAGACAGGCAAAGTCTTGGTAGAGGTCAATCCTAAATTCTTCCGTCCGGCCGAAGTTGAGCTATTGTTGGGCGATTCCACCAAAGCCAGAACCAAATTGGGCTGGAAACCAAGCTATGACCTCGCAGCCTTGGTCAAAGAAATGGTGGCAGAAGACTATAAGTTAGCCCAAAAAGAAAAATTACTAAACGATAACGGTTATGAAACCCTGACCCCGCGTGAGGCCTAAGGAGGATAAGATGGAAAAAAATGCAAAAATATACGTTGCCGGACATCACGGCCTGGTTGGTTCAGCAATTGTCAGAAAACTAAAAGCACAAGGCTATAACAACATAATTACACGCAGCTCTAAAGATTTGGATTTAACCAATCAAGCGGCAACGGATAAGTTTTTTGAGCAAGAAAAGCCCGATTATGTCTTTTTAGCAGCAGCCAAAGTCGGCGGTATTATGGCTAACCAAACCTATCCGGCGGAGTTTATTTATAAAAACTTGATGATTTCCACCAATGTAATTAACAGTGCTTATCGCCACGGCGTAAAGAAATTGCTCAATCTTGGGTCATCTTGCATCTATCCGCGCATGGCGCCGCAACCGATGAAGGAGGAGTGCTTGCTCACCTCTGAGTTGGAAAAAACCAACGAGGCTTATGCCTTGGCCAAAATTGCGGCCATCAAACTCTGTCGGTATTACAATCAACAATATGGCACCAACTTTATTTCGGTAATGCCGACCAATCAGTATGGCATAGGAGATAACTTTAATATGGAAACAGCTCACTTATTGCCGATGATTTTGCGCCGTTTCCACTTAGCAAAATTGTTATCTGAAAATAATTTTGCGGCCATACGCAAAGATTTGCAAAGATATAAACTAGGCTGGGGTCTGGATGAAAAAATCAATTATGATGACAATCAATCATTAGAACAAGCCCTAAACCAAGTAGGCGCATATCGGGATAAGGTTGTCCTCTGGGGCGATGGTTCGGTTTATCGTGAAATGATGTGCTCGGATGACTTGGCCGATGCTTGCGTCTATCTGATGGAAAATAAGGATTATAAAGACATCGGGGAACATGTAAATATTACGGATGGCACGGATATTCAATTAAAAGACTTGTTTGCTATTGTAAAAGAGATAGTAGGCTTTGCTGGCAAGATTGAATACGACCCGAGCAAACCCAACGGCACCCCGCGCAAGCAAATGGATGCCACTCGTATCAAATCCTTAGGCTGGCAACCCAAAATTCCATTAAAACAAGGCATCCAACAATTCTATGAATGGTATGTAACAGAAGAAAGGTAAAGCAATGTATGATTATTTAATAATAGGCGCAGGAGTAACAGGTATAACTCTTTGCAAAAAATTAAAAGAGAAGGGAATAAATAACGTCATTGTCTTAGAAGCGCAAAAGGAAGCCGGTGGGCTTTGTACCACAAAAAATATTAATGGACATCAACTTGATATTGGTGGCGGACACTTTTTTCATACCAAACATCAAGAGATTTTTGATTACGTTTTTAAATATATTCCAGAAAGTGAATTTAATTTTATTCCGCGTGTATCAAAATTAAAAATGGGTAACACGACAATAGATTATCCAGTTGAATCCAATTTATGGCAGTTGCCGTTAGCTGAACAAATTGACTACATAATTTCGGTTGTTCGTAATGGGGAATCTTTAGGTAAACCGGAACCAAAAAATTATGAAGAGTGGATTCGTTGGAAACTAGGGGATAAAATCTGCGATAATTACATGATTCCCTATAATAGTAAATTATGGGGAGTGGCTCCTTCAGAAATGGATGTTGATTGGTTGTATAAAATTCCTCGTGTTAATGTGGAAGAAGTCTTGCAATATTGTTTGGAACACAAACAAGATAAAAGTAAATTCCCTGCACACATTAATTTTTATTATCCCAAGAAAGGTGGCTTCCAACGTATCTTTGACGCCTTGTATGCAGATGAAAAAGCTAATGTCGTACTAAATACGCCAGTTACCAAACTTACCTTACAAGCAGACGGTACTTGGCTTGTTAATAATAAATACCAAGCAAAAAATATCATTAATACATCTCCTTGGAATGATTTGTATGAGGCATTAGGTAAACCGGCTCAATTAGCTGAGGATTTTGCCAAAATCAAATACAATCGCATAGTCGTATCATTGTATGAAAAAGATTATGATGTTGATTGGCATTGGCGTTATGTCCCGGATATTGACCGCAATTATCACCGTGAATTTTATATTCATAATTTTGCGGCAGACAGCAAACCGAATGGTTTGTATGTTGAAACCAATGTAAAAAGATATAAAGGTGAAGAAAATTGCATTGGAGGTAAAGAAATCTATCATTATGAAACAAAGGCAGCCTATCCAATTCCGGTAATTGGCCACACTCAAGCCATTAAGAATATTTTGGATTATTACAAAACCAAGCATTTGTACGGTGTCGGACGTTGGGGGCAGCACGAATATCAAAACGCCGATGTTTCAATGTTTGAAGCCATTAAATTTGTAGAACAATGTAATTTCAAGGAATAATTTAATGAACAAAAATGATCAAATTTTTTTTTCTGAATTATTTGCAGAACATAAAAAACTAAAAAAGAATATTTATATTTTGCAAACGCACGCTGGAGAAGTAGCAATGTTTGCACGATTAGTAAATGAGATTTTGAAAAAAGAACCAGAAATTACAATTGTAGCATCGAAGCCATACCATCTAGATATATTAAAGTTATTTATATCAAACGATGTACATATTGTGTATTTTAACTATTTAGAAAAAGGCTTAACCCATTTACAAAATGATTTTTATCAACTAAAAACATATCACATTTCTGTAATAACAAGTGTAGATTTTTGGAAACCATTTTGGCCAGATAGTTCTAAAATATTTTTTGATGAATTATTAAAATTGCTTAAGTTAGATAGAAAACATATATCATTCAATCCAACTCAGAAAAGTTTTGACGAGGAGAATTTATTAAATAAAATTAGTAAAATTAATCTAAATTTAGAAAAATTTATAATTTTAACTCCTGAAGCAGCATCTTTTATTCCTCTTTCAGAAGCTTTTTGGATGGAAATCTGTCAGTTATTTTATGATAATGGATATGATATATTTTTAAATACTACAAATAGCTCATATACTCTTCCTCATACAAAAAAATGCATATTAAGTTTTGAGGAAATCTATCAGCTAGCCAAAAAATCAAAGGGAATTATCGGCTTGAGAAGTGGTTTATTTGATGTTGTAGCAGATATAAGAAATGTGCCGATGTATATATTATATCGCACACACATAGACAATGCTATAGGAAATGTTGGAAAAAATGTATTAGGACGCTATAGTTTAAAAACGTTTCCATATTGTAATTCAGACTTAATAAAAGAATACGAATGCCATTACAGATCTGACGATTTAATTAAAGATTTAGAGATAGATTACAAGTTAAAAACAAAAGAACAAAGTAAAATTGATATAGTATTATCTCCTGATGATAATTATGTTGAACATTGCCTCGTTTCTATGATTTCTATAATGGAAAATAAAAAAATAACAGATGAGGTAACATTTTATATTTTAAATGGAGGTTTGCAAGAATATAACAAACAATTATTTAGATTGTTTGCTCAGAATTATAAAATTCCAGTTATTCTAGTTGATATTAATCCAGAAGATTTTAAAGAATATCAAAATGAAAGATGGGGGTTAGCTTATGCCTATCGTTTAAAATTACCCTCACTTCTACCTCATGTATCCAAAGTTATTTATTTAGATTGTGATACCATAGTAAACTCTTCCTTGTCATCATTTTTTTATTCTGACTTAGGAGAAAACAGTTTAGGAATGATTCCAGACATGTGGTACAAAAAACAAGGAGCTAGATTCCCTCAAAAAACAAGACCATATTGTAATTCAGGTGTTCTTTTAATTGATTTGGATAAATGGAGAAAACGTAATATAGAGCGTAAGTTATATGAGAGCTTTTTAGAAAATAAAGAAATTTTTGATTTTCCTGATCAAGATATTTTAAATACAGTTTTAGATAATCAAATCAAAATATTTGATTATAAATATAATTTACAATGGCACGCATATCATGAGATAGAATATGCAGAAGAAGAGGCATATTTAGAAGCGTTGAAAAATCCAATAATAATTCACTACATTTTTGAAAAACCTTGGAATAATGATTGCAGACATTTTTTTAAGAATTTATATAGAAAATACTATGATGTTTTTCTTAGAATGAGTGGACTCTCAAAGGTTTTAGATGCTGCTCCGTATAATATTGAAAGTTTTTACCAGCAATTTTTAAAATATTCTCATGTAGGAGAATATAATATCATACTACATAGACATTTGGGAGATAATTTTATTATAGTTTCTTTGATCGAAGAATTTGAAAAGGAATATAAAAGTAAAGTTCATTTTGTTATCTCTCCAGAAACAGAAATTGTTATGAAATTGTTTAAAATAGACAATTATACAGTAGTAAATATGAGACAATTTATTAAGGATAAATTACCACTAAAAGAAATGTCTTCTATGCAAATAGATAAAATAGAGGAAGAATTATTTGCATATTATGTACCGTGTATTCCTGTAAAAACATTACCTTTTATAGTTTGGCCAACTCAAAATCGTTTAATTAAGAGCCAATCTTTTCCAAATTTTTTAACATCATGGAGTTATTCTTTGGGATTAAATACAATACAAACAAAACTTCCAACAAAGTATCCAGCTATATCACAGAAATTTGCTAAAAAAATTGAAGAAATCGCTCCTCTTGATAAAATAGTACTCTTTGCCCCGGAAGCACAAAGTTTTAAAATGCTAGATGAAAGAATATGGGAAACTTTAGCGAAAGAAATAAAGTCAAAAGGATTTGAAATAATTTCAAATGTGATGCAACCTGAAAATTGTATCAAGGGTACCCATTACCTACAAATGAGTTTGGAAGAAGTAATAGCTCTCGCGATGCATTGCCATTCGGTTTTCTCTTTAAGAAGTGGATTTTGTGATGTCATTGCTACAAAAGGAAAAAATTTGTACGTGTTTTATACTCCAGAGATGGGAGATATGGCGTATTATTCCCTAAATAATTTATTTAAACTTCCATCGCCAGTACACGAGCATTTACTAACCTCATCTCAAAAAAAATCTTTAATTTGGCAAGGTGTCGATTTATTAAAAAATATAAATCGAAAGTGGTTGACGAAATACAAGAAAATACCACAAGCAACTCATAAATATTATTTATTTGGCTTAATACCTATACTTAAGAAAAAAATTTGGCCCAATAAAGTAAAATACTATCTTTTTGGAAGAGTCCTACTTTGGAAATCTGTAAAAAAAGGGCTAAATAAAGAAAAACATTACTTATTCGGAGTGATTCCAGTTCTAAAAATAAAACGTTAACTATAATAAGGAAAATTTGATGATTTTTAAGAAAATAACAAAATATCAAAAAGAACATTATAAAATGTTTAATATAACTTTATTAACGAAAAAACAAAAAAATATGCATATCCAATACTTCATTGGAGGAGTTTGCATATTAAAGAGATTTTTATTATATTCTTATCTCAAAAAACATTTTTCAATATTAAAACAAGAAATAGACAACAATAGAGAAATAATGTGTCAAAAAAAAGAAGAAGAGATAATAGAATTCATTAATTCAAACTTAGAAAACCCTTATAAATTTGAATTAATGAAACGAATCTATAATATATTTCGGTATAATCAATTTTTTCATTTTAATCACATAGTTTATCAGCGTTTATCTATGCAAGATATTGAAAAAGCCATGAAAGAATATAAAGAGCGCTATCCAAAACAAAAGCTATATCTAATGACTGATGTTATATATACAGATTTTGAATGTCAGAAAATAGAAGAAGATCAATTGGATAAAATAGAGAAAAGCAACACCTTAATAGTTTTGGGATTTAATAATGATGAAAAAGCCAGAAATATTATAAATAAATTAAAAAGTTTAAATCTGAAATATATACCCGTGCTACAGTCTGTACCTATGGCAGAATATTATCATCTAGATAATACAGCAATGCAAGTCTTATTAAAAGAGGCTGAAAATAATACTCATTGGCATTTTTGTCATGTTGATTTTCAAAATATTTTTCAAGCATTGCAAGCAACGAAGAATTTATCAGGGGATTATGTAGAAATAGGAACTTACAAAGGGGATTCTGCGAGAGCTACATTAAATTATATGAAAACAGCCAATATAGAAAGAACTTCATATTTCCTTGATACGTATGAAGGCTTTACTTATGATGAAGCTAAAACATCAGATGATGCAATTTGGCAAGACACACATACTGATACATCAATTGAACAAGTTAGAGCTTATCTCAAAGATTATCCCGAAGCGATATTGGAAAAAACAAATATTATATCTGAGGAATTACCAAAAGAAATAACACAAATAGCAGTTTGCAATGTAGATGTAGATATGTATGAGGCAATTTATGCTGCGCTCAATAAAGTAAAGGATTTAGTCGTTTCAGGAGGTATCATTATTGCAGAAGATTGTGGACATACCCCTGCCTTAATAGGAGGGCAAAAAGCAATTTTTGAATTTATTGAAGAAAATCAGGAGATGTTTATTCCAATTTATTTAAATAGTGGACAAATGTTTTTAATAAAAAAGTGAATACAGAATGACGATATATGTATTTGATATGGATGGGACGTTAACCCCAGCACGCAAACCAATGGAAGCTGATTTTGCGGCCCGCTTTTCTTTATGGCTTGACGAACATAAAGCTTTTATAGCCACAGGATCAGACATCTCTAAAGTAAAAGAGCAGGTATCAGAGCCGATTCTTGATAAATTTGCCGGTGTGTATTGCGCCATGGGTAATGACTTGTGGCATAAAGGAGCTTTCCTTTATCATAAGGATTTTACTCCGGAGCCGGAACTCTTAGCTGATTTGGAAATGTTGCGTCAAAATAGCCAATATCCTTATACTTTTTATCCAAACTATATTGAAAAACGTACCGGAATGTTAAATTTTAGCATTTTGGGACGCGATTGCCCTTATGAGGAGCGTGAGAGATACAATCAATGGGATAGTCAAAATCAGGAGAGACAAAAAGTCAGCCAATATCTGAGCGCGCGCTATCCGCAATATGACTTTGTGTTAGGTGGATCGATTTCGATTGATATTGTTAAAAAAGGCTGTGGCAAAGGCCAAATTGCGTCGCACCTTCGTCAAAGCTATCCCCAAGAAACCATAATGTTCTTTGGCGACAAGACCTTAAAAGGCGGAAATGACTATGAATTAGCTCAAGCCCTGCGTCAATTAAGCAATACGGTTGTTGTTCAGGTGGATGGTCCGGAGCACGTCTGGTCAATTTTATCAAATCAATTAGCTCAAGCCGCGTAAGCTATCAAAAAACTCCCGATTCGGAAGAATTGGGAGTTTTTTTAAGCTAAAATCAAATAGATTATAAGAATTTATCAAGGTTTTGAATATGTCTGACCGGAACTTTGTATTCTCTGGCGACATCGTCATCTTCAATTTCAACAATCAGCAACTCATCAACCGATTTGAGCGGAGATCTGGCTTTTTCATTAATATTGTCCAGCATAATTGCGCTTTCTCTGCTACGATACAAAAGGGCGCTTGAACCGCCGTCATAAACAAAACGTGGGTTTTCAGGGCCTCCTTGATGATATTTGATAATAATCAAAATTTCACCGGCAGCATTCTGCAAGATATCATATCTGCCTTCTTGTTCAGAGTTGTTTGTTTTTGCCATAATAAGTTTCCTTATAAAATGAACCATCAAAATTTAAAAGCACGATAGCATATAATTATTAACAAATATACTACAAAATAAATTTTTTACAAAAAAATGATTTTTTGTGTTGACTAAGTATCATTTATCTTTTATATATCACCTCGTTGTTGATAACAAATTATTGGGTGCGTAGCTCAGTCGGTAGAGCATTTGACTTTTAATCAAAGGGTCTCGGGTTCGAATCCCGACGCGCTCACCAATAGAAACCCTAGCCCGTTGGCTAGGGTTTTTTGTGTATGGAGCCAAGATTCGAACCCGAGACAGAGGGTTCGGATTCAAGCAAGAGGCAGACGTGTCTGCCGGTGAGGGCTTTAGCCCGAGCGCGCGCCGAAGAACGAGCAACGCTTTAGCGTTGTTGAGGACAATCCCGACGCGCTCACCAAGTTTTTCTTAGAATCGCCTTCAAAACTAAAATCTCAAACAAAATTCCGATTCGCTTTGTTCAAATGAGATGTTGTTAAAATCCCCATAAGCCTTGCAATTTCCATCCAAAAAATTTACTTATGTCACATAAGCCTAATTATTAAAAAATAATTGTATGAAAGATGTGATTCTAACACAAACGGCAATAAAATATATTGTCGAGCACAGACAAGGCACGAGAGAAGAACTGATAGAACAAATCGGAGACGAACTATATAGTGAATTTTGTGAAGCAGGAATAATTTCTCGAGACGCCTATTGGAAATTGTTACGGCTTTCTAAAGCAAATTATGAAACATACTTTGGAACGCCCGAAAGCTAATCTATGAGATTAGTCCCTAAAGAAAAATCCCCGACACCAAAACTCGGGGATTTTCCGTCAGATAAGCCAAGAAAGCGCTTGACTCAAAAGAAAGTATAAGTCTAAATAAAACTAAGTTTAAATTTTGAGAAAAGTAATGACTACCGCTAAAAACTTGTATTTAACCAAAATTCAGCTCAAAGCCGAGTTGGATAGGTGTTTGAATTGCCCAACCAAACCCTGCATGAACGCTTGTCCGGTTAACTGTAGCCCTCAGGAATTTATTTCCCATGCCCAAAAAGGCGAATATGACGAAGCTGTCAAGACCATTACGCGGAATAACCCCATGGGGCAGACATGCGGACTGATTTGTCCCGATAAATTTTGCATGAAGGCTTGCACGCGGAGTCATATTGACTTTTCGGTGAATATTCCCAAGGTTCAAGCCACCATATTGGAAAACTTTAGAAAAACCACAGAGGATTATCAAAACACGCACGCCAACGGGTACAAAATTGCCATTATCGGTGCCGGACCGGCCGGAATGGCGGCAGCCTCTACCTTGGGTAAACAAGGCTATCAGGTAACCGTCTATGAGGCTTCGGAAGAAATCGGCGGTGCGCTGAATTTAATTCCCGATGAGCGTTTACCCCACGCCGTGATTGAGAAAGATTGGTCTTTTATTTATAATCCCGACTATATCAAACTCGAGCTAAATGCTAAAGTGGCAAATCCTGAGGAGTTGTTGACCCAAGGCTTTGACGGCGTGATTGTTTCGACCGGCGAGCCCAATTGCACAGCCTTAAATATAATAGGCGAAGACAACAGCATTTCTTATATGAAATATTTGCACAATCCCGAAATTTATAAAACAACGGGCAAAGTAGCAATTATCGGTGGCGGAAATGTTGCGGCTGACTGTGCGCTAACGGCTGCGGCCAATGGCTCTGAACATGTGGAAATGTTTGTTCGTCGTCGGTTGTCGGATATGCGTATTTCCAAACACGAATATCTGGAGCTGATTAATCGTCAGGTAAACATTACGGCGCTGACCAGCCCTGAGAGATTCGAAAAGAAAAACGGCAAAATCTCGCTCTTTGTACATAAAAATCAATTTGAGAACGGAAAACTCCAAGCCTTGCCCAATTCCACCATCGAGCTTCCGGGGTTTGATTTAGTGATTAAAGCTGTCGGCAGTAAGGCCGACCCCAAAATTGATAATCCGCGCATTATCTATGCCGGTGACTGCAAAACCGGAGGTTCGACCATTGTGGAGGCTTTGTCTTCAGGCAAAACGGCGGCTGAATTGATGATGCATGAATTGGCTTGCGCCGCAGAATAAAAGCAATAAAAAATCCCCTCTAAAAAAATAGACCAGAGGGGATTTTGTTTGAGGTCTATTGTATTTTAAGCGTGCAGGCCGGCCTGATAAGCCTCATCCATTGCCGGAGAGGACTGAATATCGCCGATATTCCAAGCCCCAGTGCCATAAATAATGCCTTTTTCTTTTGCATTATCCAAACAATCCTCGGTAAAGCCGCGAAAAGCCTCTAAAACACGTTGCATATTTTGTTTGCTGGTATCCGCCGCAGCAATAATGAAATAAATGTCTTTGTTGCTGATTTCGGTATATCTCGGCACACAGCGGTCAATAAACGTTTTCATTTGCCCGTTCATAGAGTAGAAATAAACCGGCGTAGCAAACACAATCACATCAGCTTCAACCATTTTGTTTAAGATTTCTTCCATATCATCTTTTTGCACGCATTTGTGCGTATTGTTACAAACACCGCATCCATGGCAAAAATTAATATGTTTGTCGTTGAGGTTGATTTTTTCAACTCTGTTTCCGGACTCAAGCGCACCTTTAATAAATTGGTTGCACAAAGTTTCGGAGTTGCCGTTTTTGCGAAAACTAGCAGAGATAACTAAAATTTGTTTAGACATGTACTATTCCTTTCAAATAAGAAGTAATTAGTTGTTGGTCAGAGCAGATACCGCGGCAATACCGTTAAGCGTTCTGGGATAACCGATATAAGGCAACATCTGCGTCAGAACCGCAAATAAGGTTTCTTTGTCGTTGCCGATGTTGATATTTCCTTGTGCATGAGCTTTGACCTGAGCATCAGCACCGCCTAAGGCCACCAAGGTTGCAAAAGTCAGCAATTCACGAGTCTTGAGCTCCAAACCGGTTCGGGTATAATAATCACCGAAACAATTTGCCGACAAAAAGTCTTGAATATGTTTGAGGTTTGCGGGAGCATTTTCACGCATGGTTAAAATGTTTTGTTCCCCGAAAATTTGGCATTGAGCCTGCAATCCTTTGTCAAAACGAGTCTCAGTCGTAACGGTTGCTTGATTAGGCAAGGGAAGATTAATTCCCTTTTGAGCCATAATCTGGTTGGAAAGCGCTAAAAAGTCAGCAGCCTTTGCCATCCCGACATAAGGAATTGTCTGTACCACTGCTTCATGGAGTTTAATTGGCGAAATTTGAGCATCTAAGGCCTCATCTAAAACTTGGCGAAAACTCTCTTGTCCTTGCGCGGCCACATTGGCAACGATTAACACCAAATATCTCTCCTCATTTGAGAGTTTGTTTTGCGCTAAAACCTCATTTTTAACAAAGTCTTGCCATACTTGCACAATGTCGGTTTGGTTTAGTTTTGATGTCTGAGCCATTTTATTTCTCCCTATAACAATTCCTAAACTAAGTCCTACCACTAGTAAGACAAGGGAAAGAATAAGTCCTTTTGCCTTCATTACTTATATTCCTCATCTTTGACCGGTTCCAGCCAAGTAGCCACATTGTTTGGCACATTAGTCTCAACCGAAATATGTGTAAACCAGCTATTTGGTGCGGCACCATGCCAGTGTTCAAAATCTGGCGCAATCCGAACAACATCACCTTTGTGCAAAATTTGAATTTCTTTGCCTCGTTCTTGGTAACGACCTTCACCACTCAAGACAAGTAAGATTTGTCCGCCACTGTGCTTGTGCCAGTTTGTACGCGCCTTTGGTTCAAAGGTAACATTGCCGATAGGTGCATTAAAGGTTTTGTCATTAGGGCTAAGCATGGTGAGGTAAGTTTGTCCGGTAAAAAACTTGCCGTAAGGATTGGGCTCACCTTGTTCAAAAACAGTATCAATCGGTGCTTTTTGCATATTCTCCTCCTCTTTGGGTTTAAGGTTAATGAGTGTAATTTCAGATTCTGCACCAAAACGCATTTGCGGTCCCCATTGTCCGGCACCGTTAGAAACATAAATCAGAGCGCCATTTTCCAAATGATACAAACCGGATAAGTAAGGATTATAAGCTTTGGTCAGAATATGAAAAGGAAAGATTTGCCCGCCGTGTGTATGACCTGAAATTTCCAAATCAAATATTGGCTCATTGTTAAAATCACTTGGTGTGTGTGACATTAAGATTTTGTATTGATTGTTGCTCGCAAGTTTGAAAGCCCTTTGGGCGTCAGCTTCTTTTTTGTATGCCTGACCCGAGAATAAATCGGGGATTCCCGCCACATAAACTTCCCCAAGCGAAACACCGTCATTTTCCAACAACTTGAACCCTTGAGCTTTAAGAGCGGCAATGCTTGCCTGATAACCGTTATAAAATTCGTGATTTCCGGTTACAAAATAAATGCCGCGCGGCGCCTTTAAGTCTTTGAGCAAGGATAAGGTTTTAGCGCTGATTTGCGTGTCATCATCAATAATATCACCACCCAATAAAACCACATCGGGTTTAAGCGCATTGGCTCTTTGCACAATTGCTTTGACCTTGTCATCAGCAATCACGCGGTGAATATGAATATCACTTAAATAAGCGATTCTCAGAGGCTTTGAGATTTTATCCGAGACAATGTTGACTTCTTGCACGTCGGGAACTTTTGTGCCGGCATATAACGCATAAGCAGAGCATAAAAAGGCTGCCAATATCAAACCCAAATTAATTTTTCCGCTATTAAGCCAATTGGCGGTAGAAGAGTTGATAAACTTGCATCCCAAGAGTGCTAAATCGCGCAATACAACACCGCTGAATAAGATAATGCCCATAATAAAAATAAAATAGAGTAGGTAGCGGTAAAAGGGATAAACTTTCCCCAAAATTTGTTCCGCTTGGTAGGAGACGAAGAGAGGAATACACCCCATTATAAGCATAATGACCAACAAAGTAGCTTTGCCCGCCCAAGCAATATCCAGTCCGTAAACCAGCCTAAAAAACAAATATAAAAAGACCAAACTCCCTAAGGCAGAGGTGGTAATAGCGCAAGAAATCATCTTTATCTCCTCTCACATAAGTTTTCGATTCTGTTACTATCATAGTTTTTAGAGTTAACTCTAAGTCAAGAGTTTTTGTTGACGTGGGATAAAAAATTTATTACAGTCAAGAAAACGAAGGAGGAAATTATGGGATATTCAATCGGGCAAGTTGCCAAAAAAACCGGTTTGACGGCACACACTCTTAGGTATTATGAAAAAGAGGGCTTGTTACCCTTTGTCAAAAAGAGTGGCTCCGGCTTGAGAGTTTTTTCAGATTCGGATTTGGATTGGCTGGTGTTAATTGAATGCCTTAAAGGCACCGGTATGAGCCTCAAAGACATTAAACAATATATTGATTGGTATATGGAAGGCGATTCGACCCTCAACCAAAGACTGGAAATGTTTAAGCGTCAAAAGCTAAAATTAGAAGAGCAAATGAGCCAGCTCCAAAAACACATGGAAAAAATCAATTATAAAATTGCTTACTATACGGAAATCATTGCCAACGGCAGTGAAGGCGTTTTTGAGCGCAATCCTGAGTTGGCGGCCGAAAGAAAACGGGTCTATGGCAAATAAATGTTAGAAAACGACATATTTTCAAGACTTTCCAAGTCGCCGTTTCGTTCACGCTTTAAGCTTTCCCCGAAAGATACAGCCTATGTCACAACCAAGGGATTGGAAACAATCAAAAAACACGCCGAGGATTTTATCTCTCAAAGATTAGCTCCGGCCGATATTGAAAACGACGGCAAACAAACGCCCATGCGCAATCACCCGGTTTTTGTGGCACAGCATGCGACGGCTTGTTGTTGCCGCGGTTGTCTGGAAAAATGGCACCATATTCCCAAAGGACGGGTCCTAACTCCGGATGAGCAGAGCTATATTGTAGAAGTGATTATGTGCTGGATTTCCCGCCAAATGAGCTAGATGAGGGAAGCCACCTTAACCCCGACAACCTTTTGCAAATCACTCAACGCCAGCTCCACCTGACAACCGATTTTTCCGCCGCTAAAGATAATGCTCTCAAAGTTTTGAGCGCTTTCATCAATAAATGTCGGAAAAACTTTTTTCATCCCAATTGGGGAGCATCCGCCGTGAATATATCCGGTCAAAGGCAGAAGTTCTTTACTTTTTACCATTTCCACCGACTTTTCTCCTGCGCATTCGGCGGCTTTTTTCAAATCAAGCTCTTGGGCCACCGGAATCATATATACATAATGTTGCTTAGATTTGCCGACGGTAACCAAGGTCTTAAAGACTTGTGCCGGATTTTGGTTAAGCCTGTCAGCTACTTCTACGCCGCTGAGTGCGGTGGCAGCGTCATAAACATAGTGTTTATAAACAATTTTGTTCTTGTCTAAGATTCGCATTGCATTTGTTTTCGCTTCCATTTTTTATTCCTCTGGTGATTAGTCGGCAATATGGCTTTAAAATCTGTGTTTTTTTGTTATATTACCGAAAGATTAGATTATAAAGAGGTTTTTTATATGCTGATAGAGGTTTTTTTATTTCTGGTAGTGGCAGGAGTTTTGCCCATTGCCATCAAAGGGAAAAGACTTTCATTTGTGTATTTATTGTTGCTGACCATTAGTATGGCATTAATGCTTGGCTATTTTTATCAGAATTGGCAACAAGGCACCAAAGATAATTTCACCTATGATTGGGTTTCATCCCCATACTATCCGATAAAAATACACCTATTTTCCAATTTTACACATTATGCGCAGATATTTCCGTTTTTCCTCATCAGCGTTGTGATGATAATTTTTAACTGTTTCAGCAAGATTGAAAAACGAAAATTAGAGCAAAACGGATTGATTTGTTTGAATCTCGGAGCACTGATAATGCTCATCTGCGGCGAAAACACCATCCAACTTTTGGTAAGTGCCTGCGTGATAGATGTGTTGGGATTTTATATTATCAATGAGAGTGCCGCACGCCGAAAATATATCTTTTATAATCTGATGGCTGATATGGGGCTGTTTATGCTGTTTGCCTTAATCTGGGGTTACACGGAATCAATCCGTTTAAGTGATTTGGGTAAATATTTTGAGCAAGGCGAACACCGTGATTTGGTTTGCATTTTATTGTTATTGTGCTTGTTCATAAAATCGGGATTATTTTTGTTTCAAACCCCGTTGCAAAATTGGAATATTCTCAATATGCGTACGATCATGGTGCTGTCATTTTTATCCACGCCGATAAGCGGTTATATTTTATTGTTCAAGACTTTGCCGTTATTGCCGCTGTCCAAATATTCCGAACCGCTTGTATTGTTTTTTGCTTATGCCTCTATGGTTTGGGGTGGAATAGGTGCCATTTTGATAGACAACTTACGCTCCAAGCTCATCTATCTTAATATGATATTATCCGGTTTAATGTATGCTTTGTTGCAAGCAGGTCTCACGCCGGATACGCCGATTTTTGCCTCTTTGATATTGGGCGGTTTTTTGCTTTCCGGCAGTTTGTTGTTAGTGGCATTAGGAAGTTCAAATGAAGTTTACGTTTCATCAATGGGCGGATTTATAGCCAATCTCAAGCTCTCGTTTATGGTAACATTGTTTGGCATATTGGCCTATATACAAGTTTTATATACACTTTCTCAAACCTATAATTTTATACCAATGATTGCTTTAGGTTTGATTTCTGTGAGTACGGCTTCAATTTGGTCGCATATATATTTTAGCCCATCCAATGCAGATGAGCGTGTTTTAGCAATGTTAAAAAACCCGTTGTTTGTGTATTGGGGAATTATCTTAATCTTGGCTCTATATGTCCTTTATCAGGAAGGAACACCCGATATTGCATCTTATGCCATTTTAAGCGGAATATTCCTTCTTGCAATAAGCGGAATTTTTAATAAGATACTCCCTATATACGAAAACGAGCAAGTTCAAGAAAGTGACAGATTTTCAGATTTTTATCACTATTTTGTTATTGGCCCGATTAAGGTTTTGGGGCGTGTCCTGTGGTTAACGATAGACTTTTTGATAATCGAACGAACCATAATCTATACCTCAAGAAACACGGTTAATTTACTGATAGGATTTTTTCAAAAAATACACACTCAAGCCAAATGGGCTTATCCGTTTTTCCTGATTTTAGGATGTGGAATGATATATGGGTCATATATTTTGGCAGAAGGGAGATAAAAGATGAATACGTCCTTAACTCTATTATCTGCATTAATCGCCGTTCCGTTGATAGGTTTTTTGTTTACCTTATTGGCCAAAGATGATGAAACCACCAAAGGGCGCAATGTTTTTAGCGTAACCATTTTAACATTGGTTTCAAATTTGTTTTTATTGTGGCGGATTGCTCTGAATTTAGACATAGATAAGAGAGGTCTTCAGCTTTCCGAAACCTACAATTGGCTTGATTATCCCAAAATTGATTTGGTTTTTGGAATAGATATGTTTTCGCTTTTAATCATAGCCGCGATTCATATTTCTTTGATAATCAGTCTGGCTGGTATTCGCCATCGTGACCGTGCAAAAAAATCGCTTTATGCATTGTGTTTGTTATTTTTAGCCATGATAAACGGTTTATTTATTTCGGCTGATATTTACTCATTTTATATCTTTTTTGAGGCGATGCTTTTGCCATTGTTTTTGCTGATAGGTATTTTCGGTGACATCAAGCGCCAAGTTATTGTGTCGCGCTTTTTTATCTATAACTTTTTAGGTGCAATCTTTTTGTTTATTGCCACGGCGGTATTGTATAACCATGAAGGGCATAGTATTTCACTTTCCTCCGTCAGCCGACTTGATTTAAGTCCCAAATTAGAGCTTTGCGTTTGGGGAGCAATCTTTGTCTCTTTCTTATCTCGTATTCCGATATGGCCGTTCCACTATTGGATATCATCTATTAACTCAGCGGTTCGTAGTCCTTTGGTATTTAACGTGGTCAATCTGATACCTTTAACCGGAGTTTACGGCTTTATCCGCTATTGCCCCGAAGCCGCTCCCGACAATGTCAGCTATTATTTCTATATTTTGGAAATCATCGCCATCATCAGTATGCTGTTTATTTCTCTCATCGGGCTGATTAATAAGGATGTGCAGTATAAAATTTTTTCATTTATGACGATTTACTATATTATGTATATGTTGGGTGCTTTGCTGCCGATTGATAAGATTTTGATAAATATCGGCTTTTCTTTGTTTGCTTTTATCATCATCACTGCCACGCTTGAGATGTTGACCGCCTATTTGGAAGATGAGCAAGAAGATAAATCAATAGGTGCTCATGGTATATTATGCCGAGTACCTAAACTCTCATTTATTTACTCATTTTTGGTTTTGGCCGCGGTGGGAATGCCTGTATCCTCTCTGTTTTTGAATAATTTTGTGATTTTGTCGCATTTATTCAGCTATAACATTCGCTTAGGTATTTTAATAATGTTTGCACTGTTGTTGGTTGCGGGCACACTTATTCAGGAGTTATACATCTTCAAAGACAACTCCAAAATCTCAGATGACACGGTTTGCATTATGGATATTTCCACCAAAATGTTCAGTTGGCTTATCTTTTTATCAGGGTTACTGATAGTCACGTTTATTAATCCGTTATGGTTTATAGGAGGATAAGATGAAAACTTATTACATCAGTCTCTTGCCCGAAATAACGTTATTATTAGGAAGCCTGATAATGATGCTGACAGAGCGTTTTCGGAGCGCATCCACCCCAAAAACCAATTTCACCATTGCCAAAGTTTCCATATTTTTGAGCATGGTGCTAAGCATTATTTTTTACAATCAAAGTTTTTGGCCGGAATATTTTAAAAACACACCCTATACCACAGCCTCAAAGGTTTTTATAGATATTTTGGCATTGGTTTCATTTTATTTGGGTTGCAAATGGTTTTTAAGCAAAAATCGCTCTAGTCTAAGTTTTTATATTTCAGGCACAATCTCAGTCCTTCTGTTATCTTTAAGCATCTCGGCGCAAAATTTATTGGTTATGCTAGGGTGTTTGGATATCGCCTTCTTACTCAATATTGTTTTTATCAAACTCTATCCAGATGCAGAAGAAGTTTCCCCAATCTTGCATAGATATATTGTGGGCTTTGTCATAATGAATATTTTTTGCATTGTGGGTTTATATTTAATGCACAGCAATGGCATATCGTTTGACTTTGCTGCCGCCAAAAAAGCCTATAAACAGATTGCCAGCCCTAGCTTTAGAGAATATTTATCGGTTGTTCTCATTATCATCACATTGTTTTATATGCTGGGTGTTGCACCGTTTCATTTTTGGTTTGCTAACGTTCAATCGGTATCAATTTTACCGGTCAGTATGTTTTTGAGTTTTATTCCGCCATTGGCATATATTTCAATTTTGATAAATGTTTTGTACAATGTTTTTTACCCGCTTTTTGATACGTTACATGTCTTTATCATTGGATGTGGTATTTTATCCGTCATATTAGGAGCCATTGGTGTCAATGGGGAAAGCAACCTCAAAAAAATGTTTTCTTATGTTTCGCTTTATAATTTGGGTGCCGTATTACTCTGCCTTGCCGATTTTAATGCCAAAGGCATTTTTACGGGCTTTGTCTGCCTGATAGTATATATTTTGGCGCTGTTGGGAATATATACGGTGTTGTATGCTTTTAAGCGCAAAGGTGACTATGTGGCCGAAATCGGCAATCTCTCGGGCAGCTCAACTGTTTTACCCTATGCTTCGGCCTCGTTCCTGATTTTTTTTGTCTCCTTATTGGGAACACCGCCGATGTTGGGCTTTTTAGGCAAACTTTCCATAATTAATTACTTGATTGTTCAGGGAAGTTATGCTTTTATAGGCATAATACTAATGGCAACGCTCCTTTTGGCTTATGCTTTTTTGAAGATTATCAAAACCATATATTTTGATAAAAATGAGAGTGGATTTGACCGCGTTGATAAAGGTGTATATATCTGCCTGACCATTAATTTGTTTTTGGTTTTGATGTCAATCCTAAATCCGAGCTATCTCTTGCATGATGCGGAGCCGTTGCTAACAACCGTCTTATAAGGAATAAAAATGGAATATATCGGCGAGTGGATGTTGCATGATATGGAAGAAGTCGGCAGCACCAATGACGAAGTAAAAAAACTAAGTGCCAATATTACCGGTGAAAAGGTCATCATTTCAGCCCAGCGGCAAATAAACGGTCGAGGACGCCGCGGCCGCAGCTGGATAGGCTTGGACGGCAACTTGTTTTTTTCACAAGGTCTGGAGTGTAACTTAAATGCCATCGGAGCCATGGTCTTTATCTCCACCCTAAGCCTATGGCGCACGATACAAGATTTAAATCCTGTATTAAATGTGGAACTCAAATGGCCCAATGACGTATTGGTTAATGATAAAAAAGTTTCGGGCATGTTGCTTGAGAAAGGCGAAGGCGACTATTTAATCATCGGCATTGGCGTCAACATAAAAATTTCTCCCAAACTGGTGAGCATGCTTTATCCATGCACCAGCTTGGCAGAGGAGGGCGTTGATACGGACCGAATATCCTTTTTGCAAAGCTATATCGAAAATTTCAATTCGTATTATGAAACATGGCAACTCCAAGGTTTTGAACCAATAAGAACGGAATGGCTCTCACACGCCAAAGATTTACATGAAGAGATTATAGTTCATTTAGATAATGAGGACCTTGTCGGAATATTTGAAAGCGTAGATGAGCATGGTTCTTTATTGCTCAATCAGGGAACGGATATCAAAAAGATATATGCGGGTGATGTGTTTTATCCCCAAAGGAAGCAAGTAATCAATGAGTGAAGAAATATTAAACCAAACAGAAGAACAAACACAAATGCAGGATAATGCAAAATTACCGCCTTTTTTGCAAAAGGAAGGATTTTATTTTATAGCTCTGGGCGGAGCCGAAAAAGTCGGCATGAATATGTATGCCTATATTTGCGAGGGCAAAATTATTGTCGTTGACGCCGGCTATGACTTTTTAAATGATGATTTCCCCGGAATGGAATTAGGACTGGCAGATCCAAGTTGGCTTGAAAATTATAAAGATTGTATAGAAGCAATGTTTATCACCCACTCACATGAGGATCACTTTGGGGCGATTGCTCATATCTGGCCAAAATTAAGATGTCCGGTCTATGCAACGGATTTCACCATTGGGCATATTGTGCCGCGCTTAAGAGAGTTTAAGTTAGACGGTGAGGTCGAACTCATTTCGGTAAATGAAAACCCGATAGTAAAGTTAACCAATTTTGAGGTTGAATATGTGCCTGTTGTTCACTCTTTGCCCGAAAATTCGGCGCTGAGAATAAAAACCAAATATGGCACGATTTTTCATGCTACCGATTGGCGTTTTGACGACGGGAATATAGAGTTTTTGCAAACTTCTTATCAACGTTTGGAAGAGATTGGTAATCAAGGTGTAGATTTATACGTTGGAGATTCAATCCATATGGCACATGGAGCAACCCAACCATCCGAAATGGAAATCCGTCAAAGCCTGATAGATTTGATGCCGAGATTCAAAAATACATTGGTGGCAACGTGTTTTGCCTCTAATGTAGCCCGTATGGAAAGTCTGATTTTAGCGGCTCATGCTTGCGGACGTACGCCGGTTATTGCCGGAATGAGTTTAATCCAAAATATGAACATAGCCAAAGAATGCGGCATATTAAAAGATGTACCTTACTATGTTGAAGCCAAACAAGCGATGGATATTCCTCTGGATAAAATGCTCTATATCTGTGCCGGTTCACAAGGAAATTATCGCAGTGGTTTGACCAGAATAGTCAATGGTGAGAACAAAGATATTAAGTTAGGCAAAGGAGATGCGATAATCTTTTCCTCCCAAATCATTCCGGGAAATGAAGAAAAAATTGAGCGCATGCAAGAAAAATTGCGCGATGCCGGCGTTGAGGTTATTTCGTCTGAAGAATATATGGTTCATACCTCAGGACACGGCACCAAAGAAGATATCAAAAAAATGTTTTCTCTTCTGCGCCCCAAGGTCGTCATTCCTGTTCACGGGGATAAAAGAGCCATCCGCCAACAAAAACGCTATACTGAAGAATTAGATTGCGGAGTACGGCAAGTTTTGATTGTTCGCGACGGAGATGTCGTTTTAGTAAATTCGGATAAGGCTGAAATTGTGGGACTTGTTCCAACTGATGAATTAGGTTTTGATAGGAAGAAACTCATTAGCCTAGGGTCTCAATTGGTCAAGAACAGACGACGCATAGCCTATAATTGCAGCTTGTTTATCACGGCTGTCTTGAGCGAAAATTGGCAGGTTGAAGATTTAGAGATAACCTCGATTGACATCTTAGAAGAAGATGATTTTAAGGCTCTGGCCGAAGAAATCAAACAAGAGATGTTACAGGCAATCCCGCAAGAGGTGGTAAAGCTCAACTATCGCCCTCAGGCTGTTAAAGAATATATTGCCGCTAAAATCCGCAAAAAAGTCTTTAATGCAACAGGTATAAAGCCGGTAACATTTATTCATTTTTATAAAAAGCCCTCGGCAGATGAAGAAATAACTTTTGAAACAGGTACAGACATTTCTGAAGACCAACCTGAGATTTTATACTTGCCGGATTAAAAATACTTATTAGCCAAAAGAAAAAAATCACTGTAAATCTGTTTGACAAACGCTTTCGGATATGCTAAGTTATAAAAAGACAAGGTTCAGTTATAACGGAGTGTATTATGAGAAAGCAGCTTGCGATAGGAGTATCGGTGCTTGCGCTTACTGCATTAGGTGGCGTAAGTGAAAGTGATTTTATTTTAATCAATCAACAAGGTGCAGATTCGCAATACACACACCTCGTAAAAACCAGTCTAAACCAATTTGAGCCTTTGTCGGGGGCAAGTCTTTTACTAGACTTGCCCAATCGTAATTCTTTTCAAGCCACGTCTGTTCAATTCATCACCGGTGGAGATAATCTTGATTTCGGAAATATGGATTTTACCGACCCGACGATTGAGCAATGCCAAAGATATGGTTATTCCTTAACCAGTTGTGGAGCTGGTCAGCTTCAAGGTTTGAAATGTCCTTATAATTCAGCTTATTTTGATAGATGTTGCGATGGTCGTTACAAGTATGACAAAAGTGCTTGCAATTATCCTAATACAGTTAGTAGTGATAGCTGTGGCGGTAAATATATGTGCTATTGTGACAGAAGTTTGTATCCTGAAACAAAATGTGCCTCTCCGATGGTGGCGGAAAGCGGGGATAGTTGCATCGAAGATGGGGTAACTTATTATGCCCAATGCGTGTGTCCATCATCATACTCACAAACCTGTGACGGGTTAAATCAAGAAGGATCGGGAGAGGGATGTACTCAAAACGGCGTAACCAAATATACAAGTTGTCAATGCAAGAGTGGTTATAATATGACATGTTCAGACTTTGGACCAACCAATCCTTCCGATTATTGTTTAATGAATGGAATAAAATATTACAACGACTGTAAAACTTGTGAAAAACAAGAAGATGTTGATCCTACAAGTTGTTCAAATGGGACAACTTTAGAGGATGATGGATGCGGAGGAACGAGAATAGTCTGTGCCGCATGTTCATCACAATATAAATATGACGAAAATAACTGTCCGTCATCAAAATTTTTTCATTGTGGAGAAGGTTGTGATTCATTATATGAGGATTGTTATCCAAAATATTCTTTAGATGAAAATGGACAATTTAATACTCTTGATTTTTTAGGTGAAAACAGACTACTAAGTGATGTGATTTTTACCAATGATAAATCTTTTTGCCCAAGAGTAAAAGAACATTTTGTTGATTTATATGATGAAACCCGTAACACAATGTATACTTATAGATTAATTCTAGATGCTAAATATAACATTCAAAATAAAGTTTTAAAACTTTGTGTTGATGCAGATGATAAATGTCTGTCATTTGTACAAGAAATGATTGAAGCAATATCGGAAACATATAAAGATGGACAAGCAAAAGAACTAAATATAACAAGTGATATGGAGTGTGGTAATCTACTTTTTTCAGGGAGTTCTTCTGGTAAAATAACTATCAATGGAAATGGCCATACAGTTTCATTTCGTTATTTAGGAGATCCTATTATGGAGGATCTCAATGTAAATAATCTAAATATCGAAATTTTCAGTACAGGCTATTATGCTGCAAATAAAAAATTGGAGTGTTACTCCTCCTCTAAAATGGACTATATTAGAAATTGTCATCTTCAAGATACAAATGTAAAGACCTCTGGAGGAATAGACGTAACTGATGTATTTTTGAACACAACAACATCAGGAACGTGTAATTTTGATCTAAATGGTATAATGTGGGGGGCGCATTATTCTGGAGGAATTCCCTATGGAAAGTTAGATATTACACCTTTGGAAGGACAACTAAACATTAAAACCATTCGTCCAAGGGATCCCAGTGTCTATCCGGAATACGAAAAGTTTAGAGTAGATCTAAACACAGGTGACGGTGATGTAAATGTAACTTTTTACGAGTCTTAGCATTTTAAGTCTATACAATCCGGATTAAAAAATAACGGGGTGATTTTTCACCCCGTTTTCTTATTCAAAGCTAATAGGCAGATAAATTGTAAAAGTCGTTCCGTTATAAGAAGTAGAGGTAACGGTCAGATTGCCCTTGTGGCGAAGGATAATATGCTTGGCAATAGCCAAACCAAGTCCCGTACCTTTTATATTGAGGTCTTTATGCTCTTGCATACGATAGAAACGTTCCGTTAAGCGTGCTAAGTTTTCGGGAGCAATTTTGGGACCTTTGTTATTAACCGAAATAGCCAAGGCTTTGCCCTGAGCCACCTTAAAACTTTTTGACGGAGGAATTTGTTCCACCACTTTAGCCTTAATTAATAAATCGCTTTTAGCCACGCCATATTTAACGGCATTGTCTGTCAGGTTTTGAATAACTTGTTTAACCTGATGCTCATCAGCTGTAATAATTGGTAAATTATCTTCCAAGAAGGTATGAATTGAAATTTCTCTGGCTTTGGCTTTTATATCAAGAGCGTGAGCCACTTCTTCAATAATTTTCTTCACATCAACTTTTCCTTCCGGCAAGGTATCTTGGCTCATTTCAATTTTTGAAAGCGAGAGCAAATTCTCAATCAAAGAGGACATATATTCAGCTTGCTCTTGCATAATTTTCAAAAACTTATCTCTGGCCTCGGCATCATCTTTGGCGGTTGTTTGTAAGGTTTCAATAAAGCCGGAAATAATTGCTAAAGGAGTTCTAAGCTCGTGACTGGCATTTGCCACAAAGTCTGATTGCATTTTTTCAATCTTCATGGCTTTGGTCATATCATAAAGTGAAATCACCGCTACGGCACGCCCTTTGGATTGATAGGGAAGTTGTTTGATATGGGCATAAAGTTTTTGCTCGATAGGTTTTTTGATATAAAAAATCAAGTTTTCCGATTCGCTTTCTTTTTTCAGAACTTTTGAAACCGCTTCAATAAAATTATTAGACGAGATGAGCTGTTCTACATTTTTTGATGTAATGTTTTTGCCAAACAATACGCGAGATGATAAATTTGCCCCGATAATGTTTCCTGATCTGTCAATCATCATAATCGGGTCAGGTAAGGTGTCCAAAACGGCGGTATCAGAAATAGCTTGAGCCTCCAAATTATCAGTTTTAGCCGCCCAAAAACGATGCATCGAGTTTACGGCTTCAACAATTTCTTTGGCGTCTTTTTCTGAGACGTCAACTTCATCACGAGGCATTTCACCTTTTGCCACACCTTTAACATAGTTTTTGAGCTGTTGCATTTCAAAGGACAGCGGAAGCAAGAACACAATATTGAACACAATGATTGTGGCATAAGAGATAATAGCCATTGACGGCGCAAGCATTTTAAGAGCCACCAGCATAATAAATACCAAAGCCGGAGGAAATGAGAGCACCAAGACACGGTCGGCAAATTTGTTGTTTTTTTCAAATTGATAAGCAGTAGAACTTTTCTTAAACATCTTCTTGTCCCATAAATGCTAAAAAAATCTGGACGAACTCTTAAATTATACTATTATACAGATAGTTTAAATTTACTAAATAATTGCAAAAAATAATGACTGAAAATACATCTTCTTCCATAACGCCGATGATGGCGCAATATCTTGAGATAAAAGCCCAACATAAAGATTATTTATTGTTTTATCGCATGGGCGATTTTTATGAAATGTTTTTTGATGATGCTGTTACGGCGTCAAAAGCATTAGACATAGCCTTGACTAAGCGTGGCAAATTCGATGGGGATGATGTTCCGATGTGTGGTGTTCCTTTCCACGCATACGAGAGTTATTTGGCAAAATTAATTCGTCAGGGTTATAAGGTTGCAATTTGTGAGCAAACCGAAGACCCGAAAGAAGCTAAAAAAAGAGGCTATAAGGCAGTTGTTCGCAGAGAGGTCATTCGTTTAGTCACCCCCGGAACTCTAACTGAAGACAACCTTCTTGAATCCAAACGTAACAATTTTATTTTAAGCCTAGCCAAATTAAATGACACTTTGGGGCTTTCTTGGTTAGATTTATCCACGGGAGATTTTTATACGCAAGAACTCAACCTCAAAGACAAAGAAGAAGCGGTTGTCTTGAGCTCTACCTTAGCGCGCTTAAGTCCGGTCGAAATTTTGGTTTCGGATAGTTATTTGCAAAATCAACGTGTCTTTAATATCTTAAACGAATATCGTGAAAAGCTCTCTGTATTGCCGCAAGCCAGATTTAATAGTGAAAATGCAAAAAAACGCTTGCAAGATATTTTTAAGGTCGAAACCTTAGATGCTTTTGGCAGCTTTAGCCGAGCAGAAACAACCGCCGCCGGTATTTTGCTTGACTATGTTGAAAATACCCAAAAGGGGCAAATGCCAAGGATAGAAAAACCGATAAAGGTTTATGAAAATAAAGTGATGGAGATTGACGGCGCCACCCGCAAGAATTTGGAGCTTTTGGAATCTTTAACAGGTGATAAAGGAGCCACACTTTTATCGGTAATGGATAGAACGGTTACGGCTTGCGGCGGACGTTTGTTGGCGAGCCGTGTTGCCAGCCCGTTGGTCGATTTGGAAGAAATTAATAACCGCTTGGATGTAATAGAATTTTTTATCAATCATCCGAGATTAAGAGATGATATCAGAGAGATTTTGAAGTCTTGCCCTGATATGGAAAGAGCCGTTTCCAGATTGAGTGTCGGTCGTGGCGGTCCGAGAGATATGGCTAACATCAACACCACTTTAACGGCACTGCCGAAGCTCAAAAATATGTTGGCAAATTTCAATTTTCAGTCAGATTCTCTTGACGAAGGCTTACCTCAAGCCGTTCAGGAGATAGTGGAAAAACTGGGTGTGTATGATAATTTGGTCGCTATGCTCACAAACGCTTTGGCAGAAGAGTTACCATTGTTAGCTCGTGACGGCGGTTTTATTAAAGAGGGCTATTATCCTCCCTTAGATTCTATTAAAGCGCTTAAGGAAGATAGCCATAAGCTGATTTTGGAATTGCAGAATAAATATGCCCAAGCAGTCAATATTCCGAATTTGAAGATTAAATACAACAATGTTATTGGTTATTTTATTGAGGTTCAAAGCAAATATGCCACAGAGTTGCTAGAGAATAAGGACTTTATCCATCGTCAATCAGTCTTAAATGCCGCCCGCTTTACCACGGTTGAGTTAACTGAGCTTGAGAATAATATCAGAGGTGCCGCCGAAAAATCCTTGGCAATGGAATTAGAACTCTATGATGAGTTGGTCAAAGAAATCATTATCGCCTCAGACAATATTTCACGCACAGCTAAAGCTCTGGCAGAATTAGATGTTGGAGCCGGTCTGGCTGACCTTGCGGTTGAAAATGACTATACGCGTCCCAAGTTAGATAATTCTTTAGCCTTTGAGGTAGAGGAGGGCAGACATCCCGTAGTGGAATATGCCATTAAAAAGGAACATAACGGCACGTTTGTCGGCAATAACTGCACCTTGGATGAAAATAATTTGATATGGCTTTTGACAGGACCGAACATGGCAGGTAAATCCACTTTCTTGCGTCAAAATGCCATCATTGCCATCATGGCGCAAATGGGGGCTTATGTTCCGTGTAAATCAGCTCATATCGGTATTATTGATAAGATATTTTCCCGTGTCGGCGCCAGTGATGACTTGGCCCGAGGCCGTTCAACTTTTATGGTTGAAATGGTTGAAACCGCCAGTATTTTGAATCAGGCGGATGAACGTTCTTTTGTTATCTTGGATGAAATCGGACGTGGTACCGCCACCTTTGATGGCCTGTCAATTGCTTGGGCGGTAATAGAGCATCTACACGAAGCAAATCATTGCCGGGCTTTGTTTGCTACGCACTATCATGAGCTCACAACTTTGGTATCAAAACTCAACAAAATGAGCTTACATTGTATGAAAATCAAAGAGTTCAATGATGAAGTTATCTTTTTGCATGAGGTAATTGAAGGAGCGGCTGATAGGTCATATGGTATCCACGTTGCCAAATTGGCAGGCTTACCAAAAGTAGTTATTAAACGTGCCGAACAGGTCTTAAACTCATTAGAGCACACCGGCAAACAAAAAAATATAGCTTCGCTCGCTGATGACTTGCCCTTGTTTGCAACGCTCAAACCTAAAGAAGAAGTCGTTGAAGTAAAATCAGAAGTCTCAAAATTCATTGATGAGTTAAATCCAGACGAGCTCACACCTCGTGAGGCCTTAGAAAAACTCTATGAGTTGAAATCTCTAAACCAAACGCCCAATTAAGGAAAGCCAAATGCCTTTAACAAAAGTACAATGTAATCTAATAATATTAAGCGTGATTGTTCTGGGCATAATAGATTATTTTGCAATAAGGCATTATGATGCAAACATATTGGAGCTTTCACCACGTAGTTGGTGTGATGAAAAGTCATCTTTGCCCGATGTTATAAAATGCGTTGATGCAATTTATAAAAGTTCAAAGATGCAACAAATTTGGCAACAAAAAATTCGTCAGCAAGAAATTCGTTT
This sequence comes from uncultured Alphaproteobacteria bacterium, assembly GCA_944391515.1. Classification (GTDB taxonomy): domain Bacteria; phylum Pseudomonadota; class Alphaproteobacteria; order RF32; family CAG-239; genus Scatocola. The sequence continues at coordinate 37,096 of CALXTW010000002.1, forward strand.
AAATGTGAAAGTTCCTCAGGCGACCCCACTTAATACCTCGTATCAAGAAATCCATAATTTTTCCCCTATAAAAGAAAAACAATACAGGGTAGGGATATATAACAACCACTCAGAACTCGCTGTTTATGACAAATTTGCCGACTTAGAAGTTATCTATCCGCAGATAAATACACCAGGTGTTATTTTACAATCAATTAAATATCTCGATAAAGAAAATAAATGCAAAATAGAAACCCCAAATCTTCTCCCTTTTGAAATTTTTCATAATTGGACTTACCCCGGAGATAGGCCCTTTCTTTCAAAAGATGTTCTAATAACTCAAACCCAAAACACCTATAAAATATATACGGCATCTTACGAGGCTGTGCGTCTTAGAAAGAATAAGGCATTATATGTAATAGGCATCTCAGCATTTGGAGAAGCTAAAAATGGATTTGATTATGAAGGAACGCATTATATTTACTTTATTGATGATTATAATCCCCAAAAAGATTACTTGTCTGAGACCTCTTTACCGGCAAAATACAAGCAAGATAAAAACTTATATCTCAACTGCCCACCATATCCCCGAACGATTAATTATATTCCCGATCCCAACCAACCGGAAAAAGAGATTGTGTTAAGTGCAGACAAAAGAAAAAATCCGCAAATCTTATTTGTGAACGTCAATAATCACTCGTTTTCAATAGATATCAGCCATATAGGAGAAAACAAATGATAGAACTTTCTCCCCAAACTTTATTGCCCAAAGAGTATGAAAAATTTAAGCAACAAATTCCCAATTTAAAATTGGCGGAAACTTTATCTCCCCGGAATCCATTAAAAAATCTATTATCAAAAATAGAAAATTATCACAATCACGGAAACTTCTATAATTTCATTTTATGTTTGATAGTTTTTTATTTTATACTAATGGTCGTAAAGGCATTTTTGCAAGAGCATCCAACCTCATGGGGAATGTTGATGTTGTTGCTCCCGATTCTAGGTGTTGCTTATTTTTCCAGAAAAGGTTCACCTTTCAAAATTTATAGCCTAATGCAAATTGTTTTGTTGCGAGGGTTTGGCGTTTTGAATAAAGCATTTCGAAAACTCCCCGCAAAAGAAGCCAAATGGCATACGAGCAAGCAAGGAACAATCCAGATATCCTCTTCTTGCGAGCTAAAATTTGATTTAAGACATTTGCACCCGACGTTAACACCTAAACAAAAGCAGTTAAAACAAATTCAAAAACATCTTATTCAAATTTTGAAAGATAGATGCATCTTACTGTTTGGAAGTATATTGGGTGGTATTTTTTACTATCAATTAGCCTTTTTTGTCGCAGGCGATGTCATAAGTCAAAATGGTAAATTGCATAGCGCATTATCTGATATTTTTATGCTAAACGCCGAGCTAGGTCCTTATGCTTTTCAAAATATGTTTTTGCTTTCTTTGGTGGCAATCAATTTTATATTGTATTCGGGGAATGTTTTTTTACCTTATGAATATTGTCAAGTTAAGCGCTATCTCAAGTCAGACAATAAGAATTTTTTTGAAAAATGGATATATACGCCTCTGATAAACTTAAGCCTGCTAGGTATTGGTATGGTAGCATTAATGTTTATCTGCGCATTTGTTACTATTATTTATACCTCTATATATGCGATTCCTTCAATGGTTGTAATTTGTATCTTAATGATAACGCCGCATATAATTTTTTATTACTTGTTTCTAATTTTTGTGATTGTATTTCGGTATATATGTAGGTTCATAAATAAAGATTGACAAACAGCAAAATTGCATTACTCTGCCCACAGAGTGATTAGTAATTTTGTTGTATCATTTTAAACTATATTTTTATGGAACCGAAAAATCAAATTAAACGCTATCTTTATTGGGATAAAAACACTCATGAGGTAGTGAAGTGGACTTATGGGCAGAGAACAGAACAAAAGGAAGTTAATGCAATTAGCATTGTTCCGAAGTTTTATTTGCTCTTGCATCATGCATTTAGTCAAAAACTGAGCTATGATGAGGCTCAATCAATTTGCAAAGAGTATGATTTGTGTTTCCCGAATCAAGTTGAATTGACAATATGCCAAGTAGCCCAAAGAAGATTGAAAGAAGTTGTATCTTCGTTAGGAATTGACGAACAAGCCCTTTTGGAAGAGGATATCTTATCAAGCTGTTGGAGCGCAGAGGATGAGCCAAACAGCTCAGATAAACAATATCTGTTGTTAGTTGCTCGCGAGACGCAAGATTTCGTACTGGTTAATGATAAATATCTTTTGGTAGATAAACAATATCTGTATCAGTCTTTTTTGAACACATGGAATAGTGTGATTTTGGAATTGTTTTTAGGGAATAATGTTTCAACGCTCTACTTGGTTGATAAAGAGTTATTCTTGCTGAAAAACACGGAACTATACTACATCGGTAAGTATATTAAACATCAAGATGAGGTTATTCTCTGTGATAACGGCTTGTATCAATATTACGACGATGAAATGCGGTGCTTGGTAAAAGCAGATACCAGCTCTGAAAAATGGAATAATTCCAATTCAGGACATCAGGAATGGGTCACTTTGGAAAAGATTACACCAGAAGGCGAAATCATCAGCCATTTTGGAGTGTATGACTGGTGCGATGAAGGTGAACAAACTTATGAAAATGAGTCTGAACGGCGCTTTCGTAAGGATGAGCAAGGATTGTACCAACTCTGCGATTAAAAATTAGATTCAAGAAAACCGCCGAAAGTAAAACTCTCGGCGGTTTTGGCTTATTATAAAACTAGTCTTTGGCAAGTTTTTCGTAAAGCTTTTTATCACGCATAAGTTTTGTAACTTTGGCCGCACTTTCTTTAGTCATTGGCTTGCCGGTTTGATTTGGATTTTCAATATCCGGTTTTTCAAAAACACCACGCTCATTCATTTCTTGCTGAGCAGCAGATTTAATTTTTGAACGCAATCCTTCTGCATGAGCTTTATAGCTGGCTTTTGCACGTTTTTCATGCTCAGCCAACATCGGCTCTCCGCCAAATTCCTGACCTTTGAAAGTAAAGCTCAAAGCCTCTCGGGCTTTTGCTTGAAGAGCTGTGCGACGAGTTTCATAGTTTTGTGTTAAATGATTATGTCGCTCTCCAAGATTATCTTTTTCATAGTCCTTAACCAAAAGAGCAAGGTCGTTTTGCATAAATCCTAAAGTATTTCTTTCTTGTCGAGCCTGTTGAAGATTTTGATAGGCCTCATTATCCATCTTCGCAAAAGTATTGCGGTTAAAGTTCTCTTTGAGACGCTCAAATATCTCTTTGTGCAGAGAGATATCTTGAATAGATGTGTTAAAGCTCGTTACCGCAACTGCCAAGTTTTCTTGACGTTCTTTTTCTTTTGCGTTCATAAACAAAGAAGACAATTTACCTTGCTTCTGATAGGCAATCTTATTGGGTTCTTTCCCTTCCAAGACGTTGAATACAATTGCTTCTAATTTTTCTTTAGTAAAATTATCTTTCTCGGGTGATTGATGTCTCAAGATTTCATCAATTGAAGAAAAGACGCTCATGACAAAATGTTCGGCATTGTGAAGTTTATTTGCTTCAGCTTCTGCACTTTGGAGTTTCTTTTGTGCATCATTAATCTGCTTGAGCGTTTGGATATTTCTTTCGTTGAAATCATCTTCTCTTTTCACAAAAGGTTCGATAGCATGAATAAACTTATTCATTTCCGGAGAAACGGTTTTCATTTTTTCAGCTTCGGTTAAAAGAAATGAAATGTCTTCTTTTTTCAAAGCTCCTTTATCCCAAACTTTAATGTCTTTGCTCATAGCTAAAACATCGTTCATAATTTGCAAGCGTTTATTATCCGAGATTTTTAAGTTAGCATCTTTTAAAAGAGCTATTTTATTTTCGGCAGATAAATCTTTTTTGGATATCAAAAATTCGGGACGATATTGAGCCAATAAGCCAAGCTCTGCTTTGGAGATAGCTCTATGGTATTTGACAACATCATCAACTATTTTTTGAGCGTCTAATTCTCTTACAGCATTTTTATAGGCATTTGAGTTCAAAGAATTTGACGATAAGAGACTAGAAGAGGGGGCTTTCATATAATACATCATATTATAGAAAAGTTTTTGAGCTCCTTCGCAAGCAGGAACTTTTTCTGCCCAGTTAGAAGCTAAATTGCGATTTTCATATTGAAATAAATGAGCTGCATTTTGAGCAATGTCTGCCAAGAGAGCAACTCTTTCCTCACGGTTAGCCTCGCCGGCGGTATTGAGCAAATTCTGATAAATATCAAGAAAAGGTAAATTGTTAGTAGTCTGAGTCGCAACATTCAAAGCCTGCGCTTTCAGCTCCCAAGGAATTTGGTCAAGACGCTTATATTGAAGGGCATTGGTTAAGAAATTTTTGGCTGCATCTCCTGCGGCATATTTGTTCGCGTCATCAATTTGAGAGAATGTTCTATAATTAAAATCACGCAAATTGTAAGGATTCTTTTCGGTATAGATATCGGCAATTGTAAATTTGGCTTGTGGGTCAAGTTTGTCAAGCCAATCAGGATTTTTTCGGAGCTGTTCGGAAACAACACTTTCAATCATATCCCTATGCGGGGTTGGAAGATACGAACGAGATGGATTTTCTTGCCCTAAATAAGTAATAAGTTTACTAACAGCCTTCATGTTACCGACTTTAATGGTTTGCATGATTGTGTTTCTGACAAAAAAGGCATTAAACTTTGCCTCTTCGCGATTGTCATTCAATATATATAACAAATCGGGGCTAGCATTTTCTCCAACCGGTAAAAAAGAGACCTCTTCACCTTTATCATATTTTTCTTTTGCCTGCTGATAATAAGTATTTCTCTCAAAATAGTCATTAATTTCAGAGAGTTCGTTATCATGATAAGTATAGGTTGTCATTTGCATTGCTCCGTTAATTCTAAACATCTAAAACAAATAATACGCCAAGTTTGATTAAAAATCAATTAAATTTTCAGGAAAATGGACAAAACAAAATAAAATGACTAAAATTGCGTAAAAACAGATAGCTAACGAATGGTATTATAATACCACTAGTTAATATATTGAAAAATAATGAAATTTTGTTGTTGACATTGCAAATATTTCCTGTATATTCAACACGAATTTAACAACCATCTTTTTGTAAAGAGAGAGAATATGAACACTTATGCAACAAAACCCTCTGACATTCAGAGAAAATGGTATGTCGTTGACGCTGAAGGTGTAGTATTAGGTCGTCTTTCTGCAGAGATTGCAAAGATTCTCCGCGGTAAACACAAACCTTGCTATGTACCTAACTTGGACTGCGGCGACTATGTAATTGTCATCAATGCTGACAAAGTAAAATTGACAGGTCGTAAATTGACCCACAAGAAATACTTCAAGCACACTGGTTGGATTGGCGGTATTAAAGAAACCACTCCTGCAAAAATTTTGGCAGGTCGTTTCCCTGAAAGAGTTATTGAAAAAGCAGTTGAACGCATGATTTCCCGTAATCCTCTGGGCCGTCAACAAATGACCAAATTGAAAGTATATGCAGGTTCAAATCATCCGCACACAGCTCAAAACCCAGAAGTTTTGGACATCGCAGCAATGAACCCGAAAAATAAAAGGAGCGCATTATAATGGCTGAAACCATCGATTCTTTGAAAGAAATTAAATCTTCAGCTGTTGCTTCTGCTGAAGTTCGTAAACCAAAACGCGACAGACAAGGTCGTTCTTATGCAACCGGTAAAAGAAAAGACGCTGTTGCCCGTGTATGGATTAAACCTGGTAAAGGTAACATCACCATTAACGAAAAATCAATTGATCAATACTTTGCTCGTCCGGTATTGAAAATGATTATCAATCAACCGTTTGAAGTTGCAAATCGCGAAAACGAGTTTGATGTAATCTGCACTGTAAAAGGTGGTGGTTTGTCAGGACAAGCTGGTGCTATCAAACATGGTATTGCCAAAGCTTTGAATGAATATGAGCCAGAATTAAGAACAGTCTTGAAGAAAGCTGGCTTCTTAACTCGTGATGACCGTGTTGTTGAACGTAAGAAATTCGGTCGTGCGAAAGCTCGTCGTTCTTACCAATTCTCTAAACGTTAATCTGACAGAAGAGAAAATGTTGTATTTTCAATGGGTTGTGAAAATTCACAACCCATTTTTCATATTCACATAATCTTCACATAAGCCTTGACTTTAGTAACTTACTAATTTACCTTTTTCACAAGTCATTCACAGTTTTGAGGAAAAATGAGCAACAACTTCTATACTGAAACTTATTCTTACAGAGAGGGAAGGATACTTATTTATAAGAGGTCTAATTCCAAAAATTATCAATGTAGATTAAGGATAAAAGGGATTAAAGGTTATACAATCAAATCTTGTGATACAACAAATTTGGGAGAGGCTCTGAATTTTGCAGAAGATTTATATGATAGCCTAAGATACAAGAAATTAAATAATCTTCCTCTCAAAACTAAAACATTTAAGCAAATTTTTGAAGAATGGTTTAAGAAAGCTGATAAATCTGAGTATAGGCAATCTTTTTACCAAAGTAGGGCAAAATTATATTTCTTCAAATATTTTGGAGATTATAAAATTGAGGAAATTACTGAAAGCATAATTGAAGATTATTGGGATTGGAGAAAAAACTATTATAAAGACAATCCTGATGAAAAGAAGGGTAGAGCAGCAGAAAATCCATCTCCACAATCATTAAAAATGGAAAAAACAGCTATTCAAGAAGTTTTTGAGTATGCTTATAGAAGAGGATATATTAGGGCTGTTCCAGCCATTAGATTTAAGCCAAGAGCTCAAACAGAAAATAGAGATACCTTTACCAAAAGTGAATATACACAACTTATTCTTGCTCTGCAAGATTGGTATGGGGAATCTCCAAAATCAACAGATACCTACCAAAGAAAAATGATTTACAATTTGGTGGTTTTTCTTGCTAATTCAGGAATCAGACCTAATGAAGTTTATAAAATAAAATGGAAACATTTGGAAGTTTATGAACAAAAGGGAGTTAAAATATTATATGTAACAATTCCAGAAGAGACAAAAACAGGAGTGAGAATAGTAGTTTGTTTACCTGAGGCCTATTCTTGTTATCAAAATATTAGAGATTTTTCAAAATATATAGGAGAAAATGACTACTTTTTTACTAATTTTGATGGAACCCAAATGAGAAATTGGAGCAAAACATATACAAATTTTCTAAAAAAAAGAAAATTTTATTTGAGTTCAGATAATAAACCAAGACCTCCATATTCATTAAGACACTATTATGCAACACAAAGATTGTTGGAGGGTGTGAGTGTCTATGACTTAGCAAAAAATATGGGGACATCTGTAAAACAAATAGAAAAACATTATGGACATATTTTGTCTACCCAGAAGACAGAAGAATTGGTTCAAGGAGCTAGAAAATCAGAGTATCAGTGGAATGAAGAGTATAGAGCAATATTTGGAAGGGATGCTCCTTTCTTTATTGGTATGAATACAAAAAGATACACCTTTTCCCCAAAAAAAGATTTTTCAGAACAAATAAAAGAGATGTACGAAGATATTGAAAGAAGAGTAAAGCCTTTTGAAACAGAAGAGGATATAAGGAAATATATGGATTTTATGCATAGATATCTTACTTCATCTGATAATAAAAAGAAGTAGATAATTAAAAAAATGCAAATATAGCATAATAATGTAAATTTTATAAGTTGAAAATTTTTTCATTTTATTTTTGATTTTGGGAAGAGTTTTATTGTATGATTTTGATAAATAAATTAAACAAAATGCAATAGACTTTTAGATATTACATTTTTTTTCAACAAATTCAATAATATATATGTTGCTTTAGAGATAATGCAGCATTCAAATATTATTATCTAATATAATTAAGGATAAACAATGATAATTAACAATTTAGATGAGTTAAAACAAACATTTATTGAAAAAAATCTTATAATTAACAATTTAAATCAAACATCTGAACAGACAAAATTAAATGAATTAAAAGTTCAACAACAAGATTTAAAAAATCAGACTATAAAAATATATAATGAAATAAAACATTTGAAAAAATTGGAATTAAATAATTGTCATACTAACAAATCTGATAATTATTATAAAAATTACAATTTAGAAAGAATGAGAGATGGTCTTATTAAGACTTTTACTCAAGATAGTAACAAATATAATTTAGCCTTAACCTTAAATTTTAATCCTAAAAATTTTAAAGATGATTTTAGAAAATCACCTGCAGAAAATAAATTAAAAGAATTTTGGAAACTGTATTGCCAATATAATTTAGGTGGAAATGCATCAAAATACAGGAAGATGAAATATGTTGCTATTATTGAACATCAGTTAAGTAATATCCATATACATCTTGCAATTAGTCATATTAATCAAAATATAAATGATGAATTTATATATGATGAAGAGAATGTCATTTCCATATTATGGAAAACAGTCATAAATAGTGGAACTGTCTTTCTTGAAAAACTATATGACAAAAATTGGTTTAATTACATATTCAAATCAGAAAACTTCTATGAAAATATGTTGATATCTGATTCTTGATAAATAATTATATCAATAAAACAAGGAGTTAAAATGAATGATGAATTACAATATTTGTATCAGATTGCAAACAGTTTAAAATCAGAAAAGCTAATAAAAAGTTACAGAAACTTCAGTAAAAATTATTTGAACAAATGTCCTCCATACTTAAGTGTTTTAAAGTATTTGAATAAAAAACCAAGTTTAAGAGCCTTATCTTTTTTGCTATATAAATTGAATGTGCAAAAAATTTATCCTGAAATTCAAACTCAATTACACCTGTTAATTAAAAATAAGTTATGTCAAAAGGACTTGATATGATGGAAGATGTTAATTTTGAACAGCTAATAAGTAAGATTGATTGTATATTAAATTCACCCAAACCAATTCCAAACTTTATTAAAAAGGATAAAGAATTAGCTCAAATGTTGGAAGATTTGCAAGAAATTTCAGAATATGAGACTCTCAATCAATTTGAGGAGTTATTTGATAAAGAGCCATTTTTGATGCAATTTTTGATAGGTGCTGATTTTACAAAACTTTTGAAAATTATAGATAGAACTACTATGAAATATGAGCATCTGGATGACTATACAGCTCTTCATATGATAGTGGTTAATCCTTGTATTGCTAATGTTGAAAAAACAGTAGTTATTGATAGAATTTTGGAAATGGGTTGCAATATTAATCAAACATCTGCAAAAGGTGAGACAGCTTTGTTTTTAGCTGTCAAAAGAAACAATAGAAAAATGATTGAATATTTGCTTGGAAAAGGGGCTAATCCTAATGTTTCTAATAATTTGGGAATAACTCCAATGATGGTGGCAGCATTTAACTCACAGCTCTATAATATGGCTATTCTCAAATATTTTAATGCTCAAATGGGTGCAACCTGTACTTACTATCAATTTGATGTTTTTGATATTGCAGAAATAACAAAAATCTCAAATACAATAGAAGTCCTGAGGGATTTGAGAAGAACTTAATACTAAATAAAAAAGCCAGAAATAAATCTGGCTTTTAGGTTAAATAATAAATTCTGTTACATATCTATGAAGAGTAGTCCAAGTACACCCCATTAATCTTGCAATTTCAGCTTTTGAGACTTTTTTATCCAATAGTTCTTTAATTTTATTATGTTTTTTCTTCAATTTTTTATAAGAAAACCCATAAGGTCTACCTAAATGTTTCCCCTCATTTTTTAATCTTTTTAATGATTCTTTTGTTCTCTGTGAAATTAGTTGTCTTTCAATTTCACTGGCAAGGGAAAAGGCAAATGCTAATACCTTACTCTGAATATCAGCTCCTAAATGATAGTTTTCTTTAACTGTTATAATTTCACACTCTTTTTCAAGACAAGTTTGCAAAATTCCCATAACTTCTAACATATTTCTACCAAGTCTTGAGATTTCAGTTGTAATTACTATATCTCCTTTTTTGAGCTTATTTAACAACTTTCCCAATTTTCTTTGAGCTAAAGGTTTTCTTGATGAAATAATTTCCTCAACAAATTCATTTATGCATAAATTATTTTTCTCTGAGAAATTTTTAAGTTCAAACTTTTGATTTTCACAATTTTGCAAATCAGTGCTAACTCTTATATAACCATATATCATATTTAATCCTTTGTTATTACATTGATATTTATCAAAAATAACTATACAAAGGTTATAAAAATAATAGCTAAACTAAATGTCCATCTAGTTTAGCTATTACAGATAATGGTATTATAAAACAATAAAAAATATATTAAAGCAAGTTATTTCCTTGTTTTTCATATAATTAAGGTGTTTTAAGAGATGCTTCCTCATTTATCATAATTTAGCTCTCCATAAATGGACATTTGTGGAGAGCATTATGGCAACAGATTCTAATAATAAATTACATAAAGCTATGAAAAATAAAAATGATGAGTTTTATACTCAATTAGCTGATATAGAGAATGAATTAAGACATTATAGAGAATATTTTAAAGATAAAGTAGTTTTTTGTAATTGTGATGACCCAAGAGTAAGTAATTTTTTTCACTATTTTTCTTACAACTTTGAATATCTTGGATTGAAAAAACTAATCACCACTTGTTATAAAAATCAAAATATGAACTTGTTTTCTCAAAATAAAAATGAAAGGGCTATTTATCTTGAATATACAGGTGTTAAAGGTAACAATAAAATCCCAGATATGAATGAGATTGGAATAAAAGCTCTTAATGGTGATGGAGATTTCAGAAGTGAAGAGTGTATAGAGTTATTAAAGCAAGCAGACATTGTTGTAACCAACCCACCTTTTAGCCTATTTAGAGAATATGTATCACAACTTATAGATTATGATAAGAAATTTATAATAGTTGGAGCCAAAACTGCAATTGGATATAAAGAAATATTTAAACTTATAAAAGAAAATAAAATATGGTTGGGCTATACTCCAAAATTAAAAACATTCAGAGTACCAGATGATTATGAAGGAAACTTAATGGTCATTGAAAATGGTGTAAAATATGTAAAAAATGTTGGAAATGTTGGATGGTTTACAAATCTTGATGTTAAATACAGACATAATGATTTAATTCTATATAAAAAATATAATGAAAAAGAATATCCTAAATATGACAATTATGATGCTATAGAAGTATCTAGGACTTCAGATATTCCATTAGATTATGATGGTATTATGGGTGTACCAATCACATTTTTAGAAAAATACAATCCAAATCAGTTTGAAATTATAAGATTTAGAAAAGGCAATGATAATAAAGATTTGTCTATTAATGGAAAATATTTATTTTCAAGAATCCTAATAAGGAGGAAAAAGTAATGGAAATTAAGTTAAATGAAATTCTGATAAGAGATTTATACAATGGCTATATTCATAATGAAGATGATAATAGTATAATTGGATATTATGGAAAATTAAATATAAGACCTAAATACCAAAGAGAATTTATTTACTCAGGTAAACAAAGAGAAGAGGTAATAAAAAGCATTCAAAAGAGTTTTCCTCTTAATGTTATGTATTGGTGTAAAAATGAGGGTGATAGTTTTGAATTATTAGATGGTCAACAGAGAACTATTAGTATTTGTGATTATGTAGATAATGTTTATTCAATTGATGGTAAATATTTTCAAAATCTAACTAATACAGAACAAGAACAAATAATGAACTACAAATTAATGGTTTACATTTGTGAGGGTAATGATAAAGAAAAATTAGATTGGTTCAAAATTATTAATATTGCAGGTGAAAAATTAACAGAACAAGAATTAAGAAATGCTATTTATACAGGTGAATGGCTAGAAAGTGCTAAACAATATTTCAGTAAAAATGGATGTATAGCATATAAAAAAGGTAGTGACTATTTAACAGGGTCCTCTATTAGGCAAGAATATTTAGAAACAACCCTTTTTTGGATAATTAATAGAGATAATCTAAAAAGTATAGAAGAATATATGGCTCTTCACCAACATAATCATAATGCTATAGAGCTATGGAACTATTTTAGTTCTGTGATTGATTGGGTAAAAGCTATTTTTCCAAAATATAGAAAAGAAATGAAAGGTATAAGTTGGGGAATATATTATAATCAATATAAAGATACAGATTATAACCCAAAAGAATTAGAACAAAAATTTCAAGATTTATGTGCAGATGATGATGTTACCAATATTAAAGGAATCTATGAATATTTGTTAGATAACAATGAAAAACATTTACATTTGAGAGCATTTACAGACAAACAAAAAAGAAAACAATATGAAAAACAACAGGGGGTTTGTAAAAAATGCAAAAAACATTTTAGTTTTGATGAAATGGAAGGAGACCATATAATTCCTTGGAGCCAAGGAGGTCATACAACAGAAGATAATCTACAAATGCTCTGTAAAGATTGCAATAGAAGAAAAAGTGATATTTAATACTCTCTAAAGATACCTGATATATTTTATATAAAGATATGAATGGGAGTATATGATATGCAAATTAGCAAGATTATAATTCAAAATTTTAGAGGTATTGAAAGTGAAAATATTGAGTTAAAAAATTTAAACATCATTATTGGTAATAATGGAACATCTAAAACAACTATATTAGAAGCTTTGCATTATGCTCTGTCTCCTGCATATGTCCAAAACCACATAAGCTACAATGATTTCTATAATAATACAAACTCACCTATATTAATTGAAGTATATTTTAGTGAAATAATAAATATTGATGTGCAATTTGGATACCAAACTAAACAAATTCCATTCAAGAAAATTTGGCTTACTATAAGAAAAAGGGAAAACCAAATTGGGCTAAAAAAAGCATTTAATAGTGGATTTGTAATAACACACTGTTTAGTACCTGACTATGAAAATTTAAAAGAAGGAAAGGGATGGAATGTAAGAGATACCTCAGGTGCTTTGCTAACAGTTACAACTTTACAAGCCAAAGAGGCTATTAATTCTTTACCTATTAAAGGATTTTATTTTAATAAAGATAGAGAAAAGCAATTAAATAAAGGATTTAACTCATCTATTTCTGCTGTCTTTGAGGATTTTAATTGGAGATTTCTGTTAAATACACAAAAAGAACCAAATAATTTTTTTGATGATAAAAAGAAATTAGAACAGTATGTTTTGGATAATATTGCTGGAAATATATGGGATAAAAGTATTGGAACAATTAACAATAAAATCCAAACTTATTTCTCTTTAAAACCATTTAATATTTCTTTAATTGATTGTAATAATCCATTTAACTCAGCCTTTTTAGCTAATCAAGAATATAATCAAGACCTACCAATATCAAAATTAGGTTCTGGAATTGAAATGATTATTTCTTTAATATTTTTAGAAACTATTGCCTCTTTATCTAAAAATAAGCTCATAATAATTGTTGATGAACCTGAAGTCCACTTACATCCAACACTACAAAAACAACTATTAAAATATTTACAGAAGCTTGCAAATGATAGTGATGTCCAGATACTTTTTTCAACACATTCTCCATATATGTTTAAAGATTGTGTTGAAAATGCTACAACTTCTTTAATAAGTAGAGAAAAAAATTACCAAGAAAGTATTTTCCCTTGGGGAAAAACTTGGGGTGAATTGAATTACTTTTCATATAATATGGCAACAGTAGAATTTTTTAATGAATTATTTGGATTTATACAAAATAACAGGAACCTGACTGAAACAGATGAATTTTTAAATCAATGTGGAATAGAAAGAACAAAAATATGGAAAAGAACACAAACACAAGAATTCAATTGTACCTTACCCATTTATGTTAGAAATTCAATACATCACCCAGAAAACACCTTGAATAAAAAATATACAGATGATGAATTAAGTAATTGTATTAAAATACTTGTTGATATAGTAAAAAAATAATCTTTTCTAATGTTAAATTTTGTAAATCCAGAGTAGAGGCTGATTTAACAATTCCAAAACTGTAAAGTTGAAATCAAAATACTTGACAATTTTACAGTTTTTATTTATTGTAAAGTTATGTTTAAGATTTTAACCTTACAGGTGGCAATATGATTTTCAATTACAAGAGAGTTTCAACAGTAGACCAAAATACAGAAAGACAGTTATTAAATATCAAATGTGATAGAGAATTTGAGGACAAATTATCAGGCAAGGATAGAAATAGGCCTCAACTGGAATTATTGCTCTCCATAATTAGAGAAGGAGACATCATCAATGTGCATTCTATGGATAGATTAGCTAGGAATACCAGAGATTTGTTGAATTTGGTAGAGGAAATCACATCCCAAGGAGTCACTATAAAATTCCATAAGGAAAATCTGACTTTTGAGGCAGGTAAAAATGACCCATACCAAAAATTGATGATGACAATGCTTGGAGCAGTTGCTGAACTTGAGAGAAGTTTAATCCTTGAAAGACAAAGAGAAGGAATTGCTTTGGCTAAAATGAAAGGCAAATATAAGGGAGGAAAGCATAAATTATCTCCTCAAGAGGTTGCTGAGCTGAAAGAATTAGCTAACTCTCAAAAAGTTTCTTTATCTGAATTAGCTAGGAAATATCAAATTTCAAGACCTACTTTGTATGCATATCTAAAAAATTAAACTCCAACATCCTATCAATGTTGGAGATATTAATGGATTATTATATACTTATTGAAACTCATTCACATATATTTATCAAAAAGCCTAGTTTTAATAAATTTTTTTCAAGAAAATAAAAAAAGAGGGCTCCTTTTTAAAATTTTGCATGATACATTTTTAAAGGATGCTCAAAAACTGTATGAATAGATAGGGTGGAGTTGGTATTTTTACCTCTCCACCTTATCTTTTATCTTATCTTGATTTAAATAAAAATATAAATTAGCATCAAAAAAGAAGTAAAACATATAGGTAGAAATAATGAGTATAAAACTTATAAAAAAGATAAAAAATATTTTTAAAATAAAAAAGAAAGCTACACCCAAAAAGAAAGTTATGCCATCAGAAAAGAAAGTTATATCAAACAATATAGCTGATTTTGAAATAGACAGTCCTATAACATTACCTGAGGAAGATATATTTGGGTATAATAAATTTGCAATGAATTTTGCAGAGCTTTTGCATAATAGGATTTCATCAGAAGGATTTGTTACAGCTATAAATGCTCCTTGGGGATATGGAAAAACCTCTTGCATCAACCTAATAAAACATAAATTGAAAAGCTACAATGATGTGGAAATCATAAATTTTAATCCTTGGTTTATCCCCATAAAACAAAACACTTTAATTACACAATTTTTTATGGCATTAAAACCATACATACAAAAACTTTTTGCATTGAAAAGTTGGTCAAAAAAAGAAAAAGAAGGATTCTTTAGGGTATTAAGTGGATTTAGTATCAGTTGTGGAATTATAGAATATAATTGCAAAGATTTATCAGATGCATTTTTACAGCCTCAAACTATTTATGATGAAAAAAAAGAAATAGAAGACTTCTTAAATACAAAAAAAGAAAAAATTATAGTCTTTATAGATGATATTGATAGGCTTTCCAAAGAAGAGATTATTCAAATTTTTAGGCTTATAAAATCTGTTGCAAACTTTAAAAATATTACCTATGTCCTTTCTTTTGATTTGGATGTTGTATCTACAATTTTAGAAACAGAACAGTTAATCAATGGAAGAAAATATTTAGAAAAAATAATTCAATTGCAGCTTAATTTACCTCAACCCAGCAATAATGCCATTGAAAATTATCTTTTGAAAAAATTAAAATTAATTTCTTCAGATGCTAACTTATCAGAAACAGATAAGCAAGTTTGGGTGGCAATATATTCTAAGTTAATACAATCAAATCTTTTAAGTATTAGAGATGTAAATAGATTATATAATGCTATTTTAACAACATACACTATGATAAAAGATGATGTAAATTTTATAGATTTTGTGGTTATAGAATATTTAAGATTATTTCACAATAACATATGGAAAATCATAAAATATAATCAGTATCTTTTTTCATCTAATTTTTTACATAAAGCTCAAAATAAAGATGAATTAAAAAACTTAATTGATGAACTACCTCAAGAAGAGCAAAAAATTGCTCAAGTGATAATTACAATTCTTTTTCCTAATATAGAACAATATATCCCTCATTCTGGAATTTATAAGGTTATTAATATTTCTAATCCTCAACAACTTTTACAGCTTTGTGAAAAAGAAAAAAGAATTTGTTCTCCATATAGAATAAATTATTATTTTACTATGAATGTTGGTGAAGATAGTATCTCAGATGTTGAGATACAACATATTCTCAATAATATAGCAACAGCAGAAGATTTGACTAATATATTTCAAAAATATTACCAAATAAAATTATCAACAGGAAAAACAATGTTGCTTTTTTTATTAGAAAAATTAAGATTCTATGCAGATGAAATTAAACAAAAAAAATTAACAGAAATTTTTTATAAATCAATATTTGCTTCTGCATTAAGATATAACAATGAAGATGATATCTTATTTGATATATTTACCCCTACTATTAGCACAAAATTTGAATATTTGTTAATTGCTCTTTATTTAAAAAATTCTCCAAAAGAAAATTTTCAGCTACTCTCAAAAGTCATAGAAAATCCAGAACATATTGTATTTTCTTGTCAAGAACTTAGCATCATAGGACAAAATTTTGGATATTTTACTTCATCATCAAGAAAAGATGAAACATACTTAAAAAAACAAAATTATTTAGATTTAGTAGAAAAATTAATAGAAATTATTGAAATAAATTTTAGAAATATAAATAAAATGGCAGACAAAAGAGAGGTAATAAGGTTTATAAAGGAATTTGATAAACTAAAAGCCAACAATTTATTGTATGAGACAACATATTCTGACAAAGATTTTCTTAATTTTTTAAAAACTTTATATAAAGTATGTTATACATCCATCAATAATGGAACTTCTAAGAAAGAAAAACACATATATGATACAGATATATCATACTGGTTTGATTTTGAAAAAACAAAAACAAGGTTAATTTCTATCACTACAAACAATCAGGATTTAAGCAAAGCAGCTTTAGAAATATTATCAAATATTAAAATAGATGATTTTAATGAAAAGATATCAGTTTAATAAAGTTATATTAGAGAGAAAATAGATTCTTTAACCAATTTTTTAACTCAAAATACAATTCACACAATATTCACATAAGAATTTTTGATTATGTAATAGATTGAAAAATAATAATAAAAAGTTCTTACCAATTCTCTAAACGTTAATCGTTTGAGTTTAAGGATAAGTTACAAAAAGAGGTGCAACTTGCACCTCTTTTTTTTGCGCCTCAAAAGTGACAATGCAAATTGTAACAAAAATGTAACAAAATTGACAAAATTTCCGTATTGACAGAATTTCCAAAAAATGGTATAGTCCTCTCATTGCTGACATAAGGAGAAACGAAATGCAAAACACCAACACCGTAAAAGCTATTGAGATTGAAGGATTATGCAACGCCATGGCTAAGAGCTATAATATTTCATTTCAAAAAGCATTTGGATTTTTGAGTGAAGAGCAACAAGCCATTTATGATGAATATTTGACCCGTCAATACAAAAACAAACTCAATATGTTGTTTGGTAATAATTGGGCCAAACGAGCAGCTCCGGTTATGTTATACGCAACTTCGGTAAAAAATTACAAAAAGCATATTTACAGTTTATAATCAAGTTTCCGGGTATTCCCTCCCTGTTAGCCCGGACCCAATAAAGCCTCTTCCCCAAGAGGCTTTATTTTTTTTGCCTATATTACAAACTTCTTTTGTCTAAAATTTCTGGACAATTAAATCTGTTTATGTTAATCTCATCCCAAACTAAAATTATTGCGTATGAGACATTTATTATTTTTTCTTGTGGGGATGATGCTCAGCATTACTTCACTATCGGCACAAGACAAGTTTGACCGCTTTGTTGGGCAGTTAAATCGTCTTGAAGAAACTTGCCGACGCTTAATCAATACCGGCAATGAGTTCAAACGACTCTCTCCGGTACGAGAATATGACCGCCAAACCACTCAGGTAAAATTTATGCGCTCCAAAGTGCGTAGAATTACGATTGGTAATCTGGTGGTTGTAAATAAGAAAGACAGGATAGACGTTTACCGTCAAAAAAACGGTGAAAGAAGCCGTCTCACCCTGATTTCTAAACTGTATGACAGTAATCATATCTATACGGCTGATGCTTTGGTCGATGGCGGCGGTATTGTTAGCTATAAGGTAGTGATTATTGTTGAAGATGAAGAATCCGCACTCTTCAAGCTTGCAGGCAACCGCATTGCTGAGGAGTATGATTTAGAGTATTAACCCTTTAATTTTTAATTATTATGAAAAAGTTTTTTCTGATGATGATTTTCATCATCGCTGGGGTGACATATATGCATGCCCAGCAGACCTACACAACGTCAAAAAAGACAACCGTAACCACGGAGAAATACAATCATAACAAGATTGTTGCTCTCCAGTGGGGAAACCTGCGGATTGAGAGCTATTCAAAATTCTTGCAGGTCTACCGCTATCAAAATGGGCAGTGGGTACAAGATACCTACATCCCGCGGGATAAACCGGGTACTTATCGGTTTGAAAAAACCCTCATCGCTGATGAGTTTATTCCGGGACGGTATATGACCCATACCATTGTGGTAACCGTCTTAAAATATGCCCAATCAGTGGACGTGAGTGTTACCTTTAAGGGGCAAACCAAGGAGGCATTTAGTCTCAAGCCCTAAATGGTAATAAAAATTTAAGAGGAAAGTTCACTTTGAACTTTCCTTTTTTTTATTCTGTGGTTAAATAAAGCATGAAAGCTCTAACAAAAGGAAATCACAATGATTTATCAGGAATATGACATCAACCATGCTCGAGGCATACGTTTGTTTGAATCGGTTCGCTTGGATGGCTTAATTTTGGAAAAAGGGCATATTCTTGATGATGAGGATATTATCCAGCTCAAACTCTCGGGCATCAAAAAGATTTTTGGTGCCGAGATGAGTGAAAATGATTTAGATGGAGCAACCGCTCTAGGCGTCTTAAGTGCCAAGCTGTGTGGTTCTAATACAGCCTATGCCGTTACGCCTGAAGGTATAAGTCAGATTATTGCTCAAACAGACGGTGTTTTTTTAGCCGCAGATGATCGCATCGCCAAGTTTAATAGATTATCGCCAGATATCATCTTAAATACCATTCCGCCTTATTCAGAGGTTAAAGCTGGAGAGATAATTGCCGAGTTGGAATTAACCGTTCCGGTCATCATGTCGTCAAAGATTGATGAGATAGTGTTTAGTTTGTCAGGCAATATTGCCCTGTTGCAGGTCGCTGAGCCAAAAGAGCGCAAAGCCACTTTGCTTTATACTAAGTTTTATAATGATAAACTCGAAACCGCACACTTTACGGGTGTTGTTACCCAATTGGTAAAAGACTTCAAAAATTTGAAGTTAGATTTTGCTGTTGAGCATGAGGCAAAGCATGAGATTGAAAAAGTCGCCGACGTGTTAGAAGTTGCACTCAAAGGGGAAGGGGAGGTTATCTTCATTATTTCCGGACAAAGAAATTCACAAGCCGATGATGTGATTTCAGCGGCCCTTAAAAGTGTCGCCGATGAAGTGATTGTTACCTCAATTCCACAAATCGGAGCATCAGATTTATTAATTGCGCTCAAGCGGGGTAAAAAGATTATTTCTCTTCCTTTCAACTATGCTACGCAAAATAACAGCTTAGCTAATCACTATATTAAATTAGCCTTGCTTAATGATAAAATCACGCCGGAGGACTTCAAACATCCGCAAAACGTCCAATTATCTCAAGATAAAATGTTTGATACGGAAAGTGGTTTAGAGCTGATTAAAGCCTCTTCAGATAAAGGAAAAAATGCCAAAGTAGCAGCAATCGTGCTGGCTGCGGGTTCAAGCCGCCGCGCCGGACGCAATAAGTTGCTCTATGAGGTAGATGATGCACCACTCTTCCTAAAAGCCGTCCATGCCGCGGTATTTTCTGAGGCAAGTCCTGTGTTTGTGATTATTGGTGACCACGCCGCTGAGTTTGAAGAGGCTATGAGCGATATTGATGTAAATATCATTTATAATCCAGCCTATCGTCAGGGAATAAAAACTTCCATAAATTTAGGCCTAAAGTCGGTTCCTAATTTCTGCGACGGTGCTTTGCTACTGCCGGCAGATATGCCAAACATAACGCCTGAGTTTATCAATAAGATGATAAAAGCCTTTGATGCTAAGTCCGAAAAACAACTCGTTACCGCACAGCTCAAAGGGGTAAAGACCAATCCTATCATTTGGAGCAAATCGCTTTTTGATGGGGCTGATTTGGTGCCTGAAAACGCCAACCTCCGTCCGGTTTTGGTTGAGCACTCAGACTATACCAAAACCATCAAAGGCGATGAAAATTTGCTCTTAGATGTCAACTACCCCAATGACTTGCAATTATTGGATAAATAAAACAAAAGCCTCCACCAATTTATTGTGGTGGAGGCCAAAAACAAAAGTTTATTTAGAATGGTGCTTCACAAGCGTAAGCATATGATGGTTCAGAACAGCTAGAGTCAAAATATAATACCCCACTACTCTTGCAATAACCTGTTCCTGTAATAGTTAGCGTACTGCAAGAGGGAGTAGAACCGAGAAGTTTGCATGTATGTGCCCCATTAGCTAAAGACCAATTCAAGCCACCTGCCGTCTTAGACATACAGTTTGTCGATGCTTGTTCCTTCGGCGCTGTTCCTCCAGAAATTGCAATATAACCATGTTGTCCGCTACTATCCACTTCAACAACTTTACCTAAAGTCACGCCATCTTTCACATAGGTATCCCCGACCTTGTATGTAGTTGGTGTTGGAGTAGTTCCATTAGCTAAATTTCCTAACATATTGACACAACGCATAATGCCATCATTAGATATGGCACATGAGTCATATGCCTTCCCATCTCTAAAATATACATACTTATGACAGCTACTACCTGTGCTAAAAACGTATTTTCCCGATCCTAAGCTAATAACGGCAAGAGTTGACAGAGTAGCATTGATTTTAGTTCTATTGTCATAAATTGTTAGCAATTCCTCCTTAGTAGGATTTTTCCATCCTGTTGTGGCATTAGCTGAAAAGCTTGAACACATAGTTGCTGAGACATTATTAAAGTTCTCAATATCCGTTTTATATGGAATCAATGAAACCACAAGACCTGAAGAATTAACCACTACACCAACAGGTATTTTAGACGGGACA
Organism: uncultured Alphaproteobacteria bacterium; assembly: GCA_944391515.1. GTDB lineage: Bacteria > Pseudomonadota > Alphaproteobacteria > RF32 > CAG-239 > Scatocola. Next base: position 58,389 of record CALXTW010000002.1, read on the forward strand.
GGCACGGCGGAATAAGTACCGTCAGAATAAGCAATATCACCAACAGCTATCGGAGCGGAGCCATCAGGATTCATATAAGCAGTACAGAAATATTTCGAGTCATCAAACGGGCAGCGCAGTTTTGCCAAACCGCCGCAATCTGAGGCAGTCTTATCATAGCCCAAACCTTCGCAAGTCGGTGGCACAACGCAGGTTTGTGCTCGAACTTCCGCCACGGAGAAAGCCGTTGTCAATAACAGCATTGCTCCTATTGTCATTTTACAATTCTTGTTCATCGTCTTTCTCCTTTTATTTAATTTACTTAGTTTTGTTTACTTAATTCATTGCCGGCATCCAGCACCTTAAGGCGCCGTCACACCAATAATTATCCAAGTCAACCTTGCCGATGGCACAGCCGATTGCGCAATATTTCTGAGAACAATCTTCTATCTCGCACACCAAACCATCCGGACAACTGTCCAGCGTGCATTTGTATTCACAAGTTTTGCAATTATTGTAATATTTAACCCCGTCTTTGAGGCAATAGTCGGTTGGGGTAACCGGTCCTAGTTCTGAACATGTCATATTGTAGCCAGCTTTGCACTGACAAGCTGTATATTTGGTTACTCCGTCTTGAGTACAGCCTTCGCCCACACCTTGGAGATTTTGTTCATCACAAGTCTGATTATAATATGCGGGGCAAACACATTTGCTATAATATGGAACGCCTTCTTCTACGCAAGTATCTCCTTCTGGAATTTGGGGAGATACGCATTTGGTTTCGGGATACAAACTTCTATCGCAATAACACATAAATTTACCGCCACAGCTGTCGCCGCTGACAGTGTTAGGATAGGTACATTCATTTTTATTATATTTATAGCGAGCGTCACAACATTCTTTAAAATAAGCTGTATTATAAGGGCAAATCCCGCTAGGATTGCCACTCGGACAAGAGGTTAAGGTAAACCCAAAATTTTTACATTGTTCAGGAGAAATATCCGGAAATTCCGGGAAAGATAATTCTCCCCCTCCGGTAATAAAAGATACGCTCGCCGTTTGGAAAGAATTGCGCATAGGCAAGCCTATCTCTAGGCTTGCCCGAGACATAGGCTCAAAAGATTGGTTTAGACTAGCTTCTTTGAGGTGCGTGTATTTTGAAGCCGCATCTTGAGAGTTAATAGATACACCAAATTGATTTGCGTTACCAAATCCGGTAAGCGCAAACCACGATAATCCTATCGCAAGCTGCTTTCTCATAATACACCTCGTTATAACTGAACCATGTCTTCTTATAACTTAGCACATCGAAAAGCGTTTGTCAAAGGGTTTTGGCGTGATTTTTATATTTTGGCTAAAGATATTAAAACAAGAGCCTCTCAGATGAGAGGCTTGTTACTGTAGGCTATTTAAACAAATTCATCAACATCTTCTAAAATTTTATTTTTTTCATATAAATGCTTGAGATAGGGATTATCTGCCGAATAATCTCTCTCATCCTTAACCATAGCTTGATTGTTATCATAAACATTGACTTGTTTGTTACGATAGTTTTGAGGTTGCTGAGTGTCATCATAAACGCCACTAGCACTCAATGCCTCTATAGCTGATGCTGAAACAAAAGCCTGAGAGGAAGAAATTCCAGATTGTTTATCTTCTTTTTCTTTTTGCTCAAAAGCTGAATTTTTTTTGTTTTGCTCTTCAGATTCATCCCGAACCAGAACATTATTTCTGGTATCAATATTTTCCACAAAGGGATGACCTTCCGCCCCCTGAGCGTAATGACGTTCTGTACGTTTGATAGGGGAGGAAGAGCTCGACACTTTTCTAGTTGACGATACATTCATTGCTCTTCTCCAATGTTTATAAGTTTATGATAACATAAAAATAACTGAAAATCCACAATTTTTCATGTGAATGTTTATAACAGAATAATATAACAAAAAGGCTGTGATTTTTTCACAGCCTCATAAGTCATTTATTTCTCACCCTCGTTAGAATCTTTAGCTTCTTTTTTATTGTCCTCAGCATTCTTTTGAGCTTTTTCTGCAAGTTTCTTATTGAGCTCTTCTTTACCTTTTTCTAAAGCGGCCATTCCAAGCTTAAGCTTTTCTTCCGCTTCTTTTCTCAGCTCAGGAAGTTTACCTGCGCCAAATATTGCAGCAAGAGCAATAATGATTAATACCCAACACCAAAAATCAGACATTTTTATCTCCTTTATTACTGTCTTTTTGCAACATTTGGTTTAACACTTCCGTTGCGTCATAAGAGTAGTTATATTCTTCTTTACCGACCAATGCGTAATAATCTTCGGCAGAAGTTTTGAATTTAGGTTTATTTTGCAAGATATTTTTTATCTTGGCAAATTTTATCAAAGACTTATCCGACAAATTTGTGCAGTTTTTGCAAACTTCCATTAAACCGTCTTCTTCTCCGGCGCAATAGCAAACCGCTTCACATCCGGCCAGAAGAGAGGCTTGAGTCTTTTCTCCCAAAGAACCATGTAAGGCTTTCATGTCAATAGCATCGGAAATAAGTAATCCCTTAAAACCGATAACTCCTCGGATAATTTCATTGATAACACGTGCTGAAAGTGTTGCCGGATTTTTATCATCTATTGTCGAGAGTAAAATATGTGCCGTCATTCCGGCAGGTGCATCGTTAAGAAATTGAAAGGGATAAAAATCATTTTCCAATTCTTTTATGCTAGCATTAATAATAGGCAAACCCAAGTGCGGATCACATTGTGCACGTCCGTGCCCGGGCATATGTTTTAAGCAAGGACAAATTCCTGTTGCCATATATGTCTCAACCATGACTTTGCCTAATTGAGCAACCTTAGATGGCTCGCTACCAAAGCAACGTTCTTTTAGCGCTTCAGTGGTGTTATCATATTCCAAATCAAGTACCGGAGCAAAATTCAGATTAAGTCCCGAACGTCTCAAATCTTCACTAATAATTTGGCAATGCAGTTGTGTAGCTTTTTGAGCCGTTTCTTCGGGCAAAGAACCTAGTTTCTTTTGTGAAACTTCATCAAAAAATCCATTTCCTTGTAGTCTGCGAACTCTTCCGCCTTCTTGGTCAACGGCTAGTAAAATATCATCTCTTTCAACCACATCTTTAATTCTGTTGCACAAATCTTTAAGCTGAGTAGGGGTGACAATGTTCCTGCCAAATATCGTGACACCCAGAGGGTTGTAGTGGGCAAAGATTCTCTTTTCTGCATCTGTCAAATGCGGTCCTAAACAAGATAAAAAAGCCGCTAAAATCGGACGCTCCATTTTTCCTCCTACACCAAAAGAGAAGTAAGAAAACGGGTAGCAGAAATAATATAATAGCGGAACAAGTTCCAATCTTGACCGAAAGCTTTTCCGATTTCAGGAATAACAAAAATTAAAATGACTACGGCCGCCAAACCTGCTTTTCCTGAATTAATGTAATTGATTGACCAAGGTTTTCTTATCCACCCAAATAAAATCTTTGAACCATCTAAAGGAGGAATCGGAAGGGCATTAAATAATGCAATTACAATATTATAGACAATCATATTCAAAAAAAAGATGTTAAACATCATTTGCCAATATGCATTGGGAATAAAGGGGACTAACAATAAAATTAAGGCAGAAACAATTGCGACCCAAGCATTCATGATAATACCTGCAGCGGAAACCAAAATCATACCTTTAGTCTTGTTTTTGAGCTTTCGAAAGTCAATCGGAACAGGTTTTGCCCAACCGAGAATAATGCCGGCATGAGCAATCCAGAGCATCAAGGGCAACAACACTGTCCCGAAAAAATCAATATGTTTGAGAGGGTTTAGTGAGAGACGACCTCTTTTCTTTGCTGTGTCGTCTCCCATCAATAAAGCCATATATCCGTGAGCAACTTCATGTAAAATGATAGCCGAAAATAATGGAATGTATTTTAAAATCAAGTCGCTCAACATCTTACTTTTTCTTTACAATACAAGTTCCGCCCAAGGCTTTAATATCTTTGCAGAGCTCATCTGCACCTTGACGATTTTCAAAAGCACCGGCTTTGAGGCGATAAAATATTTTATCAAAGTCAAGGTCAGCAGTTTCAATTTCATGAGGCAAACCTTGAAGCATTTTGTATTTTTTGCTCAAGCTAATCCATGCCTTCTCAACAGCCTGTTTGTTTGGTGAAGACATTAATTGAATTTGCCACATTCCGGCAACAGCCTTTTGTGGAGCAGGAGCTTTTTTCGGCTCAGCTTTTTCAACAGGTTCAGCCTTTGGAGCTACGGAAGTCGGTTGTGCTTGTTGAGCCGCAATTTTTTTGTTTTCCATTTGAACCGCTTCTTTCAAACCGATAACTTTAGCTTCCGGAGCATCACCTGTTTGAGCTGCAGAAACTGCTGGTTTTACTTCTTTAACTCCGGCAACACTAACCGAGCCGACAACTTTTTCCGGCATAATGTCATTTGACTTTAGCTGATTGTTTACCACTTGAATAGGTTGAGGCTCAACTTCGGGAGCTGCGGCTTGAGTCTGAGCAATTACGGGCAACTGAGGTTGTTCCGGCGGCGGTAACAAATTTTCTGTTTTAGGTTCGTTATCTTTTCTTTCAATAATGTCGTAAACAGATTTATCTTGATTCAAAATTTCCATTCCGCCCGGTTCGCTCGGTTGTACCTTAACAGCGGTTTGCGGACGTCTGATAACCGGAATTTCAATATTTGTATTATTTGAGTATTGCGGAGCTAAAATAAAATATCCGACAATACCGGCTAAAGCCACGCCCGAAACGGCACCGATAAACACGCTTTTAGAGCGACGCATTTCATTGCGTCTTTCTTCCAAGCTGCTTGAAGGTTGGTCGGCAATTTTTTGGCGGAATTCATTTAAGAAATCATCACCTTTATTGTCGTCAGAAAAATCTTGAAACATATTTTATCTCCTGTTTAAAAACACTATTTACCACACTATAACGGCAAATTATTTAAAACCTCTTAATGAAACCTAAAATCTGGTATGAACATCAAAAAGTTTTTTGTGTTCTTCAACGGCGGCCATATCAGTCATACCTGCAATGTATTCGCAAATCATTTCTGCTGCGGTTTCATCTTTCGTGGTTGGAGAGATTTGGGCCCGAAGTTCCATTGGTAAGAGGTTGTAATCATTCATAAATACCTCAAACAATTCTTCAATAATCTTTTGTGATTTCATGTCCATTCGAGCAACACTTGTGTGGGTGTAGAAATGTTGTTTGAGAAATTGTCGCAAGAGTTTAATTTCGCTTTTCATTTTCTCCGAAAAATCCACCATTAATTTCTTTTGAAAACGAGCATCGTTTTCGGTATTTATTTTGTATTGTTTGAGGTTGTTTTTGGTGTTTTCTAATACATCAAAAATCATCCTTGCAATCATGTTGCGTGTAATGGCGTAGATAAGCAAGCGGCTATCTGTACAACCATTATTTTCTTTTTCAAAATTCACCAAGATATCATTGATGAAAGGGAGTTCTCTAAGTTCATTGATGGAGAAAAATCCGGCATTGAAGCCATCATCAATATCATGATTATTATAGGCAATATCATCAGCCACTGCACCGACTTGCCCCTCAAGAGAGGGATAATTTTTCAAATCCAAATCAAAGAGTTTGTTGTATTCTTTGAGGTAAGAATTAGAGATTTTTTTGATTGGTCCATTGTGTTTGACAGTGCCTTCCAAAGTTTCCCAAGTGAGGTTAAGACCGGGAAATTCTGGATAATGAATTTCGAGCTTGGTCATGATTTTTAAGGATTGAATATTGTGGTCAAATCCACCGAATTTTTTCATGGCGTTTTGAAGGCCGCGTTCACCAGCATGTCCGAAAGGCGAGTGCCCGAGGTCGTGCGCCAAAGCAATGGCTTCGCCTAACTCTTCGTTAAGGTGTAAAGATTTGCAAATGGTGCGTGTGATTTGCGCCACTTCAATACTATGCGTCAAACGAGTGCGATAGTTTTTTCCTTCGTGATAGGCAAACACTTGCGTCTTCCCGTCTAATTTTCTGAAAGCAGAAGAGTGAATAAGCCTGTCTCTGTCGCGTTGAAAAGGAGAGCGAATCACATTTGTGAAGTCGGGATAAAGGCGTCCTCTGCTTTTTTTAGGGGTGAGGGCATAATTTGCAAGCTCCATAGTTTTTTTCCTTTCCAAGAATATTATTTTAAGATACAGTACACTAAATAAATTAATAAAGGTATAAGATGAAAATAGCCACGTTTAATGTAAATTCGATTAATGCTCGTATGGAAAACCTTTTGCCATGGCTGGAAAAGGTCAAGCCCGATATTGTCTTGCTGCAAGAAATTAAAAGCGAGGACAGTTCTTTTCCGTACTTTGATTTGAAATTGCAAGGTTATGAGGCGAAAATTTTAGGCCAAAAGAGCTATAACGGCGTGGCGATTTTAAGCCCTCACAAAATAAAAATCATCGAAGAGGGCTTGCCTGATTTTAATGATGAAAACGCGCGCTATTTGGAAGCGCTTGTAAATGTAAAAGGCGAGGATTTTCGTGTTGCCTCAATTTATTTGCCAAACGGCAATCCGCCTTATAACGACCCTGAGGATACCTCAAAGTTTACCTATAAACTAAAGTGGATGGAGGCACTGTTTCAACACACAAATGAGCTTATTCATAAACCGGAGTCGGTCATTTTAGGGGGCGATTTTAATGTGATAATGACCGATAATGATGTCTATAATCCCGAACTTTTCCGCAACAATGCTTTGTTCCGTCCGGAGGTTATAAGTCGCCTCAAAGCAATTGAGTATCAAGGCTGGACAGATGCTTATCGTGCACTATATCCTTTGCCCCTAAACGGCTATACCTATTGGGACTATGCCGGAGGCGCCTTCCAAAATGATACCGGTATGCGTATTGATTATTTGTTTTTATCACCCAAGGCAGCGGATAGGCTAATCTCTTGTGAGGTAGATAAACACCCACGCGGCCAATCCAAACCATCGGATCACACGGCTTTGGTTGCGGAGTTACGCTGATGAGAAAAAAACAAAAAGCCTCCACTTTGCCCGATACTTGCCATTTGCGAATTTGCGGAGCTTCGGATTTCGGAGACCTAATGGCTCAAACCCTAAACCCGCAGGATAATCCTAAAAATTACAAAATTTATGTGCTGGATAATAAAAAAATCAAACCACCTTTGGCAGAAGGCGATTGTTTTATTGCCAAATTACATAATCAAAAAAACACCTGGTGGGCTAAGCCCATTGCCCGAACGCGTACGGCCGAAAATAATACGGAAGTTTTGCATGGCGTGATTGAGGAGAAGGATAAAAAGTTTTATCTAAAATCGGCCGAAAAAAATTCCCGAAAGGAGTATCTGTTAGATAGGTTGCAAGGCGCCAAAGTAGGGGATTTTGTGAAAGCCGAACTCTATGGCGAAGAGCGTTTCAAACAAGTCAAAATCATCAAAAACTATGGCAAGTTTAATGTCGCCAAAGGCACGGATTTGATTGTTTTGGAAAAATACAATATTGAGACCGAATTCTTTCAAGAAGTATTAAAAGAGGCCAAACACCTCAAGCCTTATTCAAAAGATAAAAGAGAAGATTTGACCTCAATTCCACTTGTGACCATTGACGGAGATGACTCAAAAGACTTTGATGATGCCGTCTGGGCACAAAAGATAGATAATGGTTTTGATATTATAGTTGCCATAGCCGATGTGGCCTACTATGTGCGTCCCAACAGTCCGCTGGATAGAGAAGCCTACAAAAGGGGCAATTCGGTTTATTTGCCCAATATGGTTGTACCGATGCTGCCCGAAATCTTAAGCAATGATTTGTGTTCTTTGCGCCCAAAAGAGGAGCGTCCTTGCATTGCCTGCCGCATGCGTATAGATATGGACGGCAATATCAAGAGTTATTCATTCCACCGAGCGATAATGAAATCTTGCGCCAGATTGACCTATCGCGAAGCGCAACTCGCCTTTGACGGGGAGTTTAATCAACAAACCGCTGCTTTGTTTAAACCGGTAATTCAACCTTTATATGAGGCTTATTTTGCATTGAAAAAAGCCACTCAAAAAAGAGGTGCTTTGGAGTTGGAGCCAACCGAAATTAAAGTCAAAGTCGGGTCTCAAGGGCAAATCTTATCCATTGGTAAGGCAGAGCATTTTATAAGCCATGAGATAATTGAGGAGTTTATGATTGCCGCTAACGTTTCGGCCGCTCTTGCCTTGCAAAAATCAAAACTGCCGATAATGTATCGCATTCACGATAAGCCCTCAAAAGAAAAACTCCAAGATTTAGAACCTCTGTTACATAATCTGCACTTAAAATTGCCTGATTATGCCGCTCTCAAGCCAGAGCATTTTAATCATATATTGGAGCTATGCTGCAAACAGCATTTTTCTGCCGGTATCAATGATTTGATTTTGCGAACCCAATCTCAGGCACAATATTCCCCTGAAAATATCGGACACTTTGGTTTGGCGTTAAAAAACTATGCACATTTTACTTCGCCGATTCGCCGTTATGCCGATTTGCTGGTGCACAGAGCCCTCATCAGAGCTTATGAAATGCCAGATGGTGGAGATTTGGAAGAAAACGCTGATATTGAACTGTTTAAGCAAATCGGAGCGCATATCAGCCAAACCGAGCGCACAGCAGCCCAAGCCGAAAGAGAAAGTGTGGCACGTTATATTTCAGCTTATCTCAATCCCTCAATCGGGCTAGACTTTGAGGTTAAAATCACCGGCCTGACGCCAGCAGGAATTTTTGTTTGTATTGAGAGTTTGGGCGCGGACGGATTAATCCCGATGAGAAGTTTGCCGATGGATAATTATGTGTTGGATACATCGCAAACCGAGCTCGTAGGAAAACAAAGCAAAAAAACATTTTTATTGGGCGAAAAAATAATTGCCCGCTTAACGGAAGCCTCACCTCTGACCGGAAGTTTGGCCTTTAAGTTGGTGGATAAAGATGAAGGTGTTGACTATGCTGCCGGCTATCCTATAATCGCAAGACATAAAAAGCAGGACAAAGCATCGTCTCGCAAAACCAAAAAAGAGCGCAAAGCCAAAATCAAACGCCGTAATCGCCAAAAGGAAAAACGCAAAGCATGAAAAAAATAGGACTATTAAGCATAATCTTGCCACTCATGGCCACCACGGCTCAAGCAGATGACAGAGTAGCTCTGGCGCAAGCCTATACGTCGGTCTTAGAGGATTATCTTCTGCCGGCAAATGTTGAAGATTTGGCGATTCCTGCGCTCCAAGCCTTAAATAAAATGGATAAAAATATTCGCATAGCCGATGATGGGGCCAGAATATCGCTTTATGCAAACGGTCGTTTGCTCAAAACCCTGCGCAAGCCCGAAAACAAAAACGATGTGTCTGCTTGGTTAGAAATAAATGATAATTTGCTGCGTGCCGCCAAAAAAGCCTCTAAGACTTTAGACGTTAAAGATTTTGAAATCGTAGATACCATGTTGGCCTACGGAATTAAAAATTTTGATTCCGATTCGTCTTATTATCCCGATTTGGAGTTGAGCAATCCACCTACGCCGGAATTTAAACCGCAACGCGCCTATTATGACCGCTTGCAAGAAGGCAATATTTTATATATTCGCCTTGGCGCGATTAATAAATACACCGCCCAAAATATTGAAGAAAGCTTGAAAAAATATGCCCAAGCCACAGGCTTGATTCTTGATTTAAGAGGAAATCCCGGCGGCGTGTTAGAAGAGGCCGTTAAGGTTGCAGGTCTATTTATTGATGGGGGAATTATCGCCTCATCTAAGGGCAGAGCAGGGAGTGAGATTGAATATTACAATGCTCCCAACGGAGATATCTGGCAAGACAAACCGATTGTGGTCTTGATAGATGGGCAAACAGCATCTTCTGCCGAGGTTTTGGCGGTGGCATTGCAAGAGCAGAGTAGGGGAACGGTGGTCGGCACCAACAGCTTTGGTAAAGGAACGATTCAAAAACTCATTAAACTGGATAATAATAGCCGCTTAGCTCTGACCAACGGGTTAATATATACGCCGTCAGGCAATAAATTGGCAGGGCGAGGTGTCATGCCTGATATTTGCACATCAGGCGAGTTGGAAAGCCGCAATCCGGAAAATATCTTGGCAAAAAATAAAGACTTGGCCTATTGCCCGGCCGAAGATAGAGAGGATAAGCAACAAGATATCAATGTGGCAAAAGCTTATTTGCAAAAGCACACAAAAAAAGGTCTGAACTAAGTCAGACCTTTTATTTTGGGGAAAGCGAATTATTTTGCAAAATGCTCTTGCGGCACTTCGCGGATAATCCGCTCAATGTTTTCCTTTCTTTCACTCTCGCGCTCACGGATTTTTTTAATCCGTTTAGCTCTCATTCTAGCATCCCATTTATCGCCAAGAATAAATAAATACCCCAAGGCGTAGGGAAGAAGGGTGAAACAAGCAATTAAAATCGCCAGAACAATAGCGATTTTAAAATCATAAATTGCGGCACCCACTAAGGCTGCGGCAATCAGAATTGTTAAGAAAAATTTTTTCATGGTTTATTGTTTTTTAGGGTTAATATTTTTTTATAAATCTTATACGGAACAACTACCGTACAGATAATCAATATCATTGTCAGCAATGATAACACTAATATCTCCCCGAAATTCCACGGGAAAGAAAATACCTTATCACCAACAAATTGAATTAAATACCAGCCACCCTTATATATAACAAGAGCAGCTACCACAGCAACAACTGCGGCTAAAAATTTTTTGTTCATAGTTTTATTATTTTTTTTATTGATTAATAAATTTCTTTTTATATTTACCCTAAAGGTCATGAAAAAAATTTCTTCACTAATAATAAGGTAAATAATTTGTTTAATGCATGGAGAATAACATAAATTTTGCATAAAGACAATAGACAAAAATAAAATTTTTGGTCAATAAATGCAAAATTATAAGCCCTCAACCAAAATAATTACGAAAAATTATGTTGACAAACCTCTCAAAAACTGTATATTACGGCTAAATGTTTTGATATAACCTAATTTTAAGAGTATAAAATCATGGCAAAAGCAGTAAAAGTAAAAGTTAAATTAGAAAGTACCGCTGGTACTGGCACATTTTATCTTGCTGAAAAGAATCCTCGGACTCATCCGGAAAAATTGACTTTGAAAAAATATGACAAGAAGTCTAAAAAACACGAAGAGTTCGTTGAAAAGAAATTAAAGTAAAATTTAGTTCTTTCAGAAGACAGATTTCAAAAAGGTGCCAAGCGGCACCTTTTTTTAGTTTCTTTACAATCTAGGACGATAATAGTCCGGCCTTATCATATTCTTTTTTGAGAGTGTCTATCTGAACATCGGTATAGCGCTGGGTTGTGGTTAGGGACGCATGACCCAATAATTCTTGAATCGAGCGCAGGTCGGTCCCTTCCGCCAAGAGATGCGTTGCAAAAGAGTGTCGCAGGGCATGGGGAGTCAAATTGTCGTTTAGTCCCAACAAGCCGCGAATTTTTTGCATTTGCCTCTGGACAATTCTTGGCACAAGTCTTTCGCCGCGGGCACCTAAGAACAAAGCGTCTCCGACATTTAGTCGGTAAGGGCATTCCGCGACATATTTGTTAATTTTTTCAACCACAATCGGGAGGAGGGGCACAATTCTTTCTTTGTTGCCCTTACCTTTGATACGCAAAAAATCATTATTGCCGATATCGCCGACATTCAGGGCCAGGGCTTCGGAAATACGCAGACCGCAACCGTAAAGTAGAGTAAAAATAGCTGTGTCACGCAAGCCCTGCCATGAATTGCTAGCAACTTCTTCGGCCATGTCAATCACGTTAAAAGTCTCATCAACATCTAAGGCTTTGGGCAAAACCTTTGCTCTTCTAGGAGAACCAATGACGCTGATGGCAGAATTTTTCACCACATCATGTCTGGCTAGCCATTTGAAAAAATTTTTAAGTGCCGAGATTTCGCGCGCTAAAGATGATTTTTCAATATGTTTTTCGCTCCGAAAACTGATATAAGCCCGAAAATCTCTTACCTCAAATTTTTTTAAGTCGCTGAGAGTTGCGTCTCTGTCCAAATACTCAAAACAAAAATCAAAAAATTCCGATAAATCTCTAGCATAAGCATCAAGCGTATGTGCGGAATAACGCCGCTCATGAATAAGCCAATCTTGCCATTGGCTGATGAGAGCTTGAACATCTTTCTCAACTTTATATCTGATTTCGCTTTTCATAATTTTCCTCTTAAACAAAATGTTACATTCCATTATTTAAAATTTGGTTTAATAAGGGTCATAATTTGTGGGGATAATAAGGTAGGTATGGTTTTAATTTTGTTTGGTCTGAAGTAAGATAGCTCAAAACCAAAAGAGGAAAAATGACGACAATCATCGGGGTAATGCTCCCGCTACCTTTTAATGAAGCTTTTGATTATAAGGCTGAGACGGAACTTCCGCTCGGCACCCTTGTTCGCATCCCTTGGGGAAGGGAGGAGCAAATCGGGATCGTTTGGCATCATGGCAAAACCTCTCAGCTCCCGGATAATAAAATAAAACCCATAATCGAGAAATTAGACTTTCCGCCTTTATCCAAAGCCTTAATGCAGTTTGTTAAATTTGTGGCTGAATATAATATGGCTTTTATCGGTATGGTTCTAAAAATGGTGATAAGCTCAAAAGCCATTTTTGATGATGTCCAAACCGAAACACTTTATACCCTGAGTGGCAAAACTCTATCTGAGGCAAAATTAAAAAATTCTGATGCCCGTTGGCATGTATGCGATTTGTTAAAACATGCGCCTTACACCAGAAAAGAAATCTGCCAAGGAGCAGGGGTCGGCATGAGTGTGGTCAATACACTTATTTCGGCAGGTGTGTTAAAGCCGATTGTGCGAGAAAAGCAAAAATATTTTGCTCCGCCCAAAGGCGATTTTTGCAAGGTCAACCTAACGCCGGAGCAAGAGGCTGCGGCTTCAACTTTGTGTGATAAGGTTAATCAAGGTTTTTCGGTAACACTGTTGGATGGTGTTACGGGCTCCGGTAAAACCGAGGTTTATTTTGAGGCGGTAGCCAAAGCCTTGGATGCTAAAAAGCAGGTTCTTATTTTGGTGCCTGAAATTGCCTTGACCACACAGTGGTTGTCTCGTTTTGAAAAACGGTTTGGTGTAAAGCCAGCATGTTGGCATTCAGGTTTAGGGCAACGAGAAAGAATAGATACCTGGAAAGCCATTATCCAAAATCGCGTTCAGGTGATTGTTGGTGCAAGGTCTGCTTTGTTTTTGCCTTATCAAAATTTAGGTCTGATGGTTATTGATGAAAGTCACGATCACTCGTTTAAGCAAGAAGATGTTGTGAATTATCAAGGACGGGATATGGCCGTTGTTAGGGCTAAGCTGGAGCAATTCCCACTCATCTTATCAACCGCTACGCCTGATTTGGAAACGGTGTGCAATGTGGAAGAGGGAAAATATAGTTCCGTACAATTGACCAGCCGCTATGCTGCGGCACAACTGCCTGAGGTTAAGGTTGTTGACCTCAAAAAGGACAAGCCGCAAAAAGGCTCCTGGGGCGTTTCTTGGCTTTCGCCGACTTTGGTAAGCGCGCTGAAAGAAAATTTGGAGAAAAACGAGCAATCCATGCTGTTTTTGAACCGCCGCGGCTATGCCCCGTTAACCATATGTCGCGATTGCGGACACAGAATTCAATGTCCGCATTGCACGGCTTGGCTGACGGAGCACAAAAACACAAAACGCTTAATCTGTCATCATTGCGGCTATTCCATGCCGATTCCTCAAACCTGCCCCGAGTGTCACTCCGAGGATGGGCTAACGGCTTGCGGACCTGGCGTCGAACGTATTGCCGAAGAAGTATCAAAACGGTTTCCGGATGCAAAAATTGCCGTAATTTCAAGCGATATAACCTCATCTTTGAAAGAAGTATCTGAGGTTTTTGATAAGATGGAAAAAGGTGAGGTTGATATCTTGATAGGAACGCAGATTTTGGCAAAAGGTCACCATTTTCCAAGCTTGACGTTAGTAGGAATAGTTGATGCTGATTTAGGGCTTATGGGAAGTGATTTGCGCGCCACAGAGCGAACTTATCAGCTCTTATCTCAAGTCTCAGGTCGAGCCGGACGAGCCGAAAAGAAGGGAACAGTTTATATTCAAACGCTTTATCCGGATAATGCGGTATTGCAAGCGCTCATTCACAATGACCGCAGCCGATTCTTGGATTTGGAAAAACAAAGTCGCAAAATACTAAAAATGCCGCCGTTTGGAAAGTTGGCAGCAATAATAGTTTCTGGAACTAATCAAAACGTAACCGAGAAGACCGCGATTTTACTAGGGCAAACCGCACCGAATAATGATTACATATCCACATTGGGACCGGCTCCCGCGCCAATCTATATGTTGCGCAATAAATACCGTTATCGATTGCTACTGAAAACATCAAAAAACATTAAAATTCAAGAAGTTATAAAGCAGTGGTTAAGAAGAGTGCAAGCTCCATCCAATGTGCGAATAGAGGTGGATGTTGATCCTTACAGTTTTATGTAAAAAATTAACAAATTAGAAAGAAATACAATTTATGATGTAACACAATGTAAAAGAAGAGAAGAGAAAGCAGTGAAAAAGATTTCAAAATCAAAAATTATCACCACTTATGCCGAAGCGCTCTATAGCGCTGCCGAGGAGAAAAAAGCGGTAGATAAGGTCTTAAAAGACGTCAAGATATTGATTCAGGTTTTAAGAGAAGATTCTTCTATCATCAAGTATCTTTCTAATCCTGTATGGCAAGCCGATTCTAAAAGCAAAGCTCTAATGCAAGCAGGAAAAAAACTCGGTCTTGATAAAGAAACTTTATCTTGCTTGGAGATTATCTCTGTTAATAGCCGCTTTTCTGAATTGTTGCCGATATTAGAAACTTTTGAGCATATTTGGTATGTTAAAAACGGCTATGTTGAGGTTAGCGTTCAAAGTGTTCAAGAATTGAGCGCTGCACAAGAGAAAAAACTCTCAACTGTTTTGGAAAAAATGCTTTCGAAAAAGGTAGTTTTAAGTTATGAAATCCGCCCCGAGATTTTGGGCGGTTTGATAGTGGAATTTGGTTCTTCCATGATAGATGATTCGATTCGTGGAAAATTAAATCGTTTGGAAATAATGATGAAAGGTGGACAATAATGTCTGTACATGCAAGCGAAATATCCACCATCATTAAAGATAAGATAGTCAATGCCAATGTGGAGGTAGATGTCTCCGAAGTTGGCCGTGTCTTATCGGTTGGTGATGGTATTGCCCGTGTTTATGGCCTTGACAAAGTTCAGTCCAACGAGCTTGTTGAATTCGAGAGCGGGGTTAAAGGAATGGCCCTTAACTTGGAAGAAGACAATGTCGGTGTAGTTATCTTTGGATCAGACGAGTCAATCAAAGAAGGCGATATCGTAAAACGGACAGATAAAATTGTGAGCGTGCCGGTCGGCAAAGGATTGCTTGGTCGTGTGGTTGACGCTCTGGGAGAGCCTATTGACGGACTGGGAGCAATCAAAGCTACTGAGTATAGTAACTCAGAGGTAAAAGCTCCGGGAATTATTCCGCGGCGCAGCGTTCATGAACCGATGCAAACCGGTCTGAAAGTTGTGGATGCGCTGATTCCGATTGGTCGTGGTCAACGCGAGCTTATTATTGGCGACCGTCAAACCGGTAAAACCGCAATCATTTTGGATACAATCATTAACCAAAAGCACATTAATGATCAGGCAAAATCTGAAAAAGATAAAATGTACTGCATTTATGTTGCCGTAGGTCAAAAACGTTCAACCGTGGCGCAAGTTGTTAAAACTTTGAAAGATCATGGTGCGTTGGATTATACGATTGTTGTTGCCGCTACGGCATCTGACCCTGCGCCGATGCAATTTATTGCGCCATATTCTGGTTGTGCTATGGGTGAGTACTTCCGTGACAACGGAATGCATGCAACAATTTTCTACGATGACTTGTCCAAACAAGCCACGGCCTATCGTCAAATGTCATTGTTGCTCCGTCGTCCGCCAGGGCGTGAAGCATATCCCGGAGACGTCTTCTATTTGCACTCACGTTTGTTAGAGCGTGCTGCAAAAATGAATGACGAAGAGGGTGCCGGCTCATTAACGGCTTTGCCTGTAATTGAAACCCAAGCAGGGGACGTATCGGCTTATATTCCGACCAACGTAATTTCAATTACAGACGGACAAATCTTCCTTGAGACCAGTTTGTTCTACCAAGGTGTGCGTCCGGCGGTTAATGTTGGTATTTCTGTAAGTCGTGTTGGTTCTGCCGCTCAAATCAAGGCAATGAAACAAGTTGCCGGTAAGATTAAGCTGGAATTGGCACAATACCGTGAAATGGCATCATTTGCACAATTTGCATCAGATTTGGATGCTGCCACCAAACAGCTTTTGGCCAGAGGTGAGCGCTTAACGGAACTCTTAAAACAGCCCGTATATCATCCGATGTCTGTTGCCGAAGAAGTTGTTGCAATTTTTGCCGGTGTCCGCGGATATTTGGATAAACTTCCCTTGAGTGATGTTAAGCCGTTTGAACAAAAGGCTTTATCCGCAATCAAAGCAAATTATCCTGAATATCTGAAACAAATCAGTGAAGAAAAAGTTATCTCCGATGAGTTGGATAAGAAGTTGACCGAGTTTTATGACAATTTCTTAAAAGAGTTTGTCGGTGAAGAACAAGCAGCATAAGTAAGGAAGAACAATGGCCGGACTAAAAGAGTTAAGAACTCGCATAGAGAGTATTAAGTCCACACAAAAAATCACTTCAGCAATGAAGATGGTTGCCGCTTCCAGCTTACGCAAAGCACAGGGATTATTAGCAACCAGTGCCGCATATAAAGACAATATAGAAGGCATTGTAGGAAGAATAGCCTCTGATATGAAACAACAAGAAAAGAATGGACGTTCCGTGAACTGGCCTTTGCTAGTTCGCGGAACTGGCCGTTCCGATAAATATCTGTTATTGGTGTTTACCTCGGATAGGGGGCTTTGCGGAAGTTTTAATGCATCTGTGGCAAAAGTAGCCTCAAATCGCATCGATGATTTGGTTTCACAAGGCAAGAAAGTAAGTATCGCTTGCATAGGCAAAAAAGGCTATACAATACTCAAGCGCAAGTATGGAGACAAAATTGTTCGAAACATAGAAGGCATCGCGAAAAAAGGTGCACGCTATGACGAAAGTTCAGTAATATCCAATTACGCTTTTGATGACTTTTTTATTGGAAACGTAGATATTTGTGAGGTGATTTACAGCGAGTTTCGTTCAGCAATTAGTCGTGACATTGTTTGCAAGCAAGTTTTGCCTGTGGCTGTCGATAACGCAGAACAACCATCATTACCGACATTGGTAAAAGGTGCTGAGTACGATTATGAACAAAGCCAAAGAGCTGTACTAAAGAGCATATTGCCGCTATTGTACCGCGCCTCTGTATATGAGGCCATAATCAATACGCAAGCCTCCGAACACGGAGCTCGGATGACCTCAATGGATAATGCAACGCGTAATGCCAAAGACATGATATCGCATCTGACCTTAAAGTATAACAGAATGCGTCAAAACAACATTACGACAGAGTTAACCGAAATTATAGCCGGTGCGGAAGCACTATAGTTCAAAGGAGAGAAGAATGACGGAAAAGAAGAGCGCCAAAGCGAGCACTTCCAAAGCCAAAACCAAAAGCACTAGCGCGAAAGTAAAAGCTAGTGCCAAAAAGGAAACCGGCTTTGAAAAAGCAATGCAAGCCGAAGATGCTAAAGCGCTAAAGAAGATGAAAAAAGCCGAAGCTGCCGAAAAAGCCAGTGGTCGCTTAGGACATATTTCGCAAGTAATGGGTGCGGTAGTTGACGTTAAATTTGACAACTGCGATGTATTACCGAGTATTTTAACGGCACTTGAGTGCGACAACCACGGCCACAAATTAGTGTTGGAAGTTGAGCAACACTTAGGAGAGGGTGTAGTCCGTACGATTGCAATGGATTCCACCGATGGCTTGGTTAGAGGTTTGGAAGTCCTCAATACCGGACACCCGATTGAAGTTCCGGTCGGCCCTGAAATGTTAGGCCGTATTATCAACGTAATAGGAGACCCGGTTGATGCAAGAGGTGAATTAAAAACCAAGAAATATTTGCCGATTCACCGTCCGGCACCAGCATTTACCGAACAATCAACCGAAACCGAAATTTTTACCACCGGTATTAAGGTAATTGACTTGCTCGAACCTTATGCCAAGGGCGGTAAAATTGGTTTGTTTGGCGGTGCCGGTGTAGGTAAAACCGTTTTGATTATGGAATTGATTAATAACATCGCCAAAGGTCATGGTGGTTATTCCGTATTTGCCGGAGTAGGCGAACGTACTCGTGAAGGAAACGACCTCTACCATGAAATGATTGAATCCGGCGTTATTGACTTAGAGGGTGATAAATCCAAAACCGTTCTTGTTTATGGTCAAATGAATGAACCTCCTGGGGCACGTGCTCGCGTTGCCTTAACAGGTTTGACCCAAGCGGAATATTTCCGTGATGAAGAACACCAAGACGTATTGTTCTTCGTTGACAACATCTTCCGTTTCACGCAAGCAGGTTCTGAGGTTTCAGCTTTGTTGGGACGTATTCCGTCAGCCGTGGGTTATCAACCGACATTAGGTACGGATATGGGTGCCATGCAAGAGCGTATTACCTCCACCAAAAACGGATCTATTACCTCGGTTCAGGCAGTCTATGTTCCGGCAGATGACTTGACCGACCCGGCACCGGCAACCACCTTTGCGCACTTGGATGCCACCACGGTTTTGTCACGTCAAATTTCTGAGTTGGGAATTTTCCCGGCGGTTGACCCGTTGGATTCCACCAGCCGTATTTTGGATCCGAGCATTGTAGGTGAGGAGCACTACCAAGTTGCTCGTCGCGTACAAGAAATTTTGCAAAAATATAAATCTTTACAAGATATTATTGCAATTTTGGGTATGGACGAGTTGTCTGAAGAAGATAAATTGACCGTTGCCCGTGCACGTAAGATTCAAAAATTCTTGTCACAACCGTTCCACGTAGCAGAAGTCTTCACCGGTCGTCCGGGTAAATTTGTAAAACTGGAAGATACGATTAAGGGCTTCAAAGGAATTATTGAAGGCAAGTATGACGATATTCCGGAACAAGCCTTCTATATGGTTGGAACCATTGAAGAAGTTCTGGAAAATGCCAAAAATATGAAAGACGCTGCTTAGGAGCTGAGGATTATGGAAAAGAAAGTTCACCTGAAAATTGTGTTACCGAGCAAGGTTTATAAAGAAGAAGACGTCTATCGTGTCGTTATTCCCGGAGAACACGGCGATTTGACTGTTTTGGAAGAACGCGCCCCGAGTGTTTTAACCTTGCGGAGTGGCTATATAAAGGTATTAGGTGAATCAAGTGCTGAGGAAAATCACTATTTCATTGTCGGCGGTGTTGCCAACATAGCCGACAACATCTGCGAGGTAATGACCGAAGCCATAGTTCCAGAAGAACATATCAGCGAGTATGGCATCTTTAATTATGTCAACT
Source organism: uncultured Alphaproteobacteria bacterium (assembly GCA_944391515.1). GTDB lineage: Bacteria > Pseudomonadota > Alphaproteobacteria > RF32 > CAG-239 > Scatocola. The sequence continues at coordinate 77,918 of CALXTW010000002.1, forward strand.
GGCGTACGCAAAAAGGACGCAAAAAGGCAGTATTGGACAGATACCGCCGCAAGATGAAAAGAGTTGACGAACGTATTAAAAGCAAGCCTCTCGAATGAGAGGCTTATTTTTATATCTTTAGCCAAAATAAAAATATTTGAGTAAATTTGTTTGACAAACGCTTTGGGGTATGCTACATTATAAAGTGACAAAGTTCAGTTATAATGAGGTGTATTATGAGAAAGCAACTTGCGATAGGAGTATCGGTACTTGCGCTTACTGCATTAGGAGGCGTAAGTGAAAATGAATTTATTTCAGATAATCAATCGGGAGTGCATTCTCAATACACGCACTTCGTAAGAACCAGTCTAAACCAATTTGAACCTTTGTCAGGGGCAAACCTAGACGTAGGTTTGCCCAATCGAGTTTCTTTGCAAACTGCCAGTGTTTCTTTCATCACTGGTGGTGATACTGTAGATTTTGGCAATATGGAATTTTCAGACCCATCCATCGATGTTTGTAAAAATTTAGGGTATACCAAAAACTCTTGTGAAACCGGATATTGGAAATTTGATTTTTGCTCATATAATCGTGAATATTTTAAAACTTGTTGTGCCGATAGCTATAAATATACCTCAGCAACATGTGGATACCCTAACGAGTTAAGCAGTGATAGTTGTGGCGGAAAATATAAATGTGTCTGCAACAAAACATCATATCCTGTTGAAAAATGCACGGAGCCACAAGTTCCTTCAAACAGTAGCTGTACGGAAGAAGGTACAACCTATTATTCAGAATGTGTATGTCCTAGCAACTATAATCAAACTTGTACAGGAACAAACCAAGAGGGAAGCGGAATCGGTTGTACCTATAATGGGGTAACCAAATATACAGCTTGTCAGTGCAAAGCTGGCTACAATATGACTTGTTCAGAACTAGGACCGGTTACACCAAGTGACTACTGCCTACTAAATGGCATCAAATATTACAATAACTGCAAAACTTGCGATTTCAAATGTTCATTAGATAGTTGTCCGACAGGTAATGTTTGTGAGTATGAAGAATGTTCACAAAAATACTGCGCTATTGGTTGTGCCACAAACTATCATGATGTGGATAATTATTGGTGCAACAGCGCTATGCGTTGTTGGTTTAAATAAAACAAAGGAGAAAGACCATGACAAAGAATACAATAAAAATTGCAGGAGCAATGTTGTCTTTACTGACAGCTTTCTCCTTTCAAGAAGCACAGGCCCAAACTTGCGTTCAACCACCATCTTGTGAATCTTTGGGTTATAATAAAACAGAAACGGATTGCTCTGGAGCAGATATTGTCGTCAAATGTCCGACAGACACAAGCAAAATGTCTTGTTTAAAACTACCTTCTCAACAAAGTGTTTCTGTGGGGGCCATCCTTTATGGAGATGGAAGTGTATCAAGAGAATTAATAACAAATAAAAAACCAATAGGAGTGGTTTTTGATGTTTCTAATCGCTTGGCTGTTGCTTTAACAGATGCAAAGAAAGATGGTAGTGCAGGTACTGAATCTATGTATTGGTCTAGTCAAACATGTGACGTTGAAGGGTTAAGGAATATAAGCAGTACAACCAGTTTGATGGGTGATGGATCTGCTGTAAGTACAGGAATACCAGTAGTTGGTACAGATGGTCGTACTAATACGAATTATATATTAGCAGCTACAAATTGTGGTACAAAATATGCTGCAAATGCAGTGAATGCATATCAAACCGATAACTGTACTTCAGAGTTTTGCCAAAAAGGCCAATGGTTTTTACCTAGTATTAGAGATAGTGCAAATATTTCTCGAACAAGAGAAGTTATTGATATGACACTAAATAGTCTATCGTCATATGGAGCAACTACATTGAAGCTGGGGTATTCTGAATCCTATCATACCTCCACCGAAGTAGATAAAGAAAAAATATGGGTGTATGATGGTGCCTTCCTGACAGGTAACAAAACAAAGTATAGGTACGTTCGTCCGGTGTTGGCTTTTTAAGGCTACATGAGTAAAAAAACGGGGTGAATACCCCGTTTTTTGTGAATATAAAATTTAGCCAAGTTTGAGTTTGAGATATTTGGCGGTGTAGCTTTGTTCAACTTTAGCCACTTGCTCCGGCGTGCCTTGCGCAATAATGCGTCCGCCGCCATCACCGCCTTCAGGCCCGATATCAACGATATAATCGGCGGTCTTAATCACATCAAGATTATGCTCAATCACAATCACGGAGTTTCCTTGCTCAACTAAGGTATGTAAGACTTTGAGGAGTTTGTTAATGTCTTCAAAGTGCAATCCGGTGGTTGGCTCATCTAAGATATAAAGCGTTTTTCCCGTAGCGCGTTTTGAAAGCTCTTTTGAGAGCTTAATGCGTTGTGCTTCACCGCCCGATAAAGTGGTCGCTTGTTGTCCGAGATGAATATAGCCAAGACCGACTTTTTGCAAGAGCTCCAAACGATTGCGAATAGAAGGAATTGCCTCAAAAAACTTATGGGCTTCATCAACCGTCATGTCTAGCACATCGGCAATAGATTTGTCTTTGTATTTGACTTCCAAAGTTTCACGGTTAAAACGTTTGCCTTTACAAACATCACATTCCACATAAACATCAGGTAAAAAGTGCATCTCAATTTTTGTAACACCATCACCTTTGCAGGCTTCGCAACGTCCACCAGCCACGTTAAACGAAAATCTTCCGGCGGAATATCCTCTGGCTTTTGCTTCGGGAAGACCTGCAAACCAATCGCGAATATTGGTAAACAAGCCGGTATAAGTTGCCGGATTAGAGCGGGGTGTCCGTCCGATTGGGGATTGGTCAATATCAATGATTTTATCAATATTTTCTAATCCAATAAGAGAATCATATTGTCCTGTTTGCTCTCTTGAACCATTCAGCTCTTTGTTAAGTCCCTTAAACAGCGTTTCCAAAATCAATGATGATTTCCCGCCTCCTGAAACACCGGTAACGCAGGTAAATGTTCCCAAAGGAATTTTCAAATCCACGTTCTTGAGGTTATTGGTGCAAGCGCCTTTTACACCGATAAATTTTCCGTTGCCTTTGCGCCGTTTTGAGGGAACTTCAATGAGCTTGGTTCCATTCAAATATTGAGCCGTCAGACTGTTAGGATTTTTCAAAACTTCATCAACCGTTCCTTTGGCTGTGACATTTCCGCCCAAATCACCGGCACCAGGACCCATATCAACCAGATAGTCGGCCGCCCGAATAGCATCTTCATCATGCTCTACCACAATCACTGTATTGCCGATATCGCGCAGTTTGGTGAGCGTTTCCAGTAAACGGTCGTTATCTCGCTGATGCAAGCCGATAGATGGCTCATCCAAAACATAAAGCACACCGGTCAAGCCTGAACCGATTTGCGAAGCCAAACGAATACGTTGCGCTTCTCCACCCGACAATGTTCCCGATTGTCTGGAAAGGGTAAGATAATCCAAACCAACGTTATTAAGAAAGCTCAAGCGGTCAATAATTTCTTTTAAGATTTTATGAGCAATTTCTTGCTTTTTGGGAGAAAGTTGTTCTTCAACGCCCATAAACCAATCTCTTGCTTTTTTGATAGACATATCGGAAGCATCCATAATATCCAATCCACAAACCTTAACCGCCAAGGCTTCAGGCTTGAGGCGTTTCCCTTGGCAAAATTCGCAAGGAGCGGCGGATTGATATTTTGAAAATTCTTCTCTGACCCAAGATGAATCAGTTTCCAAAAAACGCCGTTCCATATTAGGAATAACCCCTTCAAACGGCTTGTCAGACACGAAAGTGGAGTAATACATCGGAATACAAACATTGCCAGAGCCGTAAAGAATAATTTGCTTAGCTTTTTCAGGCAAATCTTTCCAAGGTGTTGAAGGCGAAATTTCCAAAAAGTCGCACAAAGATGTAATAGCTTGGTTATGGAAAGCTGAACGAAATCCGTCCCAAGGAGCAATTGCCCCTTTATTGAGGCTAAGATTAGGATTAGGCACAATGAGTTCGGGATCCATATAAAGTTTTGCCCCGATTCCATCACAATGCGGACAAGCCCCGAACGGATTGTTGAACGAGAAAAGCCGCGGCTCAATTTCTTCAATCGTAAAACCCGAAACCGGACAAGCAAATTTAGAAGAGAAGACGGTACGCTCTTTGGTTTCGGCATTTTCCACATAAACAATTCCGTCGCTGAGCTTTAATCCTGTTTCCAAAGATTGCGCCAAACGCTCTTCCAGCCCTTCTTTAATCACCAAACGGTCGATAACGACTTCAATATCATGTTTAACGGTTTTTGCCAGATTAGGCACTTCTTCGATATTATACATTTCGCCGTCAATTTTAAGGCGTTGGTAACCTTGCCGAAGCAGGGCCTCAATTTCTTTTTTAAACTCACCTTTTTTGCCTCTAACGGTAGGAGAAAGGAGTAAGAGTTTTGAGCCGATTGGAAAAGCCATGATGCGATCAACCATTTGCGAAACGGTTTGTGATTCAATCGGCAATCCCGTAACCGGAGAGTAGGGAGTTCCGGCTCTTGCCCACAACAGACGCATATAGTCGTAAATTTCGGTAACCGTACCGACGGTAGAACGTGGATTATGCGAGGTGGTTTTTTGCTCAATCGAAATTGCCGGAGATAAACCCTCAATAGAGTCCACATCAGGCTTTTTCATCAACTCCAAAAATTGTCTGGCATAAGCCGACAAACTTTCCACATACCGACGTTGTCCTTCGGCATAAATCGTATCAAAAGCCAAGGATGATTTTCCCGAGCCAGATAATCCGGTAATCACGGTCAATTTATTTTTAGGTATTGAAATATCAACATTTTTTAAGTTGTGCTCTCTGGCACCTTTAATTTCAATAAAATTGCTCATAGTCATACTCTCCTTGTCGGTCAATATAGAGAGGAACTCTCGAAAAGGCAATAGCAAACGCGCCTCAACAACCTCTAAAAGATAAAAAACTTGCAAATCTGAAACACTTGTACTATTGTTTTGAGAAACAAGATAAAGAATAACTGATAATAATGCTGACAAAAAGCCTAAAAATAGCCTCGTTGCTGATGTGCCTTTTTGCGCAAAATGCTTTCTCCGCAGTAAATATTGGGATAATTGCGCCCATGGCTGGAGAATACCAAACGGCAGGTCAGGAGCTGATTTCCGGAGTGCGCACGGCAGTAGATGAAATAAATAATCAAGGCGGCCTAAACGGGGAAAAAATCAATTTAGTCATGGTCGATGACCAATGTGACGATCGTATTGCCGTATCTACGGCACAAATGATGGCGGTTAACGCCTCTGCGCGTGATAAAATGTCTTTGGTCATAGGCCCTTATTGCTCCAATGCCTTGCATAAGGTTGCGGGCATATATGCCAAAGCAGGTATCTTTCAAATTATTCCGACAGCCGCCAGTCCGAGAATTAAGACCGATAAGTATAAAGGCTTAGTTAAAATGGTAGGCTATCAAACCAGAGCGGCCGGTGATTTCTTTAATTTTTACCAATCTCACTATCCCGATAGAAAAGTTGCTCTGATTTACGATCGTAATAATAAAGACATTGTTGACGTTGCCGCCGCTTTGCAAAAATTGTTTACAGATGCGGACAAACAGGCTGCATTCCAGTCTTACAATTTCCAGAATTTTGATGATGATTATGATGCAATTGCCGAAAAAGTAATTCAAGACGGCAACAAAATTGCCTACATCATGGGCAGGTCAAAAAGAGTCATTCGAATGTCCAAAGCACTCAAATCCGAACGAAAAGATTTTATTTTGTTTGTTAATAAATACCAGGCGCAAAAAAACTTTAGAGATGAACTCGGCTCCAAATCAGAAGGGGTATTTGTTTTGTCATTACCAACCCTTAAAGACAGCCCTGATTTTGCCGAAACTTTGGTAAAATTGCGCTTACTTGGTGTTGAGCCGGAAGGTCTGTCGGTTTATGGTTATTCGGCCGTTCAACTATGGAAAGCGTTGGTTGAAAAGACCGATTCGTTTAAATACGAAAAATTAGCCCAAGCCTTGGAAGAAAGTAAGTTTGATACCGGCTGGGGAGAGATGGCTTATAACAACGGCGACCCAAGCAATTCAATCACTTACGGCATATATCAGATAAGAAACGGGGAATATACACAGGTCTATTGATTTTAGTTTTACTATCAAAGAATTCAATATATACTCCATGCAGTTTTAATTTTAGAAATAGGTTTATAACAATGGTTGGAAGCATAAACAAAGTAATCTTAGTCGGTAACTTAGGCGCAGATCCGAAAGTTGCTAATACCGCCAACGGCGCAAAAGTTGTCAACTTAAACGTTGCGACCTCAGATAGCTGGAAAGACAAACTTTCCGGCGAGCGCAAAGAAAGAACCGAATGGCACCGTGTGGTTATTTTTAACCCTCAGTTGGCAGACATTGCCGAAAGATATTTGCACAAAGGCTCAAAAGTTTATTTGGAGGGTCAATTACAAACCCGTCGTTGGGAAGACAATAATGGCCAAGAAAGATACACCACTGAGATTGTTTTGCAAAACTTCAGCGGCAACTTGGTATTGTTAGATGGCAGAGATGGTGTTCCTGCCGGCGGTAATGATGTCTTCTCAGGTTCAGCCTCTAATGCCGGTTGGGATAATTCTCCGGCCGCAGCTCCGGCAGCTGATTTGGATGATGATATTCCGTTTTAATGCATTATCAGTTCAAAACAAAAACACCCGCAAGGGTGTTTTTTTTGAGCCTAGAGAAAAAACGCGTTAACTTTTTAAGCTATAAAATGAGCTCAAAAAACACCAAAATCAAAAATAAGGGCGTTTTTTTGCCCTCTGAGCGCGAAATAGTGTTTATAAGTCATCAAAAAGATTAGAATTTGAGAGAGCCTTTTGCTATATTTTAGGCAGTTTAAATAGAAAAGGTAAAATAAAGTGAGTGAAGAAAATATGCCAGTAGTAACGAGCAGCGAAGACATTGCTCCGGTTGATATTTCGGAGGAAATGCGCCGCTCTTACCTTGATTATGCGATGAGTGTTATCGTTTCACGTGCATTGCCGGATGTTCGTGATGGTTTGAAACCGGTACACCGCCGTATTATCTATTCAATGTTTGAAAACGGGTATGACTATAACCGCCCGTTCAGAAAATCCGCTCGTATCGTCGGTGATGTTCTCGGTAAATATCACCCGCACGGCGATAGCTCTGTTTACGAGGCAATGGTTCGTATGGCACAACCATTTTCAATGCGGGTGCCTTTGATTGACGGACAAGGAAACTTTGGTTCCATGGATGGTGACTCAGCCGCCGCCATGCGTTATACCGAAGCCCGTTTGGCCAAAGTTGCCCATTCTTTGATTGATGATATCGACAAAGACACGGTTGACTTTATGCCCAACTATGATGAAACCTTGCAAGAACCGACAGTTTTGCCGGCCTCTTATCCGAACCTTTTGGTAAATGGCGCCAATGGTATTGCCGTTGGTATGGCCACCAATATTCCGCCGCATAATTTGAGCGAAGTTCTGGATGCTTGCTGTGCATATATTGATAATCCCGATATTAGTATTGATGACTTAATCAATATTGTTCCTGGCCCGGACTTCCCGACAGGTGGCTTAATTTTGGGCTATGGCGGTGCCAAATCAGCCTATTACACAGGACGCGGCTCGGTTATGATGCGTGCAAAAGCCACGATTGAAGAGCTCTACAAAGACCGCGAAGCCATCATTGTTCACGAAATTCCGTATCAGGTTAATAAGGCTGCTTTGATTACGCGTATTGCCGAATTGGTCAAAGAAAAGAAAATTGAAGGTATTTCTGAAATTCGTGATGAATCCGACCGTCAAGGCGTCCGCGTTGTTATTGAGGTCAAACGCGATTTCCAAGCCGACGTTGTCTTGAACCAGCTCTATAAATTCACACCTCTGCAAACCAGCTTTGGTATGAATATGCTGGCCATCAACAACGGTCGCCCGATGATGATGAACTTGAAAGACATCATTCAAGCTTTTGTTGAGTTCAGAGAAGAAGTCATCCGTCGCCGCACGATTTTTGAGTTAAACAAAGCTCGTGACCGTGCGCATGTTTTGGTTGGTTTAGCTATTGCGGTTGAAAATATCGATCCCGTTATTGAGCTCATTCGTAACGCGCCCAATCCGCAAGAAGCAAAAGATGCTTTGCTTCGTAAATCTTGGCCGGCAGGCGAGGTTGAAGCTTTGGTAAAATTGATTGATGAGCCCGACCGCAAGGTTGAAAACGGAACTTATCGTTTGTCCGAAGCCCAAGCTAAAGCCATTTTGGACTTGAAACTGCAACGCTTAACCGGTCTGGAACGTGATAAGATTCATGAAGAATTAATCACAATTGGTGAAGAAATCAAAGAATGCTTGTCAATCTTGTCCAGCCGCGAAAAACTTTACGGCATTATGCGTGATGAGTTTGTAGCCATTCGTGATGAATACGGCACACCTCGTCGCACCAAGATTGAAGATATTGAATACGATACCGACATTGAATCTCTAATTCAAAGAGAAGAGATGGTCGTAACCGTAACTGAAGCCGGCTATATCAAACGCGTTCCGTTAAATGCTTATAAAGCTCAAAAACGCGGTGGCAAAGGCAAGTCCGGTATGGCAACCAAAGATGAGGATTTTGTAACTCGTCTGTTCGTTGCCTCAACCCACACGCCGGTATTGTTCTTCTCATCTAAAGGTCTGGTTTACAAGATGAAGGTTTACAAACTTCCGCTTGGTTCTCCGACCTCAAAGGGTAAACCGTTCATTAACTTACTGCCGTTAGATGAAGGCGAAAACATCACCACCATTATGAAGTTGCCGGAAAACGAGGCCGATTGCCAAGACATGTCCATCATGTTTGCAACCGCCCAAGGTAATGTCCGCCGCAACTCTTTGATGGACTTTGTCAACGTTCAAAGCAATGGTAAGATTGCCATGAAGCTAGACGAGGGCGATAAGCTGATAAATGTTCGTATCTGCCAAGAAGATAACGATATTATGTTAGCAGCCCGCAGTGGTAAATGTATCCGCTTCCCTGTTACCGAAGTTCGTGTGTTTGTCGGACGTAACTCAACCGGTGTTCGCGGTATCAAATTGGCAGATGGTGATGAAGTCATCTCTATGTCAATCTTAAAACATAGCGATGCCACCTCGGAGGAAAGAGATGAATATTCTCGTATTTCTTCAGCCATCAAGAGAATGACTGCTGAAAGAGGAGAGGGAACTGAGGTCACGGCAGAAGAAACCGGCTTGCTCAGTGTGTTAACGGCCGAGAAATATAAAGAAATGGCTGAAAATGAGCAATTTATTCTCTCTGTCACCTCAACCGGTTATGGTAAACGTTCATCATCATACGAATATCGCGTAACGGGACGTGGCGGTCAAGGTATTGCCAATATGGAAATGTCTGCCCGCAATAAAGAGATTGTAAGCTCATTCCCGATTGAAGACGACAATCAAATTATGATGGTTACCGACGGCGGCAAATTAATCCGTATGCCGGTAAGTGATATTCGTATAGCAGGACGCAAGACCCAAGGTGTAATCTTGTTCCGCACGGCTGAAAACGAAAAAGTCGTATCCGTAACATGGCTTGACGCTGATGCCGGAGACGATGAAGAGCTGGAAGAAGAAACCGGCAGTGAAGTCTTAGGCGAAAGCGTTCAAGATACGGAAGAAGATACATTTGATGAAGTCAGCGAACCCGAAACCACATCGGAAGATGACGAATAAAAAGGTATCTTAAGCCAAAAGAAAACTCCCGCTTTTTTGGCGGGAGTTTTTTTCATTGTAGATATTGACAGTTTTGACAAAATGTTGCATTAGTAGAGCATCACATTATCTATTATATAAATTATTAAAACATAAAGCTATGAAGTTAAAAAATTTAACGCAAGATGAGGCGTGTCAGACACTTCTCACCCTTTTGCCCAAAGAGGCGAGGGATTTATTACATCTCTTTAATGATATTGGTATGCCGGATATCTCTTTGCAAAAATTAGGAAGCCGACAATACACCAGACTCGGAGACAAACACTTCAATAAAGGCGAAGAACTGTATGCATGGGTCTATTTCTATAAAGGGATTATCTACTTTGTTCTTCCTGGACAAGAGCAGGCTTTTGCCACTAGAGAGGAAAACTTTTACTTTAAAGAAGTAAAAATTGGGCAAAGAGTTCCAATTACATATCAGATGATGCCGGGAGATAAAAAGACAGAAAATTGCTGTTTTATAAACACTTCTGATGGAAAACTACGGCTCATTCCGGAGTGGTGGCTCAATGTCTCAAAAGTGATTGACTATTACTTTTGTAATGCCCATCATGTCAAATATCGTTTACAGCAAATTCACATAGGACAAAAGAAAATGTTTGCTTGGAGGATGATATCGGTCAAACCCCAATCAATCCATTGGTTCGTAATTGAAAACGGTATTTTTGTAAGAGCATGTGATATGCAAAAGAATTATAGCTCTCAGATAAAAGAAGAGTTTCCTTTTGAGTTAAATAATGGAATCATAACTTTTAAATAATTATTATATGGAAAATTTTTTAGCAAATTGGAAACAACATCGTCCGACATGGAGCTATGAGCTTCATGACAATTACGTCGTATTAACCAGTGTAGATAAAGAGCATTACAATACGCTTGATTTCATCGAAAGAAGTGGAGCTTATTGGTTGATACCCGAGTTGAAAAAAACAGGAAAGAATATGCCGATAATTGTTTCAAGTGAACAAAATATCGGTGTTTTGTTTTCATCAACCTACCAAAAGAATGTCTATTTGGTAAAACTAAAACAAGCCTGCCCGGAAATGAAAATTTCCCAATTTGGCAAGATATTGGCATTGGGAAATGTAGAACCCCAAAAAGCCCAGAAAATTTTAGAAAATATCTTAGCCTAATGGCAATTAAAAAGCATTCCTGATAAACAGGAGTGCTTTTTTTTGAAACAAAACAACTCTTGACAAAATTTCCCCAAAAGACTATTTTATGAGCAAAATTTTATTATTTACAAACTATTAAAACAAAAGAATATGCAAAATTTAACAGAACAGGACATTCGTGCCGCAGTGCGGGACAAGTTCGGTAAAGAAACACCAGTGTATTTTAAGTTGCTGGAAGCCAAAGAGAACTTTGATTTGTTTCCTTATTACTTCATTAAAGGGAAAAAATACAAACTCTGGATTTGCTCATGTCCGGATGACATGAAGGAATTAACAATAGTGGCAATCCCAGGTTTAGAAGGAATAAAGACCATTCCATCAGAAATCTTTGGGGATTTCACTAAAGCTCAAAATACAGCGATTTATGCCATGTATAAGGGCACGATTCCTCAAGACTATTCAGGCATTAAGTATGACTTTTGCAAAGATAAAGATGACTATCGTGTCATCCGTAATTTTAACAAAGGGCTGCAATTGGTGCCAGCTTGGTCTTTAGAAAAAAGAGCAATGACACAATTGGTGCAAAAAAAATATCCCAATAGTGTGATAACAGCAGTTCTTCGTATCTTTGGGGCTCCCGAAGGTGAGAAAAAAGTCTGTTGGGAGATATTTATTGTAAACCGCAGCCTCAGGCGTCCGGAGCTCTCATATACTTATTTTGATATCGCTGCTGGAAAATTTATCAAAACGCCGTTTGAACAAGGAGTAAAAGATCGCATTCCGATTGCGCATAACGGCGGAATCATAATGGTAGATAACGTCAATTTCAAAAATGACGGGCAGAAACTAAGTTGGGGAATTTAACCATAAAAAATAAGTATTATGAAACAGGATATTTTTAATGATTTGGAGGATTTCTGGAAGAATCTTCCAAATGCCGGAGAGGTATCAACCTTTTGGCAAGATATTGAAAAAGAAGTTCCGAATTGTATCGATGCCGTCATCTTGCAAGATGATATGTTTGACACGGTAGGAATGGCTTCAATTATGCTTTATCGCATGCGAGAACATAATATGAAAGTGCCGGTTTTTTACCTGATAGGAGATTATAATCCGCTCTTAAAATGTGAAAACACCGAAAAGATGCGGAATATAGCCCTTAATCTGGGAATAAAAAACATCAACATCCGGAGCTACAATATTCCTGAAATGAAGGACAGAATAGCCTTCTTCAAAAAGGAATTGGAAGGCAAAAAGGTTGCTTTTGTTACAAGTTTGGTGCGCTATTTGCCACTCAAGTTTGCGCTGGAAAGTCTCTCCAAAAACTGTGAGACATACTTCAATGTTGCAAATGAAACTCTGGAAGACGCCTTGACTTGGGTAAATTGCAATGCTGCCGGCGGAGGTTTGGTTTTGTTGCATAAAATTGCCACATGGTATTTAGCCAGTGGTCTTTTGCCAGAAAGCTTTAAGGGGTATGTCCACTTGAACCTCTGGCAAAAAATGCAAATCAAATTCTCGGTAATGTTGCATCAGCACCGCATAGAAGTTGAAACAGCGTTAATGCTAAGAAATTACCAACGTCTTTTCCGTAAAAGAAATTGGGCTTACTAAAATATAAGAACAGGCATGGTGAAATATCCGTGCCTTTTCTTATATTTAAATACATTCAAAAATATCCACAAGAGTCAAAATTTTAGAAAGATTGTTGTCAATTTGAAAGATTCGGGTTAGTTTCAAGCTAGATTAAATTTAAACATAAGGTGAGATAAATGTCATTCAAAAACAACATGTTGCTCGCAGCAATTTCAATTTTAGCATTAACTTCTTGCAAAGAAGATAATGCCGCGACCCAAACCCAACAACAAGCTCCGGTCGTATCGGCCATCAGGGTAGAACCTCGCAATATTCCGTTAACCTTTGAATATGCCGCCAGAGCTCAAGGCTCAAAAGAAACCGAAGTCAGAGCACGTGTTGGAGGTATTTTATTAAAACGAAATTACGTTGAAGGCTCAACGGTTCAAGAAGGAGACATTTTGTTTGAAATTGACCCTGAGCCGTTTAAAGTAGCACTGGCTCAGGCAAAAGCTTCTCTGGCTCAAAATCAAGCGCAATTAAAAGCCGCCGAAACCCAATGGGCAAGAATTTCTAAACTTTTTGAACAACATGTGGTGAGTGAAAAATCTCGTGATGATGCTTTAGCAAACCTAGATTCTTTGCGCGCCAGCACACAGTTGGCTAAAGCCCAAGTAGATAAAGCCGAGCTTGATTTAGGCTACACGACTGTTCGCGCCCCCATCAGTGGCATCACCAGCATGGAAGCACAGTCCGAAGGCAGCCTGATAAGCACGACGGACAATTCCAGTCTTTTGACGACAATTACGCAATTAGACCCGATTTATGTAATTTTTTCAGCTTCTGAAAATGAAATTTTGTCATTAACCAACATGGTTGAAAGAGGTCTGATAACCAATCCTTACAACACAAAAGATATTAAAGCCAAAGTAAAATTTGGTAATGATACTTTGTATAGTGAAGAAGGAGAAATTAATTTCATAAATCCAAGTATTGATGAAAGTACCGGTACAATTAAATTAAGAGCCGTCTTTCCAAACCCGAAAGGCAAACTTCGCCCGGGTCAGTTTTTAAGACTGTTGATGGAAGGAATGACCCGCGTCAACGCCTTAGTCGTTCCTCAAGAAGCGATTATGCAAAATGCCGACGCAACAACGGTTTATCGTGTAAATGCTCAAGGAATTGTTGAAAGTGTCAGTGTTCAAACAGGTCTCACCACGCAAGATGGAGGCTGGATTATAGACAGCGGCCTAAATCCTGGAGATATTATCATTACCAGCGGTGTGATGAAAGTTCGCCCGGGCATGAGTGTTAAAACCACAATTGCCACGAATGAGGAAGTACCGGCAAAGATTATTGAAGAAGAATAAAATCTAGAGCGGGGGAAAGATGTTTTCAAAATTCTTTATTGAGAGACCGATATTTGCGACGGTAATATCATTAATCATCACCTTAGCGGGATTGGTTTCAATCAAAGTTTTGCCGATTGAACAATATCCGAGTATCGTTCCGACCGAAATTCAAATTACAGCAACATATCCCGGAGCCACGGCCGAGGTCTTGGCTGATACGGTTGCGGCACCGATAGAGCAAGAGCTCAATGGCGTTAAGAATATGATTTATATGTATTCTACCGCTTCATCTCAGGGATATTTAACGATTGGTGCGGTTTTTGATATTGGAACGGATCCGGATCAAGCCACCATTGACGTTAACAATAAAGTGCAAATGGCCACGTCAAAATTGCCGAGTGAGGTGACCAAACAAGGCGTAATAGTGCAAGAGAAGTCAAACTCCATTTTGCAGGTTGTAACCATGCGTTCAACCTCCAAGCGCTATGATACGGTTTTTGTTTCCAACTATGCCTTGTTAAACGTTTTGGATGAATTAAAGCGTATTAAAGGTGTGAGTGATGCTTCGCTGTTTGCCTCACAAGACTATTCTATGAGAATTTGGCTAAGTCCGGATAAGTTAGCTGACTATAATTTGACCCCGCAAGATGTCATTGCCGCTATTCAAGAGCAAAACTCGCAGTTTGCTGCCGGCCAATTCGGTCAAGAACCAATGAATGAATATATTGCCTATACATATTCCGTTAACACCAAAGGCCGTTTGGTCGATGAAAAAGAATTTGGTGATATAATCCTTCGTACAGATGAAAAAGGAGGAATCTTAAGACTGAAAGATGTCGCTCGAATTGAGTTAGGAGCACAAGATTATAGTGTATCTTCAAAGTTCAATGGAGAAGACGCCATCGCTTTTGCAATTTATCTGCAATCAAATGCCAATGCTTTGGAAACAGCTGAAGCTGTACGTAATAAATTGGAAGAATTATCCAAACGTTTTCCTGATGGCATTGTCTATGAAATTCCATACGATACCACTTTGTTTGTAAAAGAGTCGATTAACGAAGTTGTTCATACCTTTGTCGAAGCGGTCGGCTTGGTTATCTTAGTGGTTTATTTGTTCTTGCAAAATATGCGCGCGACGTTGATTCCGATTTTGGCCGTACCGGTTTCAATTATCGGTGCTTTTGCAGGAATGTATGCCTTAGGCTTTTCAATCAACTTGTTAACATTGTTTGGTTTAATCTTGGCCATCGGTATTGTGGTTGATGACGCGATTATCGTTCTGGAAAACGTTGAGCGTATTATGGAAGAGGAGGGGCTGTCTCCTAAAGAAGCCGCCATCAAATCCATGCAAGAAGTTTCCGGCCCGGTTGTTGCGGTGGCATTGGTCTTGGCCTCAGTGTTTATTCCGATTGCCTTTTTGGGTGGTATGACCGGTGTTATGTATAAGCAATTCTCGGTCACCATTGCCGTATCCGTATTGATTTCGGCCTTGGTTGCTTTGACTTTGACGCCATCTTTATGCGCCTTGATAATCAAACGTCGCCAGCACCAAAAAGAAAAGTTGGTCTTTTTCCGCTGGTTTGATGATGCTTTTGAAAAAATTACGGAAATGTATTTGAATGCCGTAAAGTTTTTCTTAGCCAAAAGGAAAATGGCCGTTCTTTTGTATGTAGCCATG
Organism: uncultured Alphaproteobacteria bacterium; assembly: GCA_944391515.1. Lineage (GTDB taxonomy): Bacteria > Pseudomonadota > Alphaproteobacteria > RF32 > CAG-239 > Scatocola. The sequence goes on from CALXTW010000002.1 coordinate 93,402, forward strand.
TTTGGCATCATCCTTTGGATGTTTAAGCTCATTCCAGGCGGATTGGTCCCTCAAGAAGATATGGGAAACTTGCTCATGGCATATGATATGCCGGCAGCAGCTTCTTTACCTCGCACGGAAAAAATGACCGATGCCGTATCACAAGAACTGTTATCCAACCCCAATGTTGCAAGCTTAACCACGATTAACGGTTATAATATTTTGTCAGGTTCACAAAATACCTATTCAGGCATAAGCTTTATTACATTACAAGATTGGAAAGACAGACAATCAAAATCCCAAACAGCAGAGGCTTTGGCTCAAGTATTTACCGGTTATGGGATGAGTCAACCCGAAGGTATCGGTTATGCGTTCAGTATGCCGCCGATTATGGGTATGAGTATGACCGGAGGTTTTGAAGCTTATATTCAAAACCGAGCAGGGCACACCTCACAAGAATTGATGGCAGAAACACAAAAATTGGTCGATGCGGCCAATAAAAATCCGGCACTGAAAAATGTTCGTACGACGTTTTCCGTCTCAACGCCACAGTATCAAATTGACTTGGATAGAGAAAAAGCCAGAATACTTAATGTTTCGATTAATGCCATATATACGGTAATGCAATCCACCTTTGGAAGTGTGTATGTAAATGACTTTACTTATCAGGGGCGAAACTTCCGCGTAACCGTTCAATCGGAATCTCAATTCCGTCGTACGCCAGACGACTTGCGTTATGTCTATGTAAAATCCAATAACGGCCAACTTGTTCCTCTATCAACCTTGATAAAAGTCAAACGTGTCACCGGACCGGAATTGGTTAACCGTTTGAATATTTTTCCTGCCGCCAAAATCATGGGTGATCCGGCTCTGGGATATTCATCAGGACAAGCTATTGCCGCTTTGGAAGAAGTTGCTAACCAAGTTTTGGATAAAGACTATTCATTGTCTTGGATTGGTTCAGCTTATCAAGAAAAGCAGGCTGGCGGAGCTTCAACCCAAGCATTCATATTTGGTATCATCATGGTATTTTTAATCTTGTCAGCACAATATGAAAAATGGTCTTTGCCGATGGTTGTTATTTTATCTGTTCCATTTGCGGTATGTGGAGCATTAATTGCAACATGGTTGAGAGGCACACAAAATGACTTGTATTTCCAAGTTGGTCTCGTCACTTTGATTGGTTTGGCCGCTAAAAACGCCATTTTGATTGTTGAATTTGCGGTAATGCAGGTTCAGTCGGGCTTAACTTATGCGCAAGCAGCTGTGGAGGCGGCAAAACTTCGTTTCCGTCCGATTGTGATGACTTCTTTGGCCTTTACCTTAGGTGTTGTTCCGTTAGCCATTAGCAGTGGTGCCGGTGCGGCCAGCCGTCACGCCATTGGCACGGGGTTAATCGGTGGTATGTTAATGTCCACATTTATTGCAACACTTTTTGTTCCGATGATGTTTGCCGTTATAGGAGAAACTTTTGATGAGGAGAATATCGTTAGAAAGAAAATCAAAAAACGCGCAATAAGAGAAGGCCGCCCATTGTTGAAAGACAAACGGAAATAAGCCAGACAAAAGCCTCTCTGATGAGAGGCTTTTGTTTTAATATCTTTAGCCAAAATAAAAATCTTAATTTAAAACTGTTTGACATAATGCAAACCATATGCTAAATTATAACATGATAGGGTTCAGTTATAATGAGGTATATTATGAGAAAGCAGCTTGTGATAGGATTATCCATACTCGCACTAACCGGATTGGGCGGTGTGAGTAACAATAGTGTTCATGAACATTCACAATCAGCAACCTCTAAATACATACACTTCGTAAGAACTTGTCAAAACCAAACCTTTGAACCTCTATCTCGGGCAAGCCTAGAGATAGGCTTGCCTTATCGTTTCAGTTTCCAAACCGCTTCAGTGCAATTTATTACCGGCGGGGGCAATCTTGATTTTGGCAATATGGATTTTACCGACCCGACGATTGAGCAATGCCAAAAAGACGGTTACAGCCTGACCAATTGCGGTTCAGGTCAGCTTCAGGGTTTGAAATGCCCGTATAATTCAGCTTATTTTCAGGAATGTTGTGATGCTCGTTATAAATACGACAAGAGTGCTTGCTCGTACCCTAACACCGTCAGCGGGGATAGCTGCGGCGGTAAATTTATGTGTTATTGCGACAGGAGTTTGTATCCGGTAACGAGCTGTAGCTCTCCGCAAGTCCCTGAAGGAACCGGTTGTGTTGAAGATGGCGTAACTTATTACAGCAAATGTGTTTGCCCGAGTAACTATAATCAAACTTGTGACGGAGAAAATCTCCAAGGTGTGGGCGAAGGTTGCATCCAAGACGGCGTAACCAAATATACCTCATGCCAATGTAAGAGTGGTTACAATATGACTTGTTCGGACTTAGGACCGGTAACCCCAACCGATTATTGCCTTAAAGACGGAATTAAATATTACAACAACTGCAAAACTTGTGAGAATAAATGTTCACTTTCAAGCTGTCCGACAGGGAATGTATGCGAATATGAAGATTGCTCACAAAAGTACTGCGTCACGGGTTGTGCAGTAGGCTATAAGGATTTGGATAATTCTTGGTGCAACGGAGCAATGCGTTGCTGGTTTAAGTAAGCAAAAGGAGAAAGACCATGATAAAGAAAAATTTATTAATTGCAGGAGCAATGCTGTTGATATTAACTGCTTTCTCCGTAAACAAAGTACAAGCGCAAACTTGTGTTATGCCGCCGTCATGTGAAGATTTGGGTTATAAGCAAACAGAGGAAGATTGTAATGGAGTAGATATTGTTTTAAAATGTCCGACAGATATGAGTAAGATGGCATGTTTGGGAAGTTCGGTTAGTCAAGATGTTTCGCTGGGCGCAATATTATACGGAGATGGAACAGTCTCTAGCGAACTTATTTCAGGCAAGAAACCAATCGGCGTGGTGTTTGATATATTTAACCGCTTAGCGGTAGCCTTGAACGATGTTAAATATGGTGGCATTGCGGGAAGTGATGATATGCTTTGGTCCATTGGGTCCGATGATATACCTAATTTGGAGAATTGTACGGAATATGATACAGTTATCACTACTTGCGGAACAGATGGCAGAGCCAATACGGATGCAATATTAGCCAATAACCGTGACAGTGATAACCATGTAATGAATGCAATCAATCCTTATCAACCATCAGGTTGCAGTGCGGATTTTTGCAAAGCAGGAAAATGGTTTTTGCCGAGTCTATTAGAGTTAAAGGCCATATATAATTTAAAGAGCTCGATTCAAGATACATTAACATTCTTGAGTGCAGTAGGAGCTACTCAATTACTAACTGCAACCTATTGGTCTTCTACCGAGAGAGATGAATCTAATATGTGGATTTTAGATATGGAAAACGGTTATCAATCTACCCACCTTAAAAATACTGGTTACGATGGATGCTACGTTCGGCCGGTGGTGAAATTTTAATAACAAAAAGAAAGCGGGGATAATCCCCGCTTTTTTAAGCATCAATATCGGCAATCACTTGCATTGATATGATTTCATCAGGATCACTTACCATACCATTGGCCCCACTTCCTCTCTTTATCATATCGACATATTCCATACCGGCAGTAACTTCTCCCCATACAGTATATTGTCCATTAAGCCAAGGACACTCAGCAAAGCAGATAAAAAATTGACTGTCTGCTGAATCAGGGAACATCGAACGAGCCATAGAGACTGTTCCTCTCATATGGGGTTTAGCATTAAATTCTGCTTTCAGCTTTTTGCCGCTGCCACCGGTTCCTGTGCCGTAAGGACAGCCCGTCTGCGCCATAAAGCCATCAATAACACGGTGAAATTTTAATCCGTTATAAAAACCGGCTCTGACTAATTCTTTAATTCTGGCAACATGGTTTGGTGCCGCATCTGGATACATTTCAATGACGACATCTCCATCTTTAAGTTTCAAAAGCAAAGCGTTTTCGGCATCACGAACATTATAAGAATGTTTTATCTTCTTTGCTCTGGTTTTGCTCATATTGAGTTGCTTAACATCAGATTGAGCCAACGTCTTTGTTTTAGACTTTGCTAGCTTTTTAGTCTCACTCTTAAGCATTTTGGGTTCAGAGGTTGTTTTCTCAGCTGTAACTTTTTTTGCCATTTTGTTTACTCCTTCATCTTACCTGATAAAGATTTAGTTATCTTTCAAAACAAAATCAAGCCTTTCTTTCGGGCCAAGTTTTTTTGGATAATATTTATCAATTTTCTTTAAGACTTTAGCTAAGCCGACATGGTTAGCAATTTGGATAGCCAATCCTGGACGCGCATTAAGTTCAAGCATCATCGGCCCTCTGTATTTATCCAAAACGATATCCGCCCCCAAATATCCCAGTCCGGTCATTTCATAGGCCTTTGTTGCAATTTCGAGATGTTCTCTCCAAAAAGGCACTTCCAGTTTCATTAAATCGACACCAGTATCAGGGTGATGCGTAATGGGAATATTATGCATAACGGCATTGACGGCTTTTCCGGTTCGAATATCAAGACCAACGCCCACAGCACCTTGGTGCAGATTGGCTCGCCCGTCAGATTCTGCAGTTGCCAAACGCATCATAGCCAAAGCCGGATACCCGCGATATACAATGACGCGCACATCAGGAATGCCTTGATAGCTGTAATCTTGAAAGATATTGGAAAAATGAACCAACTCTTCAATAACGGCTACGTCATACTTTCCGCCCAAACTGTACAAACCGCTCAGCACGTTAGAAATATGTTGGTAGAGCTCGTTATAGGTTAATTTTTTGTTAGAGGTGGTTGTGAAAATTTCATTATCATAATCTTTAATCACCAACACGCCTTTACCACCGCTACCATGAGCAGGTTTAACCACGAATTCTTTGTAGTCTTTAACAATTTCCAGAATATTTTTAACCTCGTGTTGGTATTCAATCACACCGATTAGTCCTGGCGTGTTAATACCGATTTTGTTTGCCAAAATCTTGGTTTGCACCTTGTCATCAACCAAGGGATAAAGCCGGCGTTTATTATATTTGGAAATAACGTTGAAGTTGCGACGATTCATTCCCAAAATGCCGGCTTCACGCAATTTTTTCGGACTGGCAAAATTTGCAAATAATTTTCCGAACAAATTCAACATGTTAGATGTCCCGAACAAGTGGTGCAAAACGTTTTAACTCAGTCAAACGATACCCTGTGTATGTCCCAAATAACATCACAATAAAGAGAATAACCAAGTTCAACTCATTAAAGGCAAACATAATATGGCGCGTGACCTCGTTATTCACGATAGCATATACCAAAACAGCGGCAATAACGCTATAAATCACTTCTCTCCAAGCGTTGCTTGGACCTTCTTCTTCCCAGGTAATAGAAGCACGTTCAATAATCCACGCCATAATGATGATTGGGAAGAACACGGCCGACAAACCGATATCCACACTAAAGCGATATCCGCAAACGGTCATAACTTGCATCATGAGAATTACAAATATAACCACGGCCGAAATTCTGGGAACCAATAACAGATTAAATTTAGACAGCAATGCACGCAACCCTAAACCAATGGAAAGAATAATACTAAAGCAAATCAATCCCGGAACCAATCCAGTCTTAACCAAAGCCAAAGCAATCAACATTGGCGTAAAAGTTCCCATTGTTGTGATACCGATAACATTTCGAATCAAAACAATCACTAAAATAGCTAAAGGGAATATTGTCAGCCATTTAATAGTATTTTGTTCGTATAAAGGCAAGCTAAAGACCGAAAGATTAAAATTATCTTCTTGGTTAGCCAGTTTAGCTCTCTTTCCAGCCAAATTAAGCGAAGAAGTAATAGATTTCATAACCGAAAACTTGATAGAAGAGTTATCTCCACCCTCGACATCGATTAAAGAATTACCGCCTCTCTGAAAGAGTACAAAGTTTTCAGGTTTTCCTTTTTTAGCGGTTTTAATGTCGTAGAGTTTCCAAACGCCATCAATATAAGCTTCCATCATCAAATCCGCCGAAAAAGCAGTTTTGTCCTCTTCTAATTTGATACCTCTAGCCGTACGATTGGGAATACCTTTAAGAGAGAGCAGGCGGCCGATTGCAAGACTGAGTTCTTTTTGTGTCTTTTTAAGAGGTAAAAAAGCAACAACCGTTGAATCGGGCGGAGTCTGATTAAGTAAACGAATAATTTTTTGAACTTCATCTCCAGGTAACGTTTCAGCAATTTTTAATAATTTTTCAGCAGTTGCAGCCATTTGTTCATCCATAATCGGCTTTTCTGGAGCAGGGGGAACGGGAGCCGGAGTCTTTCCTTTAGCATCTTCATTATCGAATAATAAAATACGATAATAAATATTTTGCTCTTCTTCCATGCTGTCCGACGTTAAAATGATACGTTTGTTTTTATCATCTTTTTTGACTTTATAGTTAGGTGCGACAATATCTTCATCTAAAATCTTAAAATCATCACTGGCATAAGGAGAGGCGAGTGATATCTTAATTGGGTCACCATTGGGGCTAAAGGCAACATGAGCTTCAATTGTCCAAACTTTGGTTGTTTGTTTCGGCCAGAAACTAAATCCCCAATAAGTAATTTTGTAATACATACTATAAGCGGCAAAGATAACCGAAATAATCAAACCGAGCGTTAAAATTTTTCGAACTGAAGCAAATTTTTTAAGCATAGTCTTTCTCTGGATAAATTAGTGTAAAGTATTGGATAGAGCAGTATCAACAATTGCTCTTCCTGTTAAGATATTGCGTCCGATAAGAGCTTGATAATCAAATTTCGTTCTGTCAGCAAGAGAAAATCTTGATTTAATGATTTGCCCGCCGAATTTAATATTCATCATCACAACAGGACGTTTTTCGCTTTCATTAATACGAGTGATAGTGGTGTGTTTAATCAGTTTTTTTTCAAAATGGTGTTTTTCTCCGCTGTCTTGATTAATCAGTTCAAAAGCGACCCATTTTTCGCCATCTCTTTCAAAATAGCGAATATCGCGAACATCTAGGGAAGAATTTTCGGCACCGGTATCAATTCTGGCTTGAAAAGGAGTTTTCATAGGTAAGAAATAGATTGGTTCCACAGCTCCGATGATACCTAATTCATGCTGCGTTGTAACCGGACGTTTGACCTCAACGGCAGGAACAATTTTGGGAGCAACAGGTTCATTTTGAGTGCTTTGACATGCGCCACAAAAAATGAGTAAAGCAAAAGCAGTAAAATATTTTAAGAACATGAGTATCACAATCGTTAATAAATGTTTAAATTCATAATTATTTACAACGAAAGCCAATGGAAAGTAAAGTTAAATTTACTTCCCTGTATATAAAAAAAGAGCTTGCAAAAACAAACATATAATTGAATAACTTCTAGAAAAACAATGTAGTTCTGAGTGAAAAAACAGTAGCATACTCAGATTTGTAATTGAGAGCCGGATCAATATAAAATTGCACATCAGGCGTAATCGTCATCCATTTTGAAACACCCCAAGCCCAATAACCTTCAATAATTTTTTCACTATTATGAGCAAGTTTTGAGCCAACAGATTCTTCATCAATTTTATTATATGCAAAGGCAAAGCCGATTTGGTCTAAAGGATTTCGCTCCAAAGGGTCATTATAGACAGCACCTAACACATATGATTGGTTAATTGGTTCAGTATGTCCTGAGACCCCGTTAATCCTTCCGAAGACGGTAAATTTTTCACCGATATTTTGACTCATGTTTAATGACCACCCGTTTGTCGTTTCTGGTTGTTGTTCAACAGCGGGTTGATTATAGAGCAAAACAGAGTATTGCCCGTTTCCCAAACCGTTTATAGCCGAGTGATAGGAGAGGGAGACAAAAGTTGTATAATGCTCATCATCAAAGTTATCAAACTGCACACTGGGCGCATCAACATTTGTGGCATCTTGAGCCCCGAAAGAAAAAGACCAATCATCACTAGGTGCAATTTGTGCATACATACCGACCCCGGCAGAAGAATAAGAGGATGATGCATTTTGGGCAAGAGCAGTGTTGATAAAGTTAATTTGCTGGTTAGAATCATAATTAGAAGCATCGAAATTAGATAAAGGAAATTGCCCCAGTCCAAGAGAAAGCCAATCCCATTCTTCATGAAATTGGTATGTCAAATAGAGTTCACTAAAAGTATTGTCTGGAGTATTTGAAGCATTTATTTCTGTTTGAGCTCCGATATTTCGTCCTAAGGTAGCTGCCGAGATGCCTCCGTATCTGACGATTGAGTAGGCGGCATTTAGAGACATTTGCCCATATTCGTTCTCAAATATGTTCCAAGTAATTGACGGAGAAATATAAGTTTGCATGGCATTTTTTTTACCATTAGGAGCCCCGCGTTGTCCCATATAAGAAATATCAAGAGAATAATTGATACCATAACTAGAAGCTAAAAAGTTTTTAAAATCGGTATAGTCTTGTCCTAGTTTTGAAAATTTTAAGTTTCTCAATTCAGAATTTGCTAATGTACGGACATTAGCTCCTTTGGCAGATTGAAATTGGTTTTGCGGCATGTCTTCGTCATAGGAAAACTGTTCAGCATTTGCATTTTGCGCATATATTATAAAAGAAAGAGAAAATAAAGAAACGGAACACAAGTGTTTTATTGTCATGGCTAAACTTTCCATTGAACTTTTGTCAGATGCACACAATTTAATCTCAAATTTTCAAATTCAAAGGAGGTAAAAAATTTTTTATTGACAGATAGGTTAAGTTATCATAGCTTGTCAAAAGTTAAATAATTATGATGTTTTACCTAAAATTTATTATCATGAGCAAGATTATCACTATGGAAGATGGTTTGAAAGAGATGAAACAAGCCTTTCCCGACGATGCCAACATTTTGAATGAAAGACCAAGTCTTGGTATGGTTTACACCGGTTGTCAAAAAATAGTTCGCTTTTGCTTAATTTCGTATGCCCAAGGGTTCTACTATGTTAAGGAGTTGATATCCGGTCATGCTTATAAAGCCAAACGAATAGAATGTACAGAAATGGCAGCTGGTACGCATTACGATAATTTCACCGCTATTGAAGGAGAAAATCATCAATTAGCCGTGCAAATTGACTAAGAAAAACAAAAGGAGTTAACGCTTAAGGTTAACTCCTTTTGTTTTTGGGATAAAAGAAAACACTTGTTAAAAACCAATAAAGTTCTTATATTAAGAAAAAACAAAATGAGGAGAAACTAAAATGACATTTCAATTGCCTTCATTGCCTTATGATATGAGCGCCCTAGAACCATATATTTCAGCTAAAACTTTAGCATTTCATCACGGCAAACATCATCAAACCTATGTTGATAATTTGAACAAACTCATTCAAGGAACAGAGTTTGCCAATATGTCATTGGAAGATATTGTGAAAAGGAGTTATGGAAAGCCGGAATATGCAGGAATTTTTAATAATGCGGCACAAGTTTGGAATCACACATTCTTTTGGAATAGTATGTCTTCTCAAGGTGGTCATGAACCTCAAGGCGAATTAAAAGACAAAATCAATAAAAAATTTGGCAGTTATGAACAATTTAAGGAGGAATTCAAAACTGCAGCTACAACACAGTTTGGCTCAGGTTGGGCTTGGTTGGTTGAAGACGAGAAGGGTGAGTTGCAAGTTATCAAAACTTCCAATGCCGATACCCCGATAGCTCATAACCTCAAGCCAATAATCACTTGTGATGTTTGGGAGCATGCTTATTATCTTGATTATCAGAATCGTCGTGCAGATTTTGTCAGTGCATTTCTGGACCATTTGGTCAAATATTAGGCCAAAATATGAGTAAAGAGCCGCCTTTTTAGGCGGCTCTTCTTTTTTATTTGTATATGTTTAAATATTTAATTGCTTTTTAATAAATAAGTGGTTTATTAGAAAAAGTTTTTAATAGATATTGTTGACTATTTTTGTCTAAAATGGTAAGATAAAGATAGAACCAACATCAGGAGATGCACAATGAGTTATGAAAAAGTAAAACCTCAAGGAAAAGTAATGTTATTGGCTGCTTGCGGGTTTTTAGGAGCCACAGCCCACTTTGGGGATAAATTTTTATCAAGTGACAAACCGATGTTTGAATATGATGCTGAAATATCAAAGACGGAACCCGTCGGCATGGATGGTAATGCTCAAGGGGCAACAGTTAGCTTTTTAGCTGCGGCCGCAGCCTTGTATGGCTTAGGACGTAAAGAAGATGAAAACGACAATCGTCCGATAATCAAAAGAATGATGGATAGAGTAAGAGACTAGTAATGTCAAATTATACCACAGCCAATAAATTTATTGTTGCCGAAGGAGAAGGTGGACAGCTCTATCTTTTTATTGAGGCTAAAAAGAATCACCCGGATGAACCACGGATAATTTATGATGGTCATGACCATGCAATATTTTTGCGTTCTCCTGAAGAAAAAATCATTTTAGACTATATTCATCCAGAGGTTCGTGACCAATTGCGTAAGGCTCGCCGTGTTGTTATGGTCGAAACGATTTTGGAAAATATTAAAGAAAGCTATTATGCCGAAATGCAAATGGTAGAAAAGATACCTGTAGATTGGAGTAAAATCGGCTTAAAAACTTGGGAAGAGGTTGCACTGAAAAAATAAATTGCACAACCAAAAAAGTACTTGCAATTTGTTTAAAGTTAGCATATTAAAAAAAGTACTTTACATGGTCCCATCGTCTAGTGGCCTAGGACGCGGCCCTCTCAAGGCTGCAACACGGGTTCAAATCCCGTTGGGATCACCAATACAAAAACACCCTCTATTATGAGGGTGTTTTTGTATTGGAAAGATATCCCAAGGATTTGAACCCGTAAGGGAGCGCTAGGCAAAAGAGCAAATATTAAAATTCTTTACTTTTGCAAAGATACGCCTATAATGCTGACAAAATTAAGTATTATGTCAAACATTAAATATTATTGCGTATGGAGAATTTTTCAGACATTTTTACTCAGATTAGGAATTTTCTGAACTCATATTGGTTTCCGCTATGCGTGGCCATCATTGGCATTATTGCTTTTGCGATAATGTATTTCAAAGCCAATCGCGACGTTGATAAATACCGTAAAGAAGTTCAGCAAAAAATTGTTGATGAGGCTTATGCGGAACATACCAAAAAGAAACAGTAAAATCAAAAAAAAACTCCAAATTCTAAAGCGCCCTAATCGGCGCTTTTTTCTTTAATTTACAAGAATAGAAAAATGCTATATAATAAGAGAAATTATTCAATTACAGAAAGCCTAACCATGAAAATAGAAGATTTTGAAGTATTGATTGATAACTGTCAGATAACAGCAGACGAAGACAAAGTAAATTTTACGCCATATTCAAATAAGGATAATCAAAAGGTTGCCAAAATTCTTGTTGATGAAAATATGAATGATTTATCCGTCGATGATTTTAATCAAATTGTTGAACAAAAATGGCCGACTTATCAAGCAAGAAAAAAGGTTAAACAACAAAAACTTGATAGATATAACAATATGACTACGGAAGAAATTGCGAAACTTCCGATGGAAGATAAAGTTGAATACATTGAGCTTTTGTTTCCTCGAAAGATGACTAAAGAACAAGTTATGGAGGTTTGTGAACAAAATGAGGAAAACATTCGCTCCTGCTTGTTTAACTTAGATTTTCCGCAAAGCTTTTGGCAAAAAGAACAAAAGCAAGCCGACCGCTATGTGGCTTTGATTGCTAATTCTCCCGAACTTGTCGAAAAATTGCAAAATTGGCCCAATACAAGCTTGGATGACAAAAAAAATGTTATTAAACAGTCTTTGAAAATTTTTGAATATGTTTACGGTTCTGCTCCAAAATTGGAATTCTATACGGAAGCGCAAGAAAGAGAAAGATTGGTTAAATTAGGTTTCCCCAAAGATGTACATATTGATATGGCCTACTTCAAAGATGGAAAAATTTATTTTAACGAAGAAAGACTGCAAAAAAGTGAAAATTTCTTTGCTGTTTCTGTCCCGTTTCATGAAGGCACACATTATAGACAAGACAGAGAGAGTTTTGGCAATCCTCTGATTGACAGACTTTTTAACTCTAATGCGAATTATGCCACGATTTATGAAAATCAGCACAATAATCAAGAAGATAAAAACTATAAAGATTTATATACAATGATGCCAGATGAAATTCACGCCTATGGTTTGCAAGAATATATGGAAAATGCGCTTATGGAAAAGACCGGATTGGAAAGATCACAAAATAATGATGCGAAAATAGTGAAAAATATTCACCATAAAGGTTATAGCATGTCAAAAGTCAATCAATACCGCAGTAGGTAAGAGGATAAATTTATGCTCAAAATGTATCACTATGCCAAAAAAGGCAACACAATCTTGCACGACGGCTTGTTTGGAATAAAGAAAAGCGGGCGAAGTTTGCGCCCTTATATTCACCGCGCCGGAAGCGATAATCCCGAAGACGTTTATTGGTGGTTAGATAGTACTTTTGAAGGAAGAAGTAATTCCATTTCTTGCCTGACCGAAAAAATTGTTTGGCAAAATCACGATCCCGTCTTAAAAGCAATTGTGGAAGACAGTGAACTTTTTTCGTTTGATGTTGAATGTCTGGTCAAAGATCAAATTGTAACGGCCATTTGGTGTAAAGAAAGCTCTGCTTCCGGCGGTTATAATGAAGTATTTAGAAAAGTTGAATTAAAAGATGTAGATTTAACACCGCTTACTTGGGAAAGATGTGACAGTAAAGCCGATTTACTCTTTGGTGCCGTCAGGCATTACCTGTTGGTTTTAAAAGAGGGCTATATCCCACCCAAATATCTGCAAAAAGAATAAAAATAACATTATGTATTCAAGGTTTTATCGTAAAATGTTAAACTTAGAAACGATATTAAATAACTCTAATTTTTCAAAAATCCCACCAGAGTTGCTCAAAGAAAATGTAACTAAAGAAACAGCCAAAGCTTGGTTTGATAATGTTGATTGGAACGCAGCAATAGATTTTTATGGGTTACAAAAACATCAAAAATTTATGAGTATGTTTGATGATTATTTAAAACATTTTAGTGAAAATAATAATCTTGCAATTGCTGTTTATGTAATACATCACTATTTGTTTGCTGATAAAAAATATGGATGGGATCATAATCTTGAACGCAATAATGCTGATATGTTTCCGGCGTTAGTATTGTTGTCGGGATGGCAAACACACCTTGCAAATATGAAAAAACGTAATTTTGACAATGCACAAATAGAAAGACATAAAGCAAGAATATATGAATGTTGTACAATTGGTTTTGATACCTATGGTTTAGATGGAATAGAATGTTCTCAACTAATATGGGGAAGCATTTTTATTAATGCACATATTGTTGAAATTGGGCGCTTGCAATATGAAATTAAAAATTTTGAATATTCAATACCCAATTTAAAAATTCATCCAAAGTTTTGCATAGGCATTCATATTTTTAGAGGCGAAAAATTGTATAAAGCAGCAGTTGATGCCTCACTTAGTGAGGCTAGATTAAGAATACCGACATATTTTAAAGAATTAGGAACACAGCCAAAGTTTTTTATTCATTCTTGGCTGTTGGCTCAAAATCTTGATAATTATTTAAATCCAGACAGTAATATAAGTTATTTTAGAAAACTTTTTGAAATTCTAAATTATACTAAAGGAACTTCAATCGTGAAATTCTTATATAACACCACATCAGATGATATCTCCGCTTATGCAGAAGACACATCTTTACGCCGCCAAGTAAAACAAGCAATGCAACAAGGAATAAAATTTTACGATGGCATAGGTCTTTTGAAAGAGAATGAATAAGATACTTTGAGGTATAAAAATAGCAATTGACAAACTCCTTAAAGTCTTTATAACTAAACCCAATTGATTATAATTATGTTTCACGACAGAGGATCCGGTCACATAAGCCTCTTAAAATATTCCGGTATGATTATGAATGGTTTTGATACAAACTTTATGTTGACAACTATTATTATTGCAAGTTTCCTTTTTTTGGGTTTGTTCATTTTTTGCCTTATTAACGTTTCCAAAGAAAGAAAACGTATTCAAGATGAACTGAGCGGTAAAGAAGGCGTTTATGACGGTCCGGCAGGCGAACCTTGGTGGAACGGACAACTCCCTGAAAAAGTGGATGATTACACCAAGCCCCGCTATGTTTATGAGAATTTGGTTGAAACAACCATATGTCAACCGGAAAACGGACGCATTATCGGTTACAGAATCTCCCCGACTTTGGTTATTCATTCGCGCGTGCAACCAATGAAACAGTCTTTAGTTTCGCTTTATCTCGATCGCTTAGACGGAAAATTGTTGAATTTTTCTGATGTGAAGACATTGGTTCCGATGTGGAAAGAAATTTCAGAATTACGAGTTGCCGCAGGAGATAAACCGCTGGAAGGTAAGTTTATTTATGCCACACATCACTGCGTACTGGTTGTCTGCAATATTAATAATATGACTTGGGAGTATCCCGATTCAAACTCACTAAAAAAACATTTGTTAGTTCTAAAACGCTAATAACTTGAAAGTCTTGTACTTTGATGTACAAGACTTTTTTCTTGGTGTTAAAATTTGTGTAAAAAAACAATCAAACGTTGTTTCCATTACGCCCTAATGCTATAGTTAACTCAAGTGATTGCAAATAAAGGAGCAAAAACGTGAAACCCTTTCCCAAAAGCCCGATAGCTTACTTATGGCTCTATGCCATGAAAAACAAAAAAATATTTTTGCCTTTGGCTATTTGTGGAATTTTATCGGTTGTTTTAGAAAAAATGTCACCTTATTTGTTTTCCCAAATGGTGGCGCTTTTCGGAGAAGAAAGTAAGTTTGCTGATATTGAAAATAAAATTTGGCTTTTGTTGACGGGTATGGTTTTGGCAACGGTTTTTGCCAAGGTTCTATCAAATATTTTTCATTATTTGAGTACGGTACGCTTTCGGGCAACTGTTTATAAACAAATGAGTTTGGATTGCTTTCGCTATATCAATGGTCATTCAGTATCTTATTTTGCGGATAATATGGCAGGCTCCTTGGCACAAAAAAGTGAACAATTAGCCGGCAATGCCAGCTTTTATAGCGCCTTGTTTTATTATTTGTCAGACATTGTGCAACTGATTGTGATTTTTGTGATGTTAATGAGCGTCAACACGATGTTTGCTTGCGCGTTTATGGGGTTCCTTTTGCTCTCTATTTTGGTTTTGTTCAGGATAGGCAAACTATCCATTAATTTGCGCTCTGCCATGGTTGAGGCCAAAAACAAAGTCAGCGGCCAAATGATAGACACGCTGCAAAACAACTTTTTTGTTCGGGTTTTTAATGGCTTTGATTATGAGAAAAAACGCCTACACAAAGAGCTCTTGTCAGAAAGCCAAATCACCAATAAATCGGTCAATGTCGAGGCACTGCAGTCGCAAGGCGAAAAACTATATTTTCAAATCATTTATATCTTATTTTTGTTTTATGGTTTTTACTTATGGAAAATCGGGCAAATTAAAGCCGCCGATATGGTCTTGATTTTTTTGCTTTTACAAAATGTCTCAGATACGGTTTCGTACTTGATTCATAGGGGAATTATTTATAGTGGCGTTTTTGCCGAAATGCGCACCAACTTAATTCCGTTTTCGCAACCGCACGAAATTGAAGACGCCGTAAATGCATTCCCTTTGCAAGTCAAACAAGGCAATATCGAATTCCGCCATGTAAACTTTGGATACCATAGGAACAGATTATTGTTTAAGAATTTTAATCTGACGATACCGGCAGGACAAAAGGTCGGCATAGTAGGGGCATCAGGCGGCGGAAAGTCAAGCTTAATAAACTTGCTGCAACGCTTTTTTGATGTTTCATCGGGCGAGATTTTAATTGACGGGCAAAGCATTAAGAATGTAACGCAAGACAGCCTTCATCAGGCCATTTCTTATGTGCCGCAAACCTCATCTTTGCTAGAGCGCTCTATTGCCGAAAACATTGCTTATGGCAGAGTAGGGGCTACCCAATCTGAAATTGAAAAAGCCGCCCAAGACGCTTATGCCGCCGAGTTTATTGAGGCTTTGCCCAACGGCTATAAAACTTTGCTCAATGCTCAAAATCAGCTCTCCGGCGGACAAATGCAACGCCTGTCAATCGCACGAGCTTTATTGAAAGATGCACCGATATTGGTTTTAGATGAAGCAACTTCGGCACTTGATAGTGAGTCTGAATTTTATATTCAAAAAGCCATAGAAAAAATGTTGCAGGGCAAAACCGTGATTGCCGTGGCACATCGCTTGTCCACACTCAAAAATATGGATAGGATAATAGTGCTTGAAAAAGGCAAAATCGTCGAGGACGGAACGTTAGAAGAGCTCTTGAGCCGTAAAGGAAAATTTTATCAGTATTGGACCCTTCAAAAATTAGAGGGAGCAAAACATGAATAATCACCTCGTCTTAGATTTCATCAAAAAATATTATGCGCCTGCAAAATGGAGCTTGGCGGCAACGCTGATTGTTTTGCCGATTACGTCCTTATTCACGCAGTTTGTGCCTTGGAATATTAGTAAGATTATCAACTTAATCAACGCCAATCAGGTTTCAGAAGAAGTCTGGCAACAACTTCTCTCAATGTTGCTCTCGTTAAGTCTGATGCTCATAGCCTCGACTTTACTGACACTTTGGGTAATGTATGTTTTGCAAAGCAAAATCTTTGCTCCACTTGGCATTAATATCCGCCAAGATTTATTCTTGCAAGCGCTCGGACAACACAAAATTTTTTGGAGCAAAAACACCCCCGGAGAAGTTTGTTCCAAAATTGAAAACTCTCGCCGAAGTATTGCCGCGTTTAGCTCTCTTGGTGATTTTTTGCTGAGCTTTTATACCTCTTGTTGCACCCTAATCATCATGCTGGTATTAATTGCTCAAATTTATCCTCTCTTGGCCATAATTTATTTTTGTTCTGCAATCGTGTTGTTGGTTATTTTTCATAAAGTGTCACGTAATACTTTTAAGGCATCGGCTCAGCAAGAAAATATGACCAATAAAATCTTTGGCCGTATTGTGAATATGATAAGCAATTACTTTGTCTTAAAGATTTTTTCGAGCCTTAATCGTGAGGTTCAAAGGCTGGAAAAAGACTATAATATCGTGAGCAAATCAATCTTTAAAGAGGCTTGGGTTAAAACCAAAAATCATTTGATATTGGATGTCTCATTACTCTTGTTTGAATGCTTGATGATAATTTATCCGGTTGTCCTCTGGGCAAAAGGAGAAATTCTAGCCGGCGATATTGTTTATGTTTTGAGTTCGGTGATGTCTTTGGGCGGCATGTTAGGAAATTTGGCAGGAATTTGGATGGGCAACCGCTCTCAGCTCTACAAATTACAAAATAATCTGAAAATGCTCTCCGAAACACCGGAAATCACGGATGCCCCAAACGCCAAAAAACTAAAAATTAAGGACGGTTTAATAGAATTTAAGCATCTCAACTTTGGTTATCGCAATGGCGGACAAGTGTTTGAGGATTTTAATTTGAAAATCAATGCCGGTGAAAAAATAGGAATTGTCGGCATGTCAGGCGGTGGAAAAACGACCTTGCTGCATATTTTGCAAAGACTGGTCGATACACCTGCAAATCAAGTTTTTATTGATGGCCAAGATATTGCCCAAGTAACCCAAGCAAGCCTGCACCAAGCCATAGCGTCTATTCCGCAAAACACATCTTTGTTCCACCGAACTTTAGCTGAAAATTTATCTTATGGTAAGTTTAACGCCGCCCATAAGCAAGTCATTGATGCAGCGCAAAAATCTTACGTCGCCGAATTTGCCGATAACTTACCTCAAGGCTACCAAACTTATGTCGGCGATAAAGGCATAAAACTCTCTGGCGGACAAAGACAGCGTGTCGGCATTGCAAGAGCCATTCTAAAAGACAGTTCAATTTTATTGCTCGATGAGGCGACTTCCGCACTCGACAGTAAGTCTGAAAAATACATTCAGCAATCTCTACAAAAAATTATGAAAGGCAAAACCGTAATTGCCGTGGCACATCGCTTGTCCACACTCAAAAATATGAATAGAATAGTCGTGCTTGAAAATGGCAAAATCATTGAAGAGGGAAGCCCCAAACAATTACTCAAAAACCAAGGGAAATACGCCAAACTCTGGAACTTGCAATCCTAAAACTCAGGCACAAAAACAATCACTCGTGTGCCCGTTGATAATGCCGACCGCCTGCAGATAAGAATAAATTGTCGTACTGCCGACAAAGCGCATACCGCGTTTTTTGAGGTCTTTAGAAATTCTATCCGAAAGAGGCGAGGTCGTATGCATCATACAATCTTCACGAATAATTTGTTGCTTGCTAAATCCCCAAATATAGGCGCTGAAACTGTTATATTCTTGCTGAATTTGTTTGAAGACAAGACTGTTTTTAATGCTGGCTTCAATCTTTTGGCGGTTGCGAATTATCTTTGGATTTTGAATGAGTTCGTGAATTTTCTTGTCATCAAACTTTATGACTTTTTCAATGTCAAAACCCTCATAAGCAATTCTGAAATCCTCTCGTTTGTTAAGAACGCATTGCCAAGAAAGCCCTGCCTGAAAACACTCCAAAATCAGCAATTCATAGAGTGTCGCATCATCATAGACGGGCTTGCCCCATTCTTCATCGTGATATTTCACATACAAAGGGTTATTCAAATTCACCCAAGGACATCGCACAACAGTCATTTCAAAACCTACTCAAACTGATAATATGGAACATTTTAAATTTTTATATAAAATTAAGTTAATATATCGTAAAATCCAAGAACAATGTAATCAAAAAGACTAAGGAGATAGAATAATGACTAAATTATATTTACCTCTGCTAGCCCTTATTTGCTATGGCGCGACAGCCTTTGCCGCAGAGCCTGTAACTTATCAATTAAGCACACATATCTTGGATATCAATACCGGAAAACCGGCTTCAGATGTAACCATTCGTCTGGAAAAACAACAAGATCAACAATGGATTACAGTAGCCCAAAGCAAAACGGATGCCAATGGTCGCGTAGGTAATTTTTTTGCCTCAAACTTCTAACAATTTTGGCATCTACAAACTTATTTTTGAAACGGGAGAGTACTTTGCCGCTCAAAAGCAACAATCAATCTATCCATATGTTGAAGTTGTGTTTCAAATAAAAGAAAACACACATTACCACATTCCCATAACCTTGTCAGCCAATGGTTATTCCACATATCGAGGAAATTAGCTCTAAAAAAGATACCCCCGCGTAAAACGCGGGGTTCTTCATATGCGGCTATAAGCCTTTAGCACTGGCCTCCCCTAAAC
>CALXTW010000003.1 GCA_944391515.1 uncultured Alphaproteobacteria bacterium
CATAATACACTCCGTTATAACTGAACCTTGTCTTCTTATAACTTAGCATATTCAAAAGCGTTTGTCAAAGGATTTTAGCGCGATTTTTATATTTTGGCTATTGGGCGACGCTACGGAGGATTTCGCTTAACTCGCGCTCGGTCATTATCTCCGGTAAGACCATGCCTTCGGGGATATTGGGCGTGAACAAAATTGAAAAAGGAATACCTTTACGCCCGAATCTTTCCATAAAAGCTAAAATTTCTGCATTGTAATTGGTCCAATCAACATTGATGACTTTAATCTTATACTCATTCATCAATTTCTTGACAGAGATATTCCCAAAGACCAGATAATCATTATAAGTACAGGTTAAGCACCAGCTGGCTCCGACGTTGACTAAGACAATTTTACCATCACGAACATCTTGAGCAATTTGCGATAAGTCTAACGTCTCAAGATTTTGTGTTTGTGCCACTTGACGGGCTTGATTAAAACTTGTTTTGACATCCCATGCTGAAAGAACCAATAACAAAATACTCAACAGCCAGAAAAATCTTTTGATGATTTTTTGGGCACCTTGTTTGACCTCTGGCTCTGGTTCCGTTAGCTCAATTTGATTAATGACTTTTTGAGAAAACCAGACAAAAAAGAAGAATAATGCTAAATATCCGCTCAGGCGAAATACCGGCATAATTCCGATTTGTGACCACAAAATGCTTAGCAACCACATGATTGTCAGCACGAGCAAAAAGTTCATCCAATGCTCGAGGCGTGCCATCCACGGTCCCGGTTTGGGAACAAAGATTGAAACATCCGGCACTATGATGAACAACAAGTATGGCAGAGAAACACCAATAGCCACCATAGATAAAATTGCAAAAATATCGCTCATATTGCCGGCCAGAGCAAAGCCTATGGTCGTGCCTAAATAAGGTGCGGTGCACGGGGTGGACATTATCACTACCAGCACTCCCGTAAAAATATGGCGCAAGGCTGATTTATCCCTCAAAGACATGGACAAACGCGCCAAAGAATCCGGTAAAGTTATGGAATAATAGCCTTTGATTTGCGCTATAAACAGCGTGATGATGAAAAGCATAATAGTTACAAATATCGGATTTTGGAACTGCATACCCCAGCCAACGGCATAGCCCAAACTTTTCAGCCCTGCTAGCAAAGCTGCCAACAGCAAAAAGGTAACATAAATTCCTATCACCGTGAAAAGAAAGCTCTTTTTGAGTTTGGATTTATTTTGGGCGCCAAACTCGGCAACCGATAAAAGCTTTAAGGATAATACCGGAAAAACGCAAGGCATAAAGTTTAGGATAAAGCCACCAAGCAAGGCCAAGAACATTAGTCCCAAGGTCAGCTTTTCACTCATAAAGTCAAAAATCGAGGCTGCTTTTACTTCTTTATAAGTGCGCAATGCATTGTATTTATCTTTTACGACGATAATCTCAACTTCCCTGCCGATTAAATATTTTGTATTACCGGAAACATCTAGTAACGCAGTGATTTTTTCATCATTTATGGCGATGCGCGGACGTGAAAAATATATTCCTTTGCCAGCATTCACAAAAATATCCGGTTGACCTAGAAGGCCTGAGTTTTTTAACTCAATTCTTAAAGTTTTATTGTCTTCATCATAAATGACTTTTTCTACCGACAAGTCATCCAATTCGGTTGAGGGCAAATAGTTAAAATGTTGTGTAATGTAGTTGCTGACGCTGGAGCTAAATCCTAATCCCGGCTCTAACTCTATGCTTGGCGTGAGCGAAAACTTTTGACAAGCCTTTTCTGCCGAACAGAGTGCAAAATCAACCTTGGCTTTCAGAACTAAATTTTTATTTTTATCTTGAAGATGGTACACTACAGGAATTGCCAAATCTTGGCTATATCCCGCCTGCTCTTTTGCCTCCAATACATCTACTCGATTGGGAATCGGCATAAAGATATCGGTGCTGGCTAAATTTTGTGACCCTTCAAAACTGATTTTGGGTTTGGAGGCATAGTCAGTATCAAATGCGGGGATTACTTTTCCTTGCGGAATTTTGATACGCAAAACACCCCTGATATCTTCTTGCTCATTCGTGGAGGTGGTTTCTGATAACAGAGAGGCTTTTAAGTTTTTATCAGACTTATCTTCAACCCAAGAACCTATCCCTTTATTGCCGATTACGGGATTGCCGTAAATTAACCCATAGAAAGGTAATTTACGCCATTCCAACTCAGACAAAACCTTACTCAAACGTCCGAAACCATCTCCATTTTTTAAGGCTTCTTGTTGGCGTTTTTTCTCCAGGTGCGCCTTATAGGCATCATAGTCTCTTTGATCCGGACCATATGACAAAACCTTTTTGATATCCGTTATTACCAAGGTTTTCCCTTCTCCGGCGTCTATATATGGCTCTGGGGTATAATCATCATAGTCTTCGGGTGCTACAACCAACGGCGGAGCCTCTGGAACCATGAGCTTGGCTTTTACCATATCATAGGCTTCTTTGAGGGTGCGATAGATTTTAACACCGTCACGAATCAATTCTTCACGGTCATAGACCTCTTGCGGCGATAAATATGGAAAAAATTTACGGACGTCGTCCGATAAATCCATATCTATAAAGTTATCGGGATAGTTCTTTTCAAAATATCGTCCGACTTCTAATATGGTTCCGACTTGGTCAGATAACGTGATTTTATGCTCATCAGAATCGCCTGGGGCTAAATCAACAATAACGTTATTGCTCAAAGCTTCCGGAGCCTTGGGAGTAATCGTTTCCTCAGCCTTTGCTAATGTGCAAAATATGCCCAGAAACGCTATGATTCCTATAATTTTTTTCATTTATTTTAAAATACCTTTAAATTCTATTTCTAAATTACTTTATTCTGTGATAAGATACAAGTGTTGAGTAATTTAATTAGGGTATAAAATAATGACGACTTTTAGAGGAAATTATTTGACCGGTAAATGCTTGATTGCCATGCCTAATATGCAAGACGAACGTTTTGCTAATACCTTGATTTATATTTGCTCTCACTCTAAAGACGGCGCTATGGGTTTTGTCGTTAATAAAAAAATCAAAGAATTTTCTTTTGCAGACCTTGCGAACCAACTGCCCATCAACACTCTACGCCCAATTGAACAAATTGATTTGCATCAGGGCGGACCTTTGGAAAAAGTCAGAGGATTTGTTTTGCATTCGACTGATTATGTTAAAGAAGACACTATCGTGATTAATGACACTATGGCGATTTCTTCTTCAATTGACATTATTACAGATATTGCTTTCGGAACAGGACCAAAAGACAATTTGGTAGCTTTAGGGTATGCCAGCTGGGGTCCGCAACAACTTGAAAATGAAATTATCAACAACACTTGGTTAGTGGCTAACACCTCACCTGAATTGGTCTTTCGCACCAAAGATGAAGAAAAATGGCAAAAAGCTATTGAATCTTTGGGTGTTGATTTGGACCGGCTTTCTTATTTATCCGGTAATGCTTAACCTCTTAAAACAAAAAAGCCTCTGAAAAATCAGAGGCTTTTTTGTTTTAAGCAACTTGACCGTGGCAATGTTTATATTTCTTACCACTGCCGCAAGGGCATGGGTCATTGCGGGCAACTTTTCCCCAGGTGCTCGGGTCTTTGGGGTCAATCGCTCCTTGAGCATAACGGAAAGGAGTGATTTTTTCCTCTCTTTCTTCTCCTGTGGCTGAAGAACCAACAAAAGTTTGTGGCTGTTCATGGACTTCTTGCATACGCGGAGCTTGTTGTCCTGCTGCCTGAAAGGCCTCGGCACTTTCCGTTTGTATCATGGCGCGGCACATTAAAAACGTGGTCTTTTCGCGCAACTGATCCAACATATTTGAAAACAGGTTAAAGGCCTCTTTCTTATACTCAATCAATGGGTCTTTTTGACCATAAGCTCGCAAAACAATTGTATGACGCATCATATCCAAGGTGGCAATATGGTCTTTCCATAATTGATCTAAAACCTGCAAAAGAATATTTTTTTGCAGAAGATGCATAATATCTTCCGGAACATGAGCGTTTTTAGCTATTAATTCGGCTTCCAAAGTCTCAAGAATTTTGGTGCGCATGGTTTCGGTATCCATTTCAGGCTCTTTGGCCCAATCCTCTAACGGGAAAGCAAAACCCGTAATGCGGAACAACTCTTGACTTAGCTCTTGGAGCGGCCATTCAGACGGTGTCAAATGTGATGGTAAGAACGAACAAATCACATCTGACAAATATTCCTCTCGCATATCTTGCAGAGTTCCTGAAACATCTTCTGTTTCCATCAATTCTTTGCGTTGTTCATAGATAACTTTGCGTTGGTCGTTCATAACATTGTCGTATTTCAACAAATTCTTACGAATATCAAAGTTACGCTCTTCAACCTTTTGTTGGGCTTTTTCCAAGGCTTTGCTTATCCAAGGGTGAACAAGCGCCTCGCCTTCAGGCAAGCCCAGACGTTGCAACATAACCGACATTCTCTCGGAACCAAAAATACGCATTAAGTCATCTTCTAGAGATAAGAAGAATTTGGAGGTTCCGGGGTCCCCTTGGCGTCCGGAACGACCGCGTAATTGGTTATCAATACGGCGGCTTTCATGACGCTCCGTACCCAAAATATACAAACCACCGCAAGCAATTACTTTTTCTTTATCTGCAGCAACTTGTTGTTTGATTTTTTCTTTGAGTGCTTCTACTTGCTCAGGAGTTTCTTCACCGGTAAGCATTTCTTTTAACTTCATCTCAACGTTACCGCCAAGCTGAATATCCGTACCTCGTCCTGCCATATTGGTGGCAATGGTAATGGCTCCGGGAACACCTGCTTGAGCAACAATAGCGGCTTCTCTTTCATGATGGCGGGCATTCAATACCTCAAAACGAACAGAGCTTTGAGCACGCAACATCTCTGCCACAAGTTCGGATTTTTCAATCGAAGTCGTACCTACCAAAATCGGTTGTCCTTTTTTGTGGCATTCAAGAATCGTATCAATAATGGCTTTGTATTTTTCCTTTTCGGTACGGTAAATCACATCATGTTCATCTACTCTTTGTACCGGACGATTAGTCGGAATTTCAACACAACTTAAACCATAAATATCATTAAACTCGGCTTCTTCGGTCATGGCCGTACCGGTCATACCTGACAATTTCGGATATAAGCGGAAATAGTTTTGGAAGGTGATTGAGGCCAAAGTTTGGTTCTCTGATTGAATTTTGACACCTTCCTTGGCTTCAATTGCTTGGTGAAGTCCATCTGAATAGCGACGACCTTCCATCATGCGGCCCGTAAACTCATCAATAATCATAACCTTGCCGTCTTTGACAATATAGTCAACATCACGAATGTGCATTTTATGAGCGCGTAAAGCCTGATTTACATAATGAACCAAAGAGACGTTATTGATGTCATACAATCCGCCTTCGGTAATAAGCCCTACTTGTTTGAGCAAATTCTCAACATGTTCCATTCCGGCCTCGGTTAAAACAACCGTCTTGGCTTTTTCATCTTTTTCATAATCTGAAGCAAGCAACTGCGGAATAATTTTATTGACGCTGATATACTTCTCAGAAGAATCTTCTGCCGCACCGGAAATAATCAACGGCGTTCTTGCCTCGTCTATCAAAATTGAGTCAACTTCATCGACAATCGCATAGTTAAACGGGCGTTGAACCATATCTTCGAGGCTGAATTTCATATTATCACGCAGATAATCAAAGCCTAATTCATTATTGGTTCCGTAAATAATATCACAGTTGTAGGCTGCGCGGCGTTCTTCATCATTTTTTTCATGAACAATATAGTCAACACTCAAGCCCAAAAAGCGATAAACTTGTCCCATCCACTCCGCGTCACGCTTTGCTAAGTAATCATTTACGGTAACAATGTGAACGCCCTTACCGGTCAGCGCATTCAAATATGCAGCCAAGGTGGCAACCAGGGTTTTACCTTCACCAGTTTTCATTTCGGCTATCATACCTTTGTGCAGAACAATACCACCTATCAACTGAACATCATAGTGACGTTGACCAAGTGTGCGTTTGGCCGCCTCACGAACGGTTGCAAAAGCTTCCGGCAATAAGTCATCTAAGGTTTCACCTGCTTGTAGGCGTTGCTTAAACTCATCGGTCTTGGCTTTTAGCTCAGCATCACTTAATTTGGTAATTTCTGGCTCCAAAGCATTGATTCTTTGGACAATTTTATATTGCTTCTTAACAAAGCGGTCATTGGCACTGCCGAAGATGGCACGGGCGAGTTTACCTATCATATTATTTTACCTTATTCTAATTCTTAAATTCTTTCTATATTTAGTGTTTATCTCTCATAGAGTCAATAGTTTACTCTTATTCATTCAAAGTTATAAACCATATAAAAAAATAGTTTGGATTTTTTTGACCGCATATTATATAAATAAGCAAAGTTTAATGTTTTACGGAGGTAAATATTATGAAAAACAAATATTTGGCTTTGGCTGTTGTATCTGCCTTGGCTTTCTCGCATAATGCTTTTGCAGAAGGCAAAGACGGAATCGCCGCTGTTGTTAACGGTGAAGAGATTACCGTTGACGAAATTAAAAAAGGTTATGAAGAAAATCCGCAAATAAAAGCTAAAGTACCTTTTGAAGATTTTTATGCTAAAGCTTTGGATATCTATGTTAACGGCAAACTCGTTTACCAAGCTGCTGTGGCCGATGATGTTACCAATACTCCCGAATATAAAGAACAACTCAAAACCGCTCAAGAAGATGTGGCTCGTAAAGTCTTCTTAGAAAAGAATGTTAAAAAAGTTGTTACCGACAAAGAAGTTAAAGCTGCTTATGATAAATATAAAAAGGATTTCAAATCTCAAAAAGAAGTTAAAGCTCGTCATATTTTGGTTAACTCCGAATCTCAAGCTAAAGACATTATTGCTCAACTGAAAAAAGGCGCCAAATTTAATGATTTGGCTAAGAAATATTCTAAAGACCAAGCTGTCGATTTGGGTTATTTCACTCAAAATATGATGGTACCTGAATTTGGTAAAGCTGCCTTTGCAATGAAGAAAGGATCTTACTCCAAATCTCCGGTAAAAACCCAATTCGGTTATCATATTATTCAAGTTGATGACATTCGTAACACCAAACCTTTGGAACTTAAGGCCGTTCGTCCGCAAATTGAAGCCATGCTTACTCAACAAGCCGTAGCTCAAGTTTTTGAAGGTTTGAATACTAAAGCAAAAATCGAAAGATATGACTTGGATGGTAAAGTAATGTCGGCTCCTGGTGCTGATAAATAGTGCAATAGGACAGACAAAATCATCACAAGAACTCTCTTGAATAAAGAGAGTTCTTTTTTTTGTAATAATTTGAAATATTTTAGGAATATCAACAACGTAACAATTTGTAATTTTATTTGGTTTGTGTTTTTTTGAACTTTCCGCAACTATATTTTTAGTTAGTAATTAAACAGGGAACTAAAATATGAAACATGGAAAGAACTTCACTTTAGGCGAATATGTCATCATTAAAAAGCCTGAACTCATGGATATCGGCGATAATGTCAGAATCGCAGATTTTTGCCGTATCTCTTCTGCCTGCAAAATCGGCTCTGATTGCGAAATTGCTCCCGGAACTTATATTGCCGGAGGTGATGGTAAATACACTTTTCAGATGGGAGAATGTTCTAGCCTTGCTGCAGGTGTTAAAATTTGGCTCAGTAGCAACGACTATGTCAACGAGCTTGTTACCCACTCCTTACCCGAAGTTAAAGAAATTCAAGGTAATGTTACTTTAGGAAAATATACAGGTGTCGGCACAAACTCTGTCATTATGCCTAACAACAATATTCCCGAAGGGGTTAGCATCGGTGCTTTGAGTTTTGTTCCGTCAAACTACAAATTTGAACCTTGGACAGTTTATGCCGGTCGACCGATTAAGCCAATCAAAAAGCGCAATAAGGAAAATGTGCTCAATACCTTACGCAAAATCGGATACCTCAAATAAGGAGAAATAACTATGTGTGGATTAATCGGATATATCGGCAATAATGCCGTTGCTCAAACCTTGCTTGACGGCTTGAAAAATTTGGAATACAGAGGCTATGATTCTGCCGGTATTGCCTTAAACGACAATAACGAAATTGATGTTTTTAAGGCTAAAGGAAAACTCAATAACTTGTTTGAGGTTATTTCTAACCACCAAAACCAAGTTCAATCATCTCATGTAGGAATCGGGCATATTCGTTGGGCAACCCATGGAAAAGCGACGGTTGAAAATGCTCACCCTCACCTCTCTAATGATAAAAAATTGGTTTTGGTTCACAATGGTATTATTGAAAACTACCAAGAATTACGCGCTCGTCTTGAAAAAGAAGGTTTTGTGTTTCATTCTCAAACAGATACCGAAACTGCTGTTCATTTGATTGATAAAGAATATAAAACTTGCGCAAATCTGGAACAAGCCGTCATCAAAGCCGTTAAACAGTTGGAAGGGGCCTTTGCTTTTTGTATTATGCACAAAGATGAGCCTGATAAAATTATTGCCGTGCGCAAAAATGCTCCCCTCATTATCGGCTTGGGCGACAATGAAAACTTTATTGCCAGCGATATTCCGGCCGTTCTCGGCAAAGTTCAAAAAATTATTCACCTCAATGACGGTGAACTGGCAATTGTTAAGCAGAACTCAGTGGAAGTCAAAGACTTAAACGGTAATCTTATCAATAAAGAAATTGAAGAAATTGGCTTTAATCCGGAGGTTATCAGCAAAGCCGGATATAAGCATTTTATGCTGAAAGAAATTAATGAACAACCCGCTATTATTCGTAAAATCGTGCAAGAACACCTGAGTGATGAGGCTATTGTTTGGGGCAAATTGCCTTGCACGCTAAATTTGGAAAAAATTCAAAACATCAGCATTATTGCCTGCGGAACTTCTTTGCACGCCGCAATGTTTGCGCAAAATCTTTGGGAAGATTGGCTCCAGATTCCGGTGCATGTTGAAGCGGCCAGCGAATATATTTATCGCAAAAATATTACCTCTGAGAATACTTTGTTTATCGGAATTTCACAGTCGGGAGAAACTGCAGATACGATTACAGCCGTTAAACAAGCCAAAGAAAAAGGGGCGCAAATTCTTATTTTGACCAATCGCGAGGATTCAAGCATTGTTCGCTACGGAGATTGTGTTGTTCCGCTTCAAGCCGGAATTGAGGTAAGTGTGGCGGCAACCAAGTCTTATACCGCTCAGCTGGCTGCTCTTTACTGGATGGGGTTGTATTTTGCAGAGCAAAAAACCTCTATTTCCGCTAATCAATTAGCTGTCTTAAAGCAAAATTTAACCGAATTGCCTGCTAAAATGGAAGAGATTTTAAGCAATTCCACTGCAGCGCAAAATTTGGCACAAAAACTGACATCTTATAGTGATTTGGTTTATATCGGACGCGGAATCAATTTGGCCAGTGCTTTAGAAGGAGCTCTTAAGCTCAAAGAAATCAGCTATATCAATGCCAATGCTTATGCCGCAGGAGAGCTCAAACATGGCCCAATTGCTCTATTAGATGAAAATATGCCAGTGATTGCTATTTTAGGACCAGGAGTAACATTTGCTAAAATGATTTCAAACTGTGAAGAAGCAAAAGCCAGAAACGCTAAAGTTATTGCCGTTTTGCCTTTGCATTCTGACATTAAGGAAGGACTATTTGATACTTGCTTGTTTACCCCGCAAACCGATGAAACAACTTTCCCCATGCTTGCAAACATCCAGTTGCAACTTTTAGCCTACTACACGGCTGATGCATTGGGACGAGAAGTGGATCAACCTAGAAACTTAGCTAAGTCAGTCACCGTCGAATAAGCCATAAAAAAGCTCCCTATTCGGGAGCTTTTTTATTACCATCTTCGGCATAAATCGCTAAATCGTGAAATCTTTTAAAAACTTGAGCCCAAAATCCGGTTTTTTCTTCGCATTGCTCGGTTTGTTCGTTCCACTCTCCGCCTGAGGCTTCACATTGCGAAATTTCGCGGGTGGAATAATCATGATACAAAGATACCCCATAAGCTATGATGATGGCTAATAATATCAGCTGAAACAAATTGCGAGCAACATACCAAAATATCCAAATAAAAATCAAGCAAATCATATATAACTTATTGCCTGTCGGATTTATGTTCAACAAAAAGGCTTGAATACCACAATATAAAAATAAGAGAATTATTGTTGTGCTTAAGGGGGAACGCAAAGCTGTCATTAATATTCTTTTGTGCCAACTTGGACGTGCCGGTTTTAATTCATCGGGAATATTGGGTCTATCTTCACTCATGGTTTTACTTTTCTTACCTGTTTAATAAAATCTATTTTTTGTTGAATATATTCTTGCAAGTCTTTGCTTTTTGCCGTCTTTTTTACTTCTTGCTCCAACATATCCAAAATATCAAGTGCCATGCGATCTTCATTGACGGCAATATCTGCTAAGCGATAAATGGCTGCTCGATAGATTGCTTCATCTTGAACTTGTAGCTGTTTGGCTATTTCCTTATAAGGTGGTGTAAAAGTTTCTTTGTGATGTGTTTGAGAAACCTCATATGCCGTTCTTTGAATTTTGCGGGCAATATCTTCGGTAATTCCCTTATCTTTACCGCTCCAAAAAAACACATTTCCGGTTTTGCGAACAATACTTTTGAGTTTTTTGATTATTCCAAAATTTGTCGTTGAGGGCATTTTCCTCTCCTTTCTGTTGGTTTTATTTTATATAGGGAAAGTTAATAATGTTTAAATACCTTCAAGCTATAATACCGTTTGTATTTCGAATTTTTAAGGAGAGAAAAATGAATCAGTCCGTTAAGGCTTATCACGAAAAACGCCGTGCTTTTATCATTATCCCTGAAGTAGGACTTATCTTGGGCGAAAGCGGACAGCCTTTTTCTCATCGAGATATTTTGTCTCATCTGGGCTTGGATAATGAGCAAACCTCTCACGTTTTGCAAAATTATCCGCGTGGTTATTTTTTAGATAACAACCTGGTGATTTATCAATCAAATGATGATACCAAACAAGAATCTTGGGAACTCAAGCCTGAAAATTATTTTTATGTTCGCAAATATTTTCAGGATTTGAAAAATTTATTCCGTATTACCGCCAAAACAAAAATTTTCTTAGGCGTTAAATGTGCTAAAGAAGGCGAAATTTGGCCTACCATCAATGAGGTCAAGAGCTCATTTTTTGAATAGACTTGACGTTTGGCGTTTTTTGCAATAGCTTACAGGCAATAATCTATCTTTATTAAATTATTGTAGAACTTAGAAAATTTTTAATTTATGGAAACTTCTTATTGTAAGTCAGGTGACGAATATGAAGTGAAACTTTGTGTTCGCAAAATTGTGATTGAACATGTCGGGAATTCTTCCTATCCATTTGCTTGCGATATTGCAACCCAAGATGATAAGTTTTTTCGATGTGCAGTGTGCTTTAATGATATTGCCCAATTTGCTTTGGCCAAAGAAAATGATATTCTTAAACTCAAATTAGAGGTCGTTTTTGAAAAATCTCAAGTCATGGGGGTTATTGAGTGCAAAAACCTTACGCAACAATGGACAGATATCGGACAGCAAGAAATGCTGCATAATAAATGCAGTTATTTTGAAGCGGAAGTTTGCGTTGAGAATATATTCTTTCTGTCTTTCCCTGAGGAACGTTCTTTGTATCCGCAACGGATATATTATTGCATTCTCTCGCAAGCTGATGGTACGTTTGTTTGCTTTTATATCAGTCATGACTTTATGCCGGCTCTTCTCGGTGTGCAAAAAGGCGATGAAATTTCACTTAAGGTCGGGAATTGGTTTTATTGGGGACAGATTGATGTTCTGCAATCTTTTGAAAATAAGTCACGAACGATTAAAACCATCAATCAAGCTGTTCACGAACTCTAAACGAAAAGGCGGAAAATTTTCCGCCTTTTATCACTTCTTTTTTAGTTTCATGCATGCTACTTTTTTAGCCTCTTGCAAGTAAGATAGATATTGGTCGTTCGTGGTAAATCCATATTTATCTTTCTTTGTAAAATCTTCGAATGAGATAAGTCTGCATCCGTTTTTACCACAAAATTGCATTCCCATACTGGAGCAACACCCAAAATGCACCATTTGCATCACAGGAGCTCTCTCCACCTTTTGAATCTGTTTAAGCATCCTTGTTGCCAGGCCCTGTCTTCTATATTCTTCTATGACAAAAATCCACATCAGAATTATTTCTTTAGATTTTCTTTTGCTTAGGTCTCTGTCTCTGATTTTTATTCCTGCGCCACCAATGATTTTTTCGTTTTCATCTATGGCAATAATAATTTGAGAGTGCGTACCTAAAGATTCTCTAAATAGCTTAAACCATTCTTTAAATTGTGGAGGTGACGGCCATGCTCTAAAGAGCTCTCTTTCCACAGAATCAAGAATTCCCGCCTTATAATTGCGGATAAAAAAATAATTTTCCATAACTATAATATTAAAAATTAGAAATTATGGCTCATATTAAAGAATTTTTGCATTATGTCAATTTGATTTGTGACCGAGGTCGCTCATTCTCGCCTTTTCTTCAAAAACAAAAAGCCGTCTTGCGACGGCTTTTAAGTGGCGGGAGTATTGATGCTCCTCTAGCTTGGTAAGTTCGCAATACCGCTCACTAACCGCGCGTCGGTCACTCGTTTTTTAAGTCTCGCTTTACAAGCTCACGCTTGTCTTGCTCGACAACAAAACTTCGCCTCTTGCGGTAAAATCAACCGGAGCAACGGTTGATTTTATCCTCGAGCTCGCGACCGAGGTCGCTCCTTCTCGCCTCTTCTTAAAAAAACTAAAAGCCGTCTTGCGACGGCTTTTTTGAATGGCGGGAGTGACGAGGCTCGAACTCGCGACCTCCTGCGTGACAGGCAGGCGCTCTAACCAACTGAGCTACACCCCCAAGGGACGTTTTATCTTATACCCAACTCTAAAAATAAAAGCAAGCACTTTTTTTAATTTTTTTATTAATTTTTTCTAAACCACTGTTTTATATACTAACTTATACACATTATGGCTAGAAAAATCTTGGCGTTTTTGCTATAATTGAATATATTCGTGTCATTGTTGCGGTTCTTTAGGCGCAATAATTGGGGTTAACTTTAATGGTATTATACTATGAATTTGTTTCAAAAATATAAAAACATTGATATCCAAAGAATCGCAACTTTGCTCAAAAATCGCGTTGGTCAATTGCGTTATGTTCGTTTGGTGGTAAAACGCCGCAACAAACACAAAGTTATTGCTTTGGGATATGCCGGAGCTATTGCTATTGCCTTTATTTTGTCTTTGACCAATAACTCGAACGTTAATGCCTCTATCGCTCCGACAGATTCTATAAATTATATTATCCTTGAAAACGCCTTGGATGATAGCCTCCAGCAAGAAGTTTCTCCTTCTCTCTATCCGGCAAAATCTATTGAAAATATTCGCTCTCTTCAAGATATGGTTGAAGTTGAAGAAAAAGAGCAACATCTGGAAAAAGAGCTTATTGTACAAAAGGGTGATACCTTTATTTCGTTGTTGACAGATTTGGGAATGTCTTATAATGAGGCTCACTCTATTTTTGCAACATTGAAAAAAGTTTATAATCCTGCGAATTTGAGAATCGGTCAAAAATTGCATGTTTCATTCACTCAAGATACTCAAACAAACACCCTAATTTCGCTAGATTCTTTAGTCATTGAACCCAAAGTTGATCATCGCTATATTTTGGAGAAAAATGACCAAAACCAATATATTGCAAAAGCCGAAAAAGATGAACTTCTGGAAGAAGTCAATAGCGCAACAGGCAAAATCTCTGGCTCACTTTCTGTTTCTATGCGTAAACAAGGTGTTCCCGGAAAAATCGTGGCCAAATTCAGCAATCTATTTGGAGCTGCCGTGGATTTCAGACGTGACGTCAGAAATGGCGATAAATTTGAAGTGATTTATGAAAATCATATTACCCCCAGCGGTGAAGTGGTTAAAACCGGAAACATCATTTATGCCGGCTTAATCTTAAGAAAAGATAAATTAGAGCTCTATCGTTTTACCGACTCCAAAGGAAATGTTGATTATTATAATGAAAAAGGTTTGGCTATGAAACGTACCTTACACCGCAAACCTTTAGCTTTTCAAAATGCTCGTATTTCCTCTCCTTTTGGAAAAAGAAGACACCCCATCTTAAAGAGAGTTATCATTCACTGGGGCGTAGATTATGCCGCTCCTAAAGGTACTGCTATTTATGCTGCCGGAGATGGTGTGATTCAGGTGGCTAAATATAACGGAGGATACGGAAATTATATTAAAATTCGTCATAATTCCGAATACTCCACTGCTTATGGACATATGCAAAAATTTGCTCGTGGTATGCGTCCCGGAGTACGCGTAAAACAGGGACAAGTTATCGGCTATGTTGGTAGCACAGGACGCTCAACAGGTCCTCACTTACACTATGAAATCGTTCAAAACGGAAGACGTGTTAATCCTCTCAAAATTAAAGCTGCTGCAGGCGAAAACTTGAAAGGTAATAACTTAAAGAAATTTAAGACGCAAGTTGCAGAGATTAAAAAAGCATATAACACTATGTTTGCTCAAAACTCTTCTGCCAAAGTAGCTAAAAAATAAATACTTTATACCTAAAAAAGCTCCTCAGAAAATGAGGAGTTTTTTTATTGGTTACTATTTTCCACAACTTATAGGTGGATATTTATAAGTATTGTTGAGAATTTAATTTTTGGAGATTTTGAGTTTCGGTTGATTGCGTGATTGTTTCCAAATCTTCCAAAAACCATTCCATATCATTATCACTTTGAGCTATCATTTCATAAAAACGACTACGATAAGAGAGAATCAAACTACTTTCTCCTAATTTTAAATCAACAATTCTTAATTTATCGTTCGTTTTATTTAGGCGAAATTCTACTATTATGTTCTGCAATGTTTGGTTTTGAGATTTTTGGTCCTCTTGATTGAAATGTATATTGGCGCGAACATTGGCATAATTAGGCTCAATCCTTACAGACAAAATATCAAAAGTGATTTTTGAAGTATCAAAATCCAACGGAAAACTCTTATAGACACTCAAGGCATAGCGTTGAAAAATTTGCTGATAGCGTTGTTGTTGCTCTGCACTCATTTGGCGCCAATATTTACCGACTACAAATTTAGAAATATAGTCTAAATCAATATCTTCCAAAAACATTTTATCTAACGCGCGGTAGCGTTTTTCCAAATCTGTTTGTCCGAAGGTATCCAACAATTCTTTTCCTTTGCTTTCGGCCCAAACTTTTGCCTCATTGGATGTTATGACAGAAGCATTTGCATTCAGACTTAATATTAAGCATAAACTCAATGTGATAAGTCGCAAAAAAATCTTACTTTTCATAAAATTTGCCTTATATTAATTTTTGAATTATTGGTAGTTTAACAAAAATTGGTTAATAAAATGAAACTATTCCGCTTGTTTGCTTGTTTAAGTATTTTTATGAGTTCAGCCAATGGCACTTTGGCTGCCGGTGATGCCGGTTTGCGCTATATCCAAACTCGCGGGATTGTACGTTGCGGAACAGACCTGCAAACAAAAGCATTTGCCAACAAAGATGAAGACGGCTTTTGGCATGGTTTTGACGTCGATATCTGCAAAGCTATTTCTTATGGCGTTTTTAATCGTGGCGACCGTTTTCAGATGGTTAACATTGCTCCGGAAAATGTAACACAGGCCCTTGCTTCCAATAAAATCGACGTCATGCTCAGTGGTAGCAATTTTTCAGCTAGAGATGAAATCTCCTCAAAATTTATGCCGGTTGATATTCTCTATTATGAACAGCAAACTTTTTTAGCAAAGAAAATTCCTGATGCAACTTCTATGGAGGTCTACAAAGGTGCTAAAGTTTGTGTGATTAATGACACTATTGATTACCACAACTTATTAAATTACAGTGATACTTACAAACTTGATTTTAAGCTTTTGTCTTTTAAAACAAAAAAACGCGCAGAAGAGGCCTTCTTACTCAATCGGTGCCAACTTCTGACCGGTAATGCTCTTGTCTTGCAAGCGCTGAAAGAAAAACGCTTTAGCTCTAAAGATGATGTTGTCTTGTTACCGGAACCCATTGCTATTAAACCTATTTATGCTTTGGTTGCAAAAGACAATAATAGTTTACGCATTATCGTAAAATGGATTTTTAATGCTTTGAAACTCTCTGAAGAACATAATATCTCTTCGCAAAACATAAATATTTTCATCGGCGCAAAAGATTTATCTTTGCAAAATCTTTTAGGCGACAATCCCAAACTTTGGGCAAAATTCGGCCTTTCTCCCAATTGGCTTAGAAATGCTATGAGTGACATTGGAAACTACGGTGAAATTTATGAAAGAAACTTTGGCTCTGGTTCTGACTTAAAGATTGAGCGCAGAGGAAACAACCTGATTGGAAACGGTGGTTTAATTATTGCAGAACCTTTTATTTAAAACACTGAGTGATAAATTTGGTTGCTGCTTGTAAGCCATCCTCCGTAATGCGGTGTTGCCCGTCAGGAACTGTGTAAGTTTGCACTGCACACCCAAACTTTTCCAATTTTTCTTTTGAATACTCCATTACGGAATAACGGACTAAATTATCTTCTTTTCCATGAATTAATAAAAACGATGGTGTATTGGGCTTGTGTTTGGCAAAAAATTTTGATGCCGTTAACAAACCACTAAAGCTGACACAACCAGCTATTTTTTCTTGCATTCGTAGTGCCGTATATATGGCTAACATGGCGCCTTGTGAAAAACCGCACAAACACACATCTTTATATTCCAACCCATAAAGATTGAGACAATTCTCTATATAGCGTTGTACAATCGTGCTACTTTCTTCAAAGCCGGGAGTCATCTTTTCATAAAAATCCAGACATTCCTCAAGACTTGGTACGGTTTTGCGGTCATCATTAGGGTCAAAACGATGCATTGAAAACCACTGACGTTTTCCTTCATGAATTTCGCACAAAAGCGGAGCTTCGGGAATATGAAATGCCGTATTATCAAAACTATCAGCAAAGGCTTCTATACGATGATTTAGACATTCACAGTTATCTATATAACCATGCAAAAAAACAATCACCTTTTGCGGAATACCGCGTGCGTGAACTATTTCTTCCGTAATATCGCCTTTCATTGTTAACCTTTTTTTTGATTTTTTTTGAAGTTACCCCCATTTTTTTAAAATTCTCTTAATTCCTTACAAAAAAAAATAACTCCGCCGTAAAACGGCGGAGTTGCTTTTTTTATTTGAGTAGGCTTTGGGTCGCATTTAAAATACCATTAACCGCATTGCTGCGAATTTTATATTTGGTATTAGCGCGATTGGTTTTATATTGCTGATAATAATCGTAATCATCTTCTGCAATATCTTTATAACCCTGGTAGGCTTCTCGTTGCTGCTCTGCCAAAGCGGATCCATCTCCACTCAACCCCATCGCTGCAACTCTAGCTCGACGTTGAGCCAAATTTTCTTCCAGAATATTCGTCTTTTTGGCACGATTTGCTTGTTGTTCATGTGCTAGTTTATTCTGTTCCAAGATGTAGTTTTTACGAATATTTTTATTGTCTTCTACAGTATTATATAAGTCCTGTATACTACTCAGGCCCTTACTCGTATTTTCTAGGGTCATCAATCCTCCCATCTTTTCCTCCTTTTATTCTTTGAGTTTTATTTCTACTACTGCGGATAAAAGCGTAAAGGCCAAAGGCTCATTACTTTTTATACTCCACATCGGTTTATTCATATCCCTTATCCAACCTAAAGCTCTCATCTGTACATCTCCTGAGTAAGTCATCGGCGGAGCATCAAAAATCTGATCCTGATGAATTCTTTTTAATGGATATTGGAAATATCCTCCGCCAATATCTATACACAAAGATTTTGAATTTATAATTCGAAAGCGTGCATTGATTACCCTTAGTGCTTTGGGTGAATATGGCCTTTCACTCTCCACCATGTATGGCAGAGGTTCTATCCAATGTTCATAGGGAATTCCTACTAAAATTTCTGTGGCTTCATCTAAGAGATGTATTTCTCCATCTTCTACCTGAAATTCACCTAAGCTAAAGCCATTGGCAAGAACGACAACCTTCTCTCCTTCCAGATTTTCAAGCCCCCCCCAATCTCTTTGTGCTATTTCAGATGTAAGGCGTATGGCACAATCAGAATAATAATCATCTTCCAGTTTTTCTAGGAAATAACCATTAGCTCGCTGTACGCAAAAATAAATTTCGGTACCAATTACCGCTACTGATAAAAATTTTCCCGATGTTGTTAATTTACTCCACGCTGTTACTTCCTCAGTTCGATAAGTGGTCAGACATGAAATCGTTCCATCTTCCAAAACCAGATATAAAATACAAGCATCTTGGTCAAAGCAAATATCTCGTGGTGCTTGAATAATATCATTGGATAGTATCGTTAAGTCTTTTGCCTGATAGGCTTGTTCAACGTCAGTGTAGAGAAATTCTCTTAATTGTTTACCGCTTCTGGAAACAAACACTGTTGCACCATCAATTTGCTGCGGTGCCAAAATTTTCTCTGAATAAATACCAACATTGGTTTGACGTTTGAGTTGGATTTTTTCAGGAGTTAAAGGCTCTCCTGTTACCATCCACTCTGCTCCGGTGGTAAATACTAACAAGTGTCTGGAAGAAACAACCGCCTTGATAGCATTTACTTGGTCTGATAGAATTCCAAACTCTATTGCCTCATCATCTAAAGCTTCTCCTAAATCAAAGTTAAATAAATCTGATGATTTGGATAACCATAAACGATTGGGTAAATCCCTGGAACCTCCTATAACCATTCGGTTTTGGTGGAAAGTTACAGATACAGGCCAACCTCTTGCCTCTGAAAAAGCAGATTCCGACCAATCATTGGTTTCTGCAGAAGAAGTGAAGTTTTTGAGAACTTGTACCTTAATAACCTTACTATCCGTCACTTCGGTAATTTTTGCCAAACCTTTTTGAAAATTAATGTAACTCCCGACATGGCTTGACAACCACACATCCGTATCGCAAGTCATGGTTACAGTTCCGCTACCTCCACTAGCGTGAAGTTTCGGTTTTTTTTGATAGAAATTATAGTAAGGCATATAAATCATGCCATCCTTCGTATAATATTCCCAATCTTCAATTTTCCAAACCTCATTATTATTACGCGTGATTTGTTTGGGCGGAACATCGGGATGAACTATCAAAAATGTATCGGCACTTTGCGTATAGTTTAATTGAAATAATTGTTCTCCTGCCCATGGTGTTTCTAGCTCAGCAATGACTTTATCGTCTTTTAGAACCTCTAATTTATTATCTGTCAAACACAATAAATATATTTGTTCGGTATTAAATTCAAACGGCAAAAGACGCATGGGCTTTTCCACTTTATTGATGAACTTTAACCCGCGGCGGCGCGAAACCCCTCCTGTCGGATGAATAATTACATTTTCAAGGTGCCTCGCCCCATTGGCATAAACCCGCAAATCACCCCGCCCTAACAAATCTATGGAAACTTGACCTGCCGTAAAATTGGTTTTTACAGAACCTAAATTACTCATAATCTCGCCTCCATTAATGAATAGTCTTCCAATGTTCTAGGGGTACCTTGTTGTGCATCAACCAGGCGTGCTTTATTGATGGTTTCTTCGGCTAGTTTTTCTAACAACTCAGCACGGGTGGTACTTTCGGTTAAGGGCAAGCAAAATTCAGCAGACAGTTTAGCTATCAATGCCTCACAGAAAAATGCAGGGAAAGTACTTTCATGCGGACGAAAGATATAACTCAGACTTACATTTTCTGAATTGGTATGAAGTCTGTTTTCGTAAATTCGATATTCTATACCCCTCCCTCTACGTCCGTTACCGGCAGAAATTACTCTTAAAAAATCGTTAGGCAATAAGTAAGCATACTGATAATCGGCTACAGGAACATCATTTAATCTGGGCAATGTTTTTTGTGCTTTGGCAAAGCTCCACGGATATGATGACAATAAACTATCTCTAATCAAGGGATATAAACTGTAGGCTATTTCTGCTTCCGCCGTGCCGTCTTCAAACGAGGTGATGCCTTCCGCACCAATTTTTAATAATGCGTTGGAACAGATTCCTATGTTGGTGTAACTCATGAATTTCTCCATTGATAAAAAAGGAGAAACCTTTTAATTAAAAGGTTTCTCCTGCCTTTGCTATTAATGTGTTGGTGATTTTATGCCGCGGCAGAGCCTAACTCTGATACGTTCACAGCTCCGTCTGCAATTGATGTGACCGCTAAAATGGCCGGTGCAACGGTGCTTTGATTATTAGCTACCGTCAAAATCATATCTCCTACACGAGCAAAAGGCGCAATATCATCAAAGTAATTTGCACCTTTGATGGTGGCTAACGCATCAGATGAAGAATAGTTCCAAAGCGTAAAACCATTGGCGTAGGCCATTACACTAAAATCTTTTGACATAAACGACATTTTCTTTCTCCTTATTCGCTGATTGAAGATTCTTCTTTGCACTTAATTCGAACGACACCGGTCGGGTCGATTAAGCATGCCCCTTGGCTCATCATATTATTGACGAAGTGTGCGGCATGGTCACCGTGCCAGGTGATATCGCTTTTGACATCTTGTCCGCAGGCATGGCCGACTGCGGTTTTGTGGAAGATAAAGCATTGACGCTCTGTTCCGCTTAAAGGCAAACCGGTATGCATAATCCAGTTAATGCCCAACCATTTACGGCTCTCGGTTCCTTTTAAGAACGGCAGATTGTCGCCGGCATAATCAGAATTTGAGAACTCGGCAACGTTGAGCAATGCATTCCATTGATAAGGTCCTACCAAACCAAAACGTTGTCCGTCATCTGGAACATCGTTAGAGTTTAATTTGGCAAAAGCATCCAAAATATCCTTTTTGCTCATAGCTAAACCATAATCACCGACATCGTTGTCTTCGGGAGCTTTGCTCAAAGCGTCAATAATCAATTCATCGGTTTTGCGCCCCAAAGCATAAGCTCCGGAATTGGCAATGACACGGCGCTCATCAATGCTTACTTTTAATTCATCCAAAGCATCTACCCAATCGCCGGCATAGTAGTCTTGAAGTTCGCACTCAATCGGCGTGTGGTCCAAAGACATTACTGGAACCAAGCCGTGGCGTGCCTTTTGTGAAGCCATACCTTTGCCGACTTTTTGGAAGACGGTGGATGAGCCTTTAACATTGTTTTTGGTGCGAACCGCATTTCTCAATTTTGAGCCGTTTTGTTGGTAAGCCAAGTGAACATCAGCTTCAAATTGTTTGATAAAGGATTCGGTTATTTGTGTTGACATATTTTCCTCCTATTTGTGATTAACCTATATAAAAAAACCCTGAAAAGGTTTATTTTTCAGGGTAGAGTTTTTCAAATCCGCGCGTAATCTTATTGATATAAGCACTGTCTTTATCGCGCCAGTAACGCGGATCTTCCATCATCTTGCGTAAGGTTTGTTCGTTTAACCCTCCTTCATAGCCGTTATCTTTGCTAAGCATAGGTTCGTTAGACGACATCATCTTATACAAGGCTATTACGCCTTCGGCGGTGGAGCCCAAAGCGTCATAGACGTCCCCGCTCAAATTTTGTTTTGCCCAAGCTGAAATTTGGCGAGAAACTTCATCAAATCTCTCTCTGCCCCCAAAGTAATTGGTCAGCTTGGCAAGCTGTTTTTGAGCCTCAAAGTTTACGGTCAATTGGTCTAGAACCGGAATGACACGTTCATTAGCCAAGTCATAAACAAATTGTGCTTGGTCATTGGTAAAGCCATGTTCATAAAACTGTTTGAACAATTCTTCATCATGATCCAACAATTCATTTGGGATTTTTATCTGATATTTATCATAGCTTTCCGGCATATTGCGGTTGTGCGTTTCTATCAGATTTTCATCCCTCATGGCCATAGAGTTATAGTCATCAATCAATTCTTGCAGTTTTATTGTTTGGGTAGCTTCATCCCAGAATTTGGGCGGCAAATTTGCCGGTTTCCCTTGTTCCGGAGCTGAAGGACCTGAACTCTTAGCTGCTGCACGATTCATTTCGTTGAGATTTTCAACTGGTCTTTCTTTCATGTTTTTTCCTTTCTTTGATTAATTATCGTCTGATATCTTGTTTTGGATTATTGAAACCAGATGTCTTTGTCCTTCCAGATGACGCAATGCATCAGAAGAGCTTTCGGGTCCCAAATATCGCTCCTGTGTCAGACGTTTTAGGTAAGAGAGGACTATTCTCCCTTCCCTACTCGAAAAGCATTTTACAAATGCTTCACGAATCTGTGCTTCCGACATGTGTCGGGTATCATACGGCTGCATTCTCTTGCTCCGCTACTTCAGCCTCAGAGGCGAGCGGTGTTTCCCTTATCAACTGCGTTGGCACACAAAGGGTTTTGCCCAGCCATCTGGAAGCTTCTTCCACATTGACTGCCGCCAAGGCATCTGGTCCGAAGGTAGCAAGCATTGACACCCACTCACTGACGTTGGTAATGTCCTTTCGGGTTTGAGCCAAAGCCAGAGGTGATTTATACTGCAGATCAACTATTTTCCCGTCTAAGTCAAAATTCGGAATATCACCACGACGTCGCAAAATTTGAAATGCTCGTTTCAAAAGCGGGGTCAGTAATTCCGATTGCAAACGCCCAAATGTGGCACCTAAAATGCGCGCAACTTCTGCAGAGCGTTCCAAAACTTCCGTAGCTGTCATATTCGGAGTGGCAATTTGAGCCAGTCTATCTGCCAGCAATGCATGGTTTATTCTTTGACGTAAATCCGAAAGAATAAGCTGAGAAACATCAAAATTGCCAGGGGCACTCAACGGAGTTAGGCCCTTTGAGCCCACCGCCTTAGGAATGATTGCTCC
Organism: uncultured Alphaproteobacteria bacterium; assembly: GCA_944391515.1. GTDB lineage: Bacteria > Pseudomonadota > Alphaproteobacteria > RF32 > CAG-239 > Scatocola. Next base: position 22,886 of record CALXTW010000003.1, read on the forward strand.
AGGGACAAGTTTGATGTTATCAGGATTTAAGATGCCATCGTCATCTGCTTGCCAAATTCCAGTTACCGAAATGGAGGCATTTTTCAAAATTAACTCCACGACTTTGTTGGCAGTCTTAATATCCGGCAGGGCTTTCATGACCGGTGAACGGCCATAAATTTCACCCGGAGCCTTGAGCCAACGAAAGTTGATAAAGGGAGAGGTTTCAAAAATACCTTCTTTTAAGATACAACTATCCTCATAACCACTGTTTTCATCCCAAGCAAAAGCTATGTAATCATAGCCACAAGCACCGGCATTGTAATTTCTGGGCAAGACAGCTTCTATAATGCTTAACTGATACTCTCGGTCTTGCTCTAGGCGTTCCTGCAAGAAAGATGGCATTTGGGCTTCGGGAAAACGTGTGCGTATGCCTTCCAAATTAAGTTTGGAGCAACGAAACGTGGTATCAATTTTGCCATCCGAACTTTCCTCTATGGCAATTTCCCGCAGAGGAACCGCGTAAAAGTGAAACGCCGTAGCCTCTCCAATCGCTGCCTCCTCAAACATTAAACAAGCTGTTCCGACTGTTACCAAATCCAGATAGCATTGATGAACTTCGACTGCAAAATTAGAGTGCTCAAAGTTTTGCAGCATAATTTCTGAAGATTTATCCAAAATCGGGGCAACTTGCTCTTGCTCGGTCGGGCTCAGCTCATTGCCTGGTCTGAGGCCAAACCACTTTGCCCAAGGAGGGGTTAATTCCGACAATAAAGATGAGGCTAATTGGTCAACCGCATCAGGCGCCGTACCATCAAACAAGCATAGATTTTTCTTAGAACCTTGCGGCGTGTCTACGCCAAAAGAACTTACATTTTCTCTTAGCGGGAAAGCATATTCATAGCATTCACGCCAATGCTCCTCCCAATTTTGTTTTCTCTCGGCTGCCTTTTTGTAACGGCTAACCAAATTTTCAAGTTGATGTTCCATTTTTATTCTCCCAAGAGATTTTTGCGCTTGAGGGTATCTTCTTTTTCTCCTAAAATACCATTATAAGATGTGCGAATTGTACCTTCTTGACCTCGACGTTGACGCTCTAAACTTTCTTGTCTTTCTTGTTCTGCTTTCTTTTTAGCCTCAGCCTCCGTATCAACAACCGGTACGACCGGTTGTTGTGGTTTTGGTGTGCTAAAAATCTTAAATACTCCTCCCATTGTTTTTCCTTTCAGTTTTCGGGTGTTTTATTTAACTTTGAAGATGACTTTGAGGTTTGAGATTTTTTCTCGGTGAAATTGGGACTTTTAACCACTGAAATTCCCATAACACCCAAAGCCATACTCCAAAGTGATGTTGTTTCAACAAGTGCCATAATAATTTTTTCCGCTCGAGGGTGATTTATCCAGACAACCCAACATATCGTGCTCATTTGCAAAACCCATGTCAGACATACCGAATAACCAAAAAGCGGATGCCAATTGCACTCCCAAGACGAACCATGCCTCTTTCGTCTTTCAAGCGCGCTGCCACAAAAAAAATGACGCATGATTTTCATCAGCGTCATAGGTGCCTTTGTTTTAAAAAACATTTATGTCTCAATATCATTGTAAAAGAGATGATGCCCTATCTCAGCACAGGGAATTTTTCCCCTTGACCAAGCAGGATTGGTGTTTTTGGTATGATAATGCGTGGCATGCGACGTATTATCCTCCAAAACCCCAGAAATTGCTCTGCCTGCAATGCGTTTGCAAATACAAAAAATAATATCTGTATCTGTAACCCTTTGTATCAGAGCATAGTTGGAATCTGACTTGTTCCAACACGAAAATTGGTAGGGACAACGACATATGCCTTTAATCGTATTGCCCCACCAATAACGTCCTTTTCTTCGGCTGAAAGCCAAGCGATTTAAAACAACTGAGGCGACAGCTTCCATTCCGGATATGCTCTCGCCTCGTGCCTCCCCATAAATCGTACGGGCTAATGTATCCAAATCTTCACTCATCTTGACCTCCCGACTTCATCGAGTTTTTTCTCAATTCTCAATAAGTGATTGGTTAAACGATTTTCAACATCTTTCAGGTAGCCCGTGGAAACATAGTTTCTGGCAACATGTAATTTGAAATCTGCTAATGATTCTTTACAAATATCAACTCTACCCTCCGTATGATTTTGAGTGGCTAGGAGTTGTTCCTCCATTTCTTTTCTTTGTTTGACTAACATTCGAAAAACCGCAACAAACAACGGTATTTCAATCATTGCTATCCAATTTATCAATTCATTAAACATGGTTTTATTCCTTATATGCTAAAATTGGTTTGCGCCTTAAACTGACCGGAAGTTCCCTGCCAAGAGAAACGTTTATAGTCGCCCATATCAGCATAAGCTTGTGTGAAACGTATCGGCTCAGATGACAAACAACCGGCAACCGCGTCTAACCCATCATCATGCACACTTCCTTCGGTGTTCCACTCCCGCATTTCTTCAATAAACGGCGTATTCCATATTCGTCGATGCGCATTAAGCGCCCTATCGGCCAGTAAAACTTCAAACGCCTCTAAAATACGGGCGGCTTTGCTGGTGGATGAATACATCTCTAAAACCGCCGTTCGAATCTTGCGCCTTTGCAGGGTTTGCTTTAAGATACCGGGTAAGAATTTACCAATACCGTTAGCTTCTACCCGAATAGAAGGCAAGTGATTGCGCTCAATAAAATCAGCGACCTTTTCACATTGAAGCGAGGCTTGATTGTCTTGCGACTGAGCCGATAGTTTGATATATTCAACATCATGGAGCCAGAACTTACCTTCTTCATCGGTAAAGACACAAGCGATAACACTATTGTCTCCCGATGAGGAGGCAAAAGACGGATCCCACCAGCAAGATGCCGAAAGCAATTTTTTATCACCCAAGTGCAAAACCTCTCGACCATTGGCATAAGTTTGTGTGAGTTCCAAATTGTAAACACACAGTCTTTCCGGATTGAGTACGCAATCTCTGAAATTAACAGGTTGCAACATCATCTGCGACAAAAACTTATTTTCTCCCGAACGTTGGCGAAGAGAAGCAATTTTCTCTACCGAAAAACGCTCAGGCCAACTGCTTTGATTTTTCTTATCTAAAATCGGAATTTCCAATTTTTTGAAATTCAGCAAAAACGGCTCAATCTCCGGACGCGAATTATCATAGTCCACTTGATAAATGGTATAAAACGTGTGCGGTGTTCCGATGTATAACTGCATGCCCTCGGGCGTTAGAATATAGTCCAACTCCTCGAGTTTTTCCCTTAGTTCTATCCGTTTGAGCGGTGTATCGCAGTTTTTGGGAACCTCGACATCATCACAAATTATCAAGTCGGCACGCAAGCCCGTGATATTAGCCCCTATTCCTTTGGCCAACATTGATGGGTCGCGTAACTCCATATCTCGCCTAATGGTAAATTGGTCGGACGCCCATTGCTCCAGTTTTTCTGGTTTGAGCTGTTGGGTTAGCGGATGCTGCTCTATGATGCGTTTGACATTGCGTACCATTTTCTTGGCTAAAGCGTGGTCTGCGGCCATTACCAAAATTCTGGTTGAGGTTTTGGTATATAAGACCCATGCGCAAAATAGACCGACAATGGTGGATTTGCCGGAGTTGCGAAATGCCATCAGTAATCCTTGGCGGTCTTGCTCGCTTTGCCAAAGTGAGCTCAGCCATTTGGCTATTTTGCGTTGGTGTTTCGGGACTTTCAGATTTTGCAGTTTGAACCAGATAAAAATAAACTCGTAAAAACTAATCTGGTTCATCTTCCGCACCATCCAATTCCGCTCTCGCTTCCGCAAGCAATTTTAGAATATCTTCCGTGCCCGACGAAGTTGTGTTGTCAGACGTTTCGCCTTCGGTCCACTTAGCCAGCTTTAATAATGTTTCTGCATGCGTTACCGCTGATTTGCAGGCGCTGTGGTGTGCACTAAAGCCTTTGGCATCTTCGGGGATTGGTCTTTCCGAAAATGTTTCATAACTCTCTAACACCTGTGAAACCTTTTCGGGAAGAGTCTTTTGCAAGTTTTTCTTTAAGGACTTTAAGGTCTTGGCCTTTTTGAAATGCATTTTAACTCCTTTCTTACAGGTTGGGGGTATAAAAAAAATTCGCTAAGACCTGATGTCTTGCGAATCTAACTTTGCTTTGGACACACTAATAGCAAGTGGCGTTTTTGTATGTAGCAAATTTTTTTTCGTTTGTCAAGAACTTTTTCCTACAATTTTTAATATTTTTTTATAAAGTTGCCACGGCGTATGGATGAAACAATCGTGTAACCCTATCACACGCTTGACAAATTCAACACAGGTAAAAAAAGATAATGGTGCACATTTGAGTGGGGCTTGCGCTATATCTATCGGGCACAAAATCACATTGCGACTCCTTCGAATATAATCAGCAAAATCAAAAGTATCTGGATATTCATAAATAAATATGGCCGTTTGATTTGACAGAGGATTAAGCTCGACCCAGAGCCCGCTTCCTCTAAGCTTTAATAAAATATAGCAGTGTCTAAATCCGGGCTTGAGGAGTCTTAGCCACCACAAAGTGGTATTATCGGCAAAAACAACATAACATTGTTCACAAGCCTTAGGAGCAAATACATCTAGCCTCATAGAGTAATTATTCCCTTTGATAAGAGCCACCCTTCCAGCGCATGTAAACCTTCATCCCAGAGTCTGATTTCGCTCCTTTTGGCGCGATAGTGATAATAAGGCGAGCACTCAAGCTGCCCCCATTTAACCATCACACGGAGGTGGCGATTGGTAATTTGATGATTTAGCTTCATCTTCTTGATTATACGATAAATATCCGCTACTTCACAATTTCTGATTTTTCCTTTGAAATCATTGCAAGAGCGTAAGCCTCCATCTCTTGCCATAATACAACCACAAAACCAAAACCAGACCTCTTCGGCGTTTTCAAATGGCTCAAAATCCTCTCGCATTTAGTAACCCCCAGTGTTGATATTCTATTTTAACTAATCGTTAACTTTATCTGTTATATATTAGGTTGTAGGAATTTCAACATAAAAAAGAATTGATTCCTAAGATTTTTTATTGTATAGTAGTTTTACTCTCGCAAAAATCTGAGAAAATAAGGAGGAACAATGCAATATGAACAAGTTTGGGATGCTGTTGATAAGTTGGCAAAATTACACGGCTTAACCCCTTCAGGATTGGCTAAAAAAGCCGGTCTGGACGCCACAACTTTTAATAAGAGCAAAAGAATTCGCAATGACGGGAAACAACGTTGGCCTTCCCTTGACAGCATTAATAAAATTTTGGAAGCCTGCAATGTCTCCTTTGAACAATTCTATCAACTCATTGATGAAGATTTAGCCATTAAACCTGCAGGTATTCCCTTTATTACTTATTCGGATTTATCAACTAAAGCGACTATTAAAACATCTAAACTGGCTACAGAAAAGTGGGATAAGGTGCAATTTCCAGACAGCAGTGTAAACCTCTATGCCATTAATTTAGACACGACCGATTTTGAACCTCTTTACCGCAAAGGTTGCACTTTGGTGGCTACCAAAGATTTGGAAATCCGAAAAGGAGACCGCGTCATTGTACTTATGCAACAAGAGAAGCCTTTAATCAAAGAATTTAAGCACCGGACAACATCTACAATTGTGTTTGGCGATATCTTAAATCCAAACCAAGAAGTCCAAGTGAAAATGACAGATATCAAGCTCATTAACCGAATCGTTTGGGCTGAACAATAATGGATAATTTTCAATATTACTTGCATGCCGATTCTTGCAATTTATACGAAAATGAGCTCAGATTTGATGTTCTGCCCAATCATTTTGAGCTCACTTTTTCGATAGATAAAATCTGTTTTAACTTAACCAGAGATTTGGCTAAGCGGAGATTTAAATCTGACGAGAGCCTGAAACTAGAAAAATACCTGCGTTTGTATCGGGACTATGCTTTAGCTCATAAATCATAGTTGGCATTCTAACTTTGAGAGCACTCTCTCTAGTTGAATAACTGCTTCTTCCGGCGGTAACGACAAGTTCAACTTGTATTTATTATCAAGCAAGCATGTTCCGCTCTTCTCGTCATACTGACAGTAAGGCGTGGAGAAACTTTGCCCGTAAACATCCGAATCATCAATATGAATATCTATTTGATATTTTTTACAAAATTTGGCTTTAGCCGTGTTCCATAATTTATCATCAATGTGAAAACTTCCATCCGGGAAAAAACAAATTTCTCCTTTGGCTGCATAATAATCCATTATGGCAAACAGCTCATTATAGCAAATTCCCCACCCCTTTAAAAAACAGGATATTTTCTCTGCCGGACCTCCGGTTATTACATATATCTTGTGTCCGCGCGAGGTAGCAACGGCCGTGAAATCTTTAAAATACGAAGGATGACGATTAATCACGCCATGAAAATCTAATCCTATTTTTAAAGAATGCTCAGTTGTCATTACCTGTTCCAAACAATTCGTTTAACTTATCTTTTAGTGAGCTCGGACTTAATGCCGATAATGGATTGATGTTGACATCTGCATCGTCTAAATTACCAGTTACCGCATAGTTTGCGGCAAAAACAGTGCCGTCTTTTCCTACCAACAAACTGCCCACAAAAGGAATTCTGCCCAACATGGTATTCAGACTATATGCCGGAGCTATCACTCCATTGATATTCATATCATCAAATCGGCGGTCATAAGTTCCTGTAGCGGTGATTCCAACAACATCGCCAAAAGCTTTTGCGTCTTTGAGGCGGAGTTGTTTGTTTTGGTACTCAAACGGGGCATCCAGATGTGAGAACTTTAATCCCTCTCCTTTTAATAAATCTACCATACCGCTGAATGAGGCAACAGTCAGCAATTTGGCTATAACCGGAGTGTTATAAATGCTAAAGTTGCGAATCTTGGCATGACCGACGAATGTTTTATCTTTTGTGCGGCGAGCCTCTATTTGAACAATACCATTTTGCATATTGTCATATACTCGTAAGGCTTTAAGTGTCGCTCCGGCATCATTACTATCTACTGAAAGCAAAAACTCATTATTTGGGCGTGGAACATAATCAAACTTGATACGTTTTTGTTGATTATTACTAAAGTTTCCTATCAAGTGAATTTCGTTTACCCCAATACCGTTTCTGAGCTGAGCCGAACCTGCAAAATTGGTTATCGGCATTGTGGGATTGGTCCAGAGGCTGTTTACGGCAATAAATACATCAGTATCTGTGACTTTTTCTAACTCATCGTCTTTTTCGGTGCTGGCAACTACCGTATTTTTATCTATCTTGATTTTATTCTCATTTCTTTCAAAAAACGGCGTTAAATCATAGCTCGTTCCAGAAACGTTTATCTTGACTTTTTTCTTTGGATCATAACTAAAATCTATTCTGGCTTTGGCCGCCGTTTTGGGGCCTTTTATCTCGCTGATATCAACCGTTTTCATGTTACCTTGCTCTGTGAGCTCAACTTTGCCCGAAACTCTAAAATCATCCTTAAAAAGAGAAAATTGAGGAATCGAGACCAACTTATTGTTATATAAATCCAAATTCATGGTTAAGTTGCCGGACTCATTCAACTCTTTCTTAAAACCTAGGAAAGAAAAATCTACCAGCATCTTATCGAGTTGAGCATTCAGACTAACTGAGGTTCTGGAAGAATCGTAAACAGTAATTTCAGAATCTATCATCGCATAGCCATCTACATAAGGAGGATTCAAAATTGAAGAATCAACTCCTAAGGTTTGTCTGGCTGCATTGTTGAATTTAAATGCCAATTTATAACGACTTTGATATTTCTTGGCTAAGAAATTTTCATTCCATTTCAGTTGTAAAGGAATATTTTCAAGCTTGGCATCACCTGTTAAAGATAGGCCTTGATTATTCACCTCCAACTTTAAGGCATCCGCTGATAATGTTTTATTTTGAAAGGCTTTCGGAAATACAACATTTTTTAAATCAGACAAAACGCTTACTTTAACTTCATCCGTGCCTAGGTCATTTTTTAATTCAAAATCTAATTTTAGCTTGGTATCGGCTTCGCCATTTATCGCATCTGGTTTCAAACCCATTTCCGATGTATAGCCTAACGGCGGATTATCAATTAAGCGCAAGGCATCACTCACACTGGAATTTAATTCCAAATCAATATCGGCATAATTATTATATTTATCTAAATCATAAAGGCGAACATAGCCCCCCGTTAAAATAACTCCTTTAGATACACCTTTATCAACATCTATTTTTATCGTGTCTTTACTAAAGTGAGCTTGACCATACAAATTGGCAATATCTGGCATTCCTCGCAGATAATTCAAATTTGTATCAATAATTTTTCCTTGCCCATCCAAATCGGTTAAGCCAAAGGATTTTGTTTTTTCATCCCAACCAAAGGTGAAAGCAAATTTCGCATCTGTTATTTTTCCGCCATAGAGGCTGTCTTCACACCAGCTCCAAGCATCTTCAGAAATGTATTTCGGCCAATATTTATAGAGGTCATCAAACTTCATTTCTTTGATTGAAGTAGAAACTTTTACCTTTAAATCCTTAAGAGAGCCGGCCAACAGATATTGCTTAAACCCGTTTAATTCGACATCAATTTTGGCTTTTTGCTTACCTAAGTCAAAACTGGCATTATTAATTCGAATATTATTCAAGCCACCGTTTATATCACCTTCCAATAAAAAGGCTGAAACATCATAATTATACTCTGAATTCTCATTAAAGATGATGTTGCCTTGTCCGCCTTCAAACTGAAAAGCAATTTTTTCAAATGCCGTATCAACACTGGTCATAATGTTGTTTTTGTGTTTTATAACCTCATTGAAATCTATCAGTGTTGAAATGCGACCATTGACGGGTAAATTTATTTTATAGAGTTCTTTGGCTGTTTTGGGCTCCAGAAATGTTTCGGCTAAAGCATCAGGAACCAAGTCAGAAAAATAAAAATCTAATGCCAACTTGTTGTTTAAGGTACGATATTCCCCTTCAAGTCCTACGGAGGCTATTTGATTGCGCAATTTTATCAGAGCGTTTACTTCTGTCGTGATATTCGTCAAATTGCGCTCTAAATGATAATTCACATCCGTAAATACCCATTTGCGTCCCAAATCAACTTCATGCAATTCAACCGCTGCATTACGAATCGATACCTCATTAATATAACTTTCTGGATACAGATTATCGTTGGAATTAAAGCGCTCGATAAAATCCTCAAAGCCATCAAAATAATAGGCGATTTTTTTCTGATTTACTTCCTCGGTTTTAGTCTTATCTACTCCGTAAGTGTTAAAGATATAAACACTCGGATTATTAACGACCATGGAACTCGGCGCAATGACCCCTCTTAATAAGGCTCTGATACTAAAAGATACTGATGTCTTTGGCGCATTAATTATTAAACTTTCATCTGCTTTTTTATAAACGACATTATTCGCGATAATTTTTATCGGCTGAATTGAACGAACCAACTCAATATTTACACTTTCAACACTAACATGATACTGCGCATCATCATGATTTAGTGCTCGAATAATATAGGGTTTTAAAAACGGTAATTCTATCGGTCCGCGATAAAGTTGCCAGATAAACAGCAACAGCAGACTGAGAAATACCACCCCTGTGTAGTCAATGATTTTTTGGGTGATGTATAATTTAGTCGAGACTTTCTTCATTGACCTTTAACCACCCTTTTTCATTAGCCTTCATCCAACTTAAAACATCCAAGTCATTGCGGAAATTAAACAAATTGCTGTGCTTGCCATTTTCATAAATAATTATCTGTTTGGGCTCTGAGGCATAATTATACAGATTTTGCGCCAAAACTACCGGAACTGTCGTGTCTATGCTTCCGCCCATAATCAGAATCGGGGAGTTAATCCCTCCAATCATGGATAAATTATCATATTTATCGCGCATGATTGCCTCAAAAGGCATCGGAACCGGAACGACCAATTTGGCAACATTAAGCAGGCTATCAAACGGTACTTCCAAAATCAGACCGGCAAACGGATGCTTCTTTTTTTGTAATTGATAGACACTGTTGACAGCCATGTGCGAACCTAAAGACATTCCGTAAACATAAATATCTTCATTTTCATAGCCTTGTGAGTGAAGATATTGAACGGCGGCAATGGCATCATTTTCCAAGTTGGTTTGCGTGATAGTACCGGAAAGGCCTCCGAAGCCTCGATATTCGGGCAAGAATGTACCATAACCGGCTTGCTCAAAGGTTTTTAATTTATGATAGAATTCTTCAATATTATAAGAATTTCCATGCATAAAAATCACCACCTTATTTTGACCGGAATGAGGCTTGGTGTACCACGCAAACAAAGGGGTACCGTCTGCGGAATTATAGGTTACTTCACGTGCGGGATAGCCATATTTATGAGCGTGTGTAATATCCGATGGTGTGGATGAGGGATTATAAAAGAAAAGTTGCGGAACCACCAATACCAATCCACAAGTCAAAAGATAAGCTCCGGCAAAAAGCCCTAAAAGCCAACAACCGATTTTTTTTAATAATTCCATTATTTCCCCACTTTGGCTGCTAATGCCGCCGATAAAAACAAATCAATATCTCCATCCAAAACCGCTTTGGTATCTGATGTTTCGGCATCGGTTCGCAAGTCTTTAACCATTTTATAGGGTTGCAAGACATAAGAACGAATTTGGTTGCCCCAGCCGTTATCTCCCTGAGCATCTCGTATGCCTTGAGCTTCGGCTTCGCGTTTTTTTAACTCAATTTCATAAAGACGTGCTTTCAACATTTTCCATGCGGCATCTCGGTTTTGAAATTGCGAACGCTGGGTTTGACAAGAGACTACTATGCCGGTCGGAATATGGGTAATTCGAACGGCAGAATCGGTTTTGTTAATATGTTGTCCGCCGGCACCTGACGCACGATAAGTATCTATGCGGCAATCGGCTTCATTGATTTCGATGTGAATTTCATCATCAATTACCGGATAAACCCCTACCGAGGCAAAGCTGGTATGACGGCGAGCATTGCTGTCAAAAGGTGAAATGCGAACCAAACGATGTACACCGCTTTCGGATTTGAGCCAACCGTAAGCATTGTGTCCGCAAATTTTGATTGTGGCGGATTTTAGCCCTGCAACATCGCCTTCGGTTTCTTCGACATACTCTACCTTATAATGATGGTCTTCTGCCCAGCGGGTGTACATTCTAAGCAACATCTCTGCCCAATCTTGTGCCTCAGTTCCGCCACTGCCGGAGTGGACTTCCAAGAAAGCATCATTCGCATCGACTTCGCCGCAAAGGAGTGCTTCCAGCTCACCTCTTTTGGTTTGCTCCTTGAGGTGGTTGAGTTGCTGCAAGCATTCTTGAATGGTGGTTTCATCATTCTCGGATTCAGCCATTTCTGCCAAATCAGATAAATCCTGAAGGTTACGTTCCATCTCTTGGAAGTTAGTTAAATTTTCTTCCAAGGTGTTTTTTTCACTCATCAGCTTTTGAGCTTTGGCGGCATCATTCCACAAATTAGGATCTGAACTGAGAGAGGTTAATTCATCCAAACGAATAAGTGCGTTGTCGTAGTCAAAGAGACCTCCTCAGCAGCTCCAATGACTGCTTGATATCATCAATTATCTCCACTAATTCTGCGCGCATTTGTCTTTCCTAATACTCTGTTCCCATTTGAAAATCATTACTCTCATCCACCCCAAATACCTTGGCTGTGTCTTCCAAAGAGTGTGCCGGCTTGTCACTCTCGCCGATAATTCTTTGTTTGTTACGGTTAAAGTCAAAATCTGGTTTTAAGGCCTCAAAAATTACCGAAGTATCGCTTGGGGTTGCCGGTTTGCCGGTTTTACTGTTGATACGAACCAATTTGATGCCTTGCGGAATACGGAACGGAATATCGGGTTGGCCTTGGAGAGCTTCTGCCATATAGTCATAGAATATCGGCAAAGCAACCGAGGCTCCGGTTTCTCTGCGTCCAAGTGAGCGCGGGTTATCGAATCCGACATAAGTTCCGACCACCAAATCAGGAGAAAAGCCCATAAACCAACCGTCCTTATTGTCATTGGTGGTTCCGGTCTTTCCTGCCAAATGGCGTTTGAGTTGACGCAAACGTGCACCTGTTCCGCGAACGGCAACACCTTCCAAAATTGAGGTCATTTGGTAAGCTGACATCGGGTCAACGATTTGTTCTCTGTTGTCGGCAATTTCAGGAATAGGTTGATTATCCCATTTGTCTGCCGTGCAACCTTTGCATTCTCTTTGGTCGTGTTTGTAAATGGTTTTACCGTTACGATCTTGAATGCGTTCAATAAAGTAAGGTTCAACCTTTTTGCCACCATTGACCAAAACAGAATAAGCACTTGCCATATCTATTAAGCGCGTATCTCCTGCCCCCAAAGACATTGACAACAATTCAGGCAAATTCTTGTTTACGCCTATGCGTCTTGACATTTCGGAAACTTTATCCATTCCGACATCTTGCGCCAGACGTACAGTCATTAAGTTACGAGATTTTTCTATTCCCTCACGCAAGGTCATCAGCCCATAAAATTTCTTGGTATAGTTTTCGGGTTTCCAACGCTTTTGTCCGGCACCTTGATCAAGCACAAACGGGGCATCCAAAATCAAATCCGTCGGAGAGTATCCGTTTTCAAGAGCGGTCAAATATACAAAAGGCTTGAAAGATGAACCCGTTTGACGATAAGCCTGAGTGGCTCGGTTAAACTGCGATTTGGCAAAAGAATAGCCACCAACGACTGCCAAAACTTTGCCCGTGTGCGGATCCATAACAATCAAAGCGCCTTCGACATCCGGAATTTGGCGTAATTCATAGCTGTTTTGTGCCAAATTTTTTGAGGTTTTGACTTTATCCAATGCAGGCTCGACAAAGATGACATCGCCTTCTTTTAACACTTCCGCTACGGACTTGGGAGCATAGCCTACACCTTGTTTGGCTAAATTTTTTCTCGCCCAAGAAAGGAGTTGCAACGGAATTATGCCTTGTTGTCCATCAACGGTTTCGATTGCGGCTTGATTAGGCTCAACCTTTAGCACAACAGCCTTTTGCCAGGTTTTATCCGCACCGGCAGGAGCTTTAAATTCCTTCAAAGCTTTTTGATAATCTTCATTTAACTGAATATTGGTCAGAGGTCCACGCCAACCGTGTCTTAAATCATAATTTTTAATTTGTTTCTGGAAGACTTTGGTCGCAAGCTCTTGAAGTTTCGGATTAATTGTGGTTCGGACAATTAGTCCGCCTTCATAGAGGGCATCAGAGCCAAATTTATCACTGATTTCACGCCTGACTTCCTCACTGAAATATTGCGCACTTTTTACAAATTCGGCATTGCGATTAACGGTAACAAGCGGTTTTTGCTTGGCTATAGCACCTTCATCAGGCGTGATATATTCTTCTTCAACCATACGATCAATAACCCAGTTACGACGTGTAACGGCTGCATCATATTTGGTTTTAGGATTATAGTTATTCGGCCCCTTAGGTAAAGCTGCCAAATATGCGATTTCTTCAATTGTAAGGTCATTCAGTGATTTGCCGAAATAATTCAAAGCCGCCGCTGCCACACCATAAGAACGATTGCCAAGATAGATTTCGTTTAAGTATAATTCCAAAATATGGTCTTTGGTAAAGGCTTGCTCCATGCGGGTGGCCAAAATAGCTTCTTTGAGTTTACGAATATAAGACAATTCAGAACTCAGCAAAAAGTTCTTGGCTACTTGTTGTGTGATGGTTGAGGCTCCAGCCGGACGACGTCCCGTTCCAATATTTTTGATATTACCAATAACGGCACGAATAATTCCAACGTAGTCAATCCCTGAGTGAGAATAAAACTTTTTATCTTCAGCGGCAATAAAAGCGTTTTTAACCTGATCGGGAATCTTATCTACGGGCACAAAAATTCTCTTTTCTGCGGCATATTCCATCAATAATTGACCATCGCCGGCATAAAGACGTGTGGTGACGGCCGGCTCATATTTTGCCAACTGATGATAATCCGGAAGTTGTTCGGAATATTCCCATAAAGTTGTAATAACCAAGACTACGGCAATAACAGCAAAGAAGAAAAACGTGCTGAGCAGAGATGATAACGTCTTAAACATAAATTATTCCACTTTTCATTTATAACTTCACAAAATTAGCTTTAATCTATTACAATTTATAAAAAAAGCAAAAAGAAATTTGCTTTTAACAGGCAAAACTTAACTTTACTGTGAATAGTTTTCAGAATACGGAGGCGTGTTGCATATTATCAAAATATTTTTCAACGGCTTTGCTGGTTGATACCGCTAATTTTTTGCGGTAGCTTTTTTGCTTTAAGAGGCGTTCTTCGGTGCGATTGGAAAGATACCCCATCTCCAACAATACAGACGGAACATCAGGTGCTTTTAAGACCGCAAAACCTGCAAAACGGTGCGTATTATCTTTTAACTTAACCGACTTGCGCATTTCTTGAACCATAAATGTTGCAAATTCGGAAGAACGGTTCATGGTTTCTCTTTGCGCTAAGTTAATTAAAATATCGGAAACTTCTTTGGAATGCTCCAACAAATTTAAGCCTGCCACAACATCCACTTTGTTTTCACGTTCAGCCAAAGCGGCAGCCTCTTTGTCTGATGCCGTTTCAGACAAGGTATAAACAGACAAACCTTTAGCGCTGCGATTAACGGCGCTATCCGCATGGATAGACATAAACAAATCAGCGTTATGTTTGCGTGCAATTTTTACCCTATCTCGCAGAGGAATAAAAATATCCGTGCTACGCGTCAGATAAACTTTATAGCCTTCTTTTTCGAGAATCGTTTTAAGCTCTTTAGCCATAGCCAAAGTGATGTTTTTTTCATAAACACCTGAGTAACCAATAGCTCCTGGGTCTTTTCCACCATGTCCGGGATCAAGCACAACAACTTTCTTTTTATTCGTACTGCGTGCTTTTTCGCTTTTGCTTGATTTGGAAGAAGAATAACTTCCGGCAAAAGAATTTTCTGCACTGAGAGCATATTTAGAGCCAACTTTAGAAGCAAACTCTCTTTCTGATGCAATAGCAACATCTACGACAAAGCGCCATCCAAAATTGCTTTGCGGAGCCAGCATAAAAGCCTTTTTGACAATCACCGGCTTTTTCAAATCAAACACTATTCTGGTGCCATCCACTCCGACAGTTCCAAGTCTAGGAGATGAAAGCAAGTTGTTTTTATCTTGTTGCTTTTCAATTTTTGAACTGACAGGAACATTAAATGTATCGACTACCAATCTTTTGGGTTCGCTTAACAAAAATACATTATAATCGAATTTCCGGTCAGCGTCAAAAACGATACGAACATTTCCCACGCCTTGACCGATACGCATTGAGCTAATGCCCGCAGCCTGAGCCGAATCAACACACAATTGCCCTAATAGAGCTACAAGCACTAGCTTAGCCGTTAGCGATGTCAGCTTTTTATAGAAACTGACGATATGGGGCAAAAGTTCCTTCATTTCAAATAAAATCCACTTAGTCTACTATGAGATTAGTATAATCGATTACTTCTTACCAAGAGGTTAAAAGTTTTAATTCTTTTGCAATTTACATTTCTTCCCCAAAACTAGCAAGCAGATTTTTGCAATATGCTTGAAAAAACTTATTGTGTTTTATACAAAAATGTATATGCTAACGTTAATTATATGCGCTATGCATCGGAATTTTGTTCATTTGAGAGCGTTTTCTCTCTGAACCACGTTGACAGGTGCGGTCAGTTTTGCTGACGCCATATAAGGGAAAGATTTATACTGGAAGGTTTTACCTGCAAACCCATAAATAACAAAGTAAACAATAAGCGGTTTGCCGGAAGTAAAAGAAAGATGATATATACTTTGGGGATTTCCCCAAAAAATGAGATTTATGATGGGTGCGTTTGGTCGTTTTAGGGCTTTTGTTTGCGTGCCAAGAAACATATACTTTCGCTCAGCCTCTCCAGATTGTGACAATCATTTCACAAATGAAAATTTGTGATAAAAGGAGAATTATTTATGACTAAAAGAATGCTGATTGATGACACTTGTGCCGAAGAAACTCGTGTCGTCATTGTTAACGGCAATAAGGTTGAAGATGTTGAATTCGAATCGACAACTCGCAAACAAATTAAGGGAAATATTTATCTTGCTAAAGTTATGAGGGTTGAACCTTCCTTGCAAGCCGCATTCGTTGATTATGGTGGGAATAGGCATGGTTTTTTGGCTTTTGGTGAAATTCATCCCGATTATTATAATCTCAGCAAAGAAGAATTAGCTGAAATTGATAATGAAGTTGATGAAATTATTGAAGCAAAAAAACAAGCTCTCAAAGAACGTGAATTAGAAAGAGAAAGATATCGCGCCGAAAAAGCGGCTCGTGAAGAAGAACGTCGCGCAAGAGAGGCTGAAGAAAAAGCAAGACTCGAAGCTGAGGCTCTAAAAGCTGAACAAGATGCACAAACTCAAGAAGTTCAAGAAAATTCAGAGATAAAAACAAGTGAACCTCAACAATTAGCTTTAGAAGAATCCTCACAAAATTTGGAAGCTGAAGATTCTTCTACCTCACAAGATGAGATAAAAGAGGCTGAGGCGGTTCAAGAGGCTGCAGAATCTGTTTCAGTAGCAGAAGTTGCCGAAGAACCTGTCAATGATCGCAAACATCCTCGCAAAAAAAGAATTTTGAAAAAACGTGCTCGCAAAGCATTAGAAGCGGCTCATAAAGAAGATGTTAAATCATCAGATTCTGAAAACGTTTCTGCTGCAAAAGAGAGCAAAAGTGAAGAAACTGAAGAAGATAAAGAAAAATTAGTCGTTATGTCTGCCGAAATTGAAAATTCAGATGAAGTCGTTTCGGAAGAAGTTGAAAATGAGCACAAACAATCAACAACGTCTCAACATTTGGCTGAAGAAGATGTGGCCGAAGAAGGTGATGACGACGATGAAGAAGACGACGTTGAAACTGATTTTGAAATTCAACGTAAACTGCTCAGAATCCGCAAAATGTTCCACCGCAGTAAAATTCAAGACGTCATTAAAGAAGGTCAGACTTTATTGGTACAAGTGGTTAAAGAAGAAAGAGGCAACAAGGGAGCCGCTCTTACTACCTATTTGTCTTTGGCCGGACGTTACTGCGTTTTAATGCCTAACCGCATTAAAAGTGGCGGTGTTTCTCGCAAAATTACAAATGTTGCAGACAGAAAACGCTTAAAAGGCATTGTTAAAGAACTGCCGTTGAATGACGAAATGTCCATGATTGTACGCACCGCCGGTGAGGAAAAAACTAAAGCTGACATTGTACGCGACTATAATTACCTCATCAGAAGTTGGAATCAAATTCGACTTGATGCATTAAAGGTAAAAGCCCCTGCTCTCATTCATGAAGAAGGAAATTTAATCAGACGCGCTTTGCGTGATATGTTTACTAAAGATATTTCGGAAATTATTGTTGATGGTGAGCAAGCTTATAAATCAGCAAGAGAATTTGTAAAAATTTTATCTCCGAATAATCTGAAGAAAATTAAAGAAAACAAAAAGAATGAACTGCCTCTTTTCCAAAGATTTCAAGTTGAATCTCAATTGGATAAACTTCATGATACCAATGTTCAATTGGAATCTGGCGGCTATCTCGTTATTAACCCGACAGAGGCTCTCGTTTCTATTGACGTAAACTCCGGTCGAGCTACCAAAGAAAAAGATTTGGAGGAAACCGCTCTTAAAACCAATTTGGAAGCAGCCGATGAAATTGCAAAACAACTCAGAATGCGTAATTTGGCTGGTTTGGTTGTGGTTGACTTTATTGATATGGAAGACCCCAAAAATAATCAAGCCGTTGAAAAGCGCATGAAAGAGGCTATGAAAAAAGATAGAGCAAGAATCCAAATTGCCAAAATGAGTTGTTTCGGTTTGCTTGAGATTTCAAGACAAAGAATGCATTCTTCTTTCTTTGAAAGCAACTATCAAGTTTGTCCGCATTGCCATGGTAAAGGTATTGTCAGAACAATTGAGTCTGGTGCTATGTATATTTTGCGCTGCATTGAAGAAGAAGGCATAAAAAATAAATCTTCCAGAATTAATCTGTACCTCCCAAGCGAATTTGCAGTTTATCTCTTAAATCAAAAGCGCAAAAATCTCTCTGCCTTAGAAGATAAATATCATATGGAAGTTATTATTTGTGCAGATGATGCAATTAAGAACATTGCCGATTATCGCATTGAGCGCGTAAAGGTCGTTGCTAAACCTCAGACAGAAGAGATTAAATCGGAAGAAACAGATACCGTAAGTACTGCTGAAATTACAGATGATAAGCAAAATTCTAAGCCTGAAAAGAAAGGCAAAAGAGGTCGTCGCAGAAAAGATGAAGCTCCAATTGAGGCTGAAAAATCAGTGCCGGCAGAAGAAAATGAACCGACGACTGAACCCCATGAGGAAGAAGTCCCTACTGAAGAAACCGTAGTTACCGAAAGCAACGAAATGGCTGAAAATGAGGCTCCGGAAAGAGAACGCCGTTTCAACAATCGTCGCAGAGACAGACGAAATCGTTTTGACAGACGGGGCAGAAATAGAGGACGTAGAAATCGTGATAACGATAATGAGCAAACAAATTTCTCTGAGCATAAAAAAGAAAAAAGTGAAGCCGTTATCTTGTACAACAGTCACGAAGATATCGCTCCTCAACCTCAAGAAGAGCTAAAAGAAGGAAACGAATCTAAAGAAAAGGCAACTTGGTGGAGAAAACTCATCAAAAGTTAGATTTGCTCACTCGTTTCGAG
Organism: uncultured Alphaproteobacteria bacterium; assembly: GCA_944391515.1. Classification (GTDB taxonomy): domain Bacteria; phylum Pseudomonadota; class Alphaproteobacteria; order RF32; family CAG-239; genus Scatocola. The sequence continues at coordinate 41,636 of CALXTW010000003.1, forward strand.
CAGAATTGTAAAAGGCTAATTATCGGTATTTTACCGATATTAGCCTTTTTGGCTTTAAGTACTCCGGCTTACGCTCAAATCAGTATTATTTCCGATGAAGAGACTGAACTTTATTTGAGTAAGCTCATTCAACCGATCTTTAAGGCAGCGGGTATTCCCTTTAATCGTAACAAAATATACATTGTAAATGATGATAGTCTAAATGCTTTTGTGGCTGACGGAAATAACCTGTTTGTACACACGGGAACACTCATTAAAGCTGATAATTCAGAGCAACTCAAAGGGGTTTTAGCTCACGAAGTTGGGCATATAACCGGCGGACATATTTTACGCCAAAAGCTTAAAATTCAAGATATTCAAGAAGCATCTCTGGCCTCTATGGTATTAGCCGGAGCATTGGGTGCTGCCAGCGGACGCGGAGATGTGGCAATGGCGGTGATGATGGGCTCTCAAAGCTCTCTTCTTTCCAACTATTTGGCTTATCGAGTGGAGGAAGAAAGAAGTGCCGATGAAGCAGCCATAACCTTCTTAAAAAAAGACAACACCTCCCCGCAAGGGCTTTTAGACTTTATGAAAAAATTACAAAAGCAAAATACTCTCAACGGCGTGGAAGAAAGTTTATATTTCAGGACACACCCTCTGACCTCAGAGAGAATCACTTTTTTACAACAAGCGGTTAAAGCATCTCCTTACAGACCTGAAACAAATTCGGATGAGGCCTACTTACGCATTAAAGCCAAGCTCAGTGCTTTTTTATATGAACCTAAGCAGACTTTTTTACGCTATCCCTTAACAAACAGCTCTATCCCTGCACGCTATGCTCAGGCAGTTGCTTTTATGAAAATGTTAGATTTTAAGAATGCACATAATATTATAGATGCTTTGATAAAAGCAGAGCCTCATAATCCTTATTTTCATGAAGTGAAGGCGCAAATTTATTTGGAGCAAGGAAAAATCTCTCAAGCCAAGCAAGAATATGTTCTCATTCTCAAGCTTCGTCCCAATGTGGCTTTGTTTCAACTTGATTGGGCACAAGTGGTTTTAGCCGGAACTCCTAACTCACAAGAAATCGCAGAAGTTATTAAAGTTCTTAACCAAGCTCTTATTCGTCGCTCTAATTCACAAGGTTGGCTCTTACTCTCTCAAGCCTATTATCAAGCAGGACACCTTGCCTATGCCGATTATGCTGCGGCGGAGTATTCTTTGCGTATGGGTAAGCCGGAAGTGGCTTTGCGACAAATACAAAAAGCCCAAAAGGGACTGACGAATCCAAATCTTGTTCTCAGACTTGAAGACTTAAAGCAGAGAATTAAAAACCTTTACCCTCAGATTGATGAGAAAAAATTCAAGTAAGAACTTAGTCTCTCCTTTGGAGTTCATTGAGAATTTCGGACGTTGGGGCGGCGTATGACAAGTTACTCGGACGAACGAAGCTTGGAATATCATCTTCATCTCGCTCTAACGTGTCTTTCTGAGCCGTTACCTTTTCAATTTCCAAATTTGGAATTTCGACATTCGGTTTAGCCTGGAATAAGCAATCCATTCCACCTACTGGTTCATAAAAACGCTCTAAGCCTTCTATTTTGGCATTCCTGCCTAAATAAAGGAATCCTCCCGAAACTTGGCGACTATATATTTTTGCTATTAATTTTTCTTGGACATCAGGTGCAAAATATTGCAAAACATAGCGACAGAAGATAACATCATACAAATCGCTATGCGTCAGTTCATCTAATAAATTATAGCGACGAAACTCAACCATTGAAGCTATATCATCATTTACAACCCATTGTCCGTTTTCTTGATGAAAATTTTCCAAGATTTGGCGCATATTCAAACCCATTTGAACATCAAATTGATTATAAGCGCCTTTTTGTGCTTTACTTATTGCGTAATTGGAAATATCTGTTCCGATAATATCTATTTTCCAATCATTTATGCCTTTTAGATATTGTTTAAGTGCCATTGCTATGGAATAAGTTTCTTGTCCGGTGGAACAACCCAAACTCCATATTCGTAATTTTTTTGAACTCCGATTTATTTCGCGAAGCTGTGGCAACATATAAGTTTCAAATCCTCTAAAGACAGGATAATCTCTATAAAAATAAGTATAAGAAAGAGTGAGCGCTTCTATTACTTGCCACAACAAAGCTTTTTGTCCTAGTTTTAGTTCAGCAATCAGCTCTTCTACTGATGGGTAGCCCTTTTCACAAATAAAACTATAAAGTTTTTTATCTACAATAAAATATTTGTCGTTGGATAAATCCCAACCGGCATGTTGTCTGAGAAGGCTTAATACATATTCAAAATCACTTTTCTTCATTGTTTTTTCCTAGACCAATCCCAGAATTGCTAACTTTGAGGCTATAATTTCCTCATCAAAGGGTTTTAGTACATAATCATCTGCTCCGCTATTGAGAGCATCTTTTATGGTATCTATATCATTTAATGATGAACAAAAGATTATTTTTGGCTGTTTAGAAATTTTGGAACTTCGAATTTTATACATTGCATCTATTCCATCCAAAACGGGTAAACGATAATCCATTATGATGACATCTGGCTCATTTAACTGACAGAGTTCAACGACTTCTTCACCATCTTCAGCCTCAATCACATCAAACCCCAAATTGCCCATAATTTTATTAAATAACATTCGGATTATTTTAGAATCGTCTGCAACTAAACATTTGGACATTTCAATTTACTCCATTATCAAACCCAATGTGGGAGCTTCTATTAATGTGACATGGCAATTTTGATTAGATAACAAAGTTTGCATATAAAAGACAGGAGCATATTGTGCAATATTATTTTCTGGCTTATTACCGGCAAGAACCAATTTGATGTTTTTGATTTTTTCTGCCGACAGAGATGTAGATGTATTAATAATTACAGCCAGTTTATCCCCTACTTCTCGGGCTTCAATTTGGCCTCCTTTTACCAAAGTATCTGCCAAAATCATAATGGCCAACATCGCAAGACGAGAAAAACGAGCTGTATGCAACTCTAATGCCAGAGATATCGGATGATTTTGAGAACCTAGCGTTTTGAGATAGTTTTCGGTTGTGGTTTGAATCGTTGCAAAGTCTTCCAAATTGGAATTATTCAAGCCAAATGCCATGCGAAAAAACTTTAGGCGTGCTGATAAAACCGTGGAACTGACTTTGAGAATCGAGCGAATATCATCAATAAAATCCATATCACCTTCTTCCAGAAGCTCAACCGCATTGGAAACAGCTCCGACATTGCCGATAACATCATGGCTGATACGGGTACAGATTAATTCCGCCAGCTCCGTTTGTGTTAATATTTCGCTCATTTCACCCTCTTAAAAACTATATAAATCCGTGTTCATAAACTTTTGATCTTCCCGCGACATTCGTGTATAGTCCAACTCTCGAAGCATTGGATCTTCTAGCACCAAACGTCCCGTTCCGGCTTGAAGATAAGGCTTATTACCGCCTAATCCCCAAATCACATCATCTTTGTTGTCGGGTGTACCATACTTTTGGTTAATTTTTTTCCAAAAATCGTAAACTTTTATATTTCTCAGGTAAATATGTTTTTGGCTATTGCCACTGATATTCGTGGCAGCCTCACTTTTATAAGAAATTCGGTAAGCCTTATTATTCGTAAACGTACTGGTAAAGCGAACTTCTATTTCCTCACGGGTTTTAAATTTTGAATAAGTCGCACGCTCAATAAATTGATAGCCGTTCTTTTTGGCCATTTGGATGACGCAGTTTTCCAATCGCTCATACCCCACGACTCCTGAAGCACGGCATTTATCTTCATTACGCCAACGAATAAAATTCGGAATATCCATTTTTTGCATGGTGCGACGAAAACCTCGACGCGTTAAGGTTTCGTCTATTTGAGCAAATGACATACGCAACATTGCGCCCGAAATATCAAACACAGAAGCATTTGAACGTTTAACCGTTGTTTTGGATTTTTCCATAAGACTGCTTAAGTTGACTTTTCCTTGCTCTTTTCCAGAGGGAGAGGCTTGTTCGACTGAAGATTTATCATCACTCAACAAAGGATCTTTTATTTTAGACAACCAAGTTCCATCGACCTTAGGCACAGAGACGACTTCTCCTTCTGCTGAAGCGGGTTTAGCTTCCAAATTATCGGTTAGAGTTTTATTTTTATCGACCTTGGGCGTTGTGGTTGCTTGGGATTGAGAGGGTTGAGTCTCTGTCTCAGGCTCTGCCTCTGAGGCTTGAGGAAGATGGGTTTGTGAAACTTCTTCATCTGAGACACTTGGCGGCTCAGCATCTAAAGAATCAAAGTCCATATTCTCAAAATTTAAATCTTCATCAGACATTACTTTGGGCAAGGCTAAGGTTTGGCTCTCATTATAAGGTATGGGCTCTGAGAGTGGAACAGCCTCTTCTTGCGCCATATCAGGATAGAGCAGCGGGTCATATTCCTCACTACTCCAACAAACTGACGGCACGAGAATCGCCGTGGTAACACAAAGTAAAATCCTTAATTTCATTTTTCAGTACTGATATTTTCTTAAAATTTTTTTTAGTATAACCTGTTTTTCTTATATTTCAAATTTTAAGCAAAGTTATCCGCCTGTTTTCGGGGGTTTACTTTTTTGTGAATATTGATATAAAGAAACTCAATTAAATTCTGTTAGGAAAAACAATGAAAACTGTTCATATTATCGGTGCCGGTCTGGCAGGCTCTGAAGCCGCTTGGCAAATTGCTCAAGCCGGAATTAATGTTATTATTCATGAGATGAAGCCTAAACGCTTTTCTCCGGCTCACAAAAATCCCGATTGTGCCGAATTGGTCTGCTCCAATTCTCTTCGTTCTGATGATTTTGAACACAATGCCGTCGGCTTATTGCATGAAGAATTGCGCCGTGCGGGTTCCCTCATCATGGCTTGCGCCGATGAAACAAAAGTTCCCGCCGGCGGCGCTTTGGCCGTGGACAGAGACGGATTTGCACGCCTTGTTACACAAAAGCTTTCATCTCACCCGCTTATTCAATTTAGCCATGAAGAAATTACAACTTTGCCCGATGAATCTTGGGGCGATGTGATTATTGCTACAGGTCCATTGACCAGCGAATCTTTAGCTCACGCTATTTTAGATGAGGTCAATGAACAATCCCTTTCTTTTTACGATGCAATAGCACCGGTGGTTTATAAAGACAGTATTAATTTTGATAAGGCTTGGTATCAATCCCGCTATGATAAAGGCGATAAATTTGACTACATCAACTGCCCTCTCTCCAAAGAGGAATATTACCATTTTGTTGAGGAGCTCTTAAAAGCCGAAAAAGCCGAATTCCATGATTGGGAAAAGGTCAATTATTTTGATGGTTGTTTGCCTATCGAAGTTATGGCTGAGCGCGGAATCGAAACCCTTGTATTCGGCCCAATGAAACCGGTTGGCTTGACTAATCCTCATAGCTCGGAAAAACCTTATGCCGTCGTACAACTCCGCCAAGACAATAAAGAAGACACTTTGCGCAATATTGTAGGTTTTCAAACCAAAATGAAATATGGCGAGCAAAAGAGAATTTTTCAGATGATTCCGGGACTGGAAAATGCTGAATTTGCTCGTTTTGGCGGCATCCACAAAAACACTTTTATCAAAAGCCCGATTTTGCTTGATTCAACTCTACGCCTCAAATCCAAACCCTATATTAGCTTTGCCGGGCAGATTACCGGTTGCGAGGGTTATGTTGAAAGTACGGCCATCGGGCTGTTGGCGGGATATTTTGCCGTTTGTCGAGCACAGGGAAAAGAAGCTCTGTTGCCACCTCAAACAACCGCTTTGGGCGCTATGCTGAATCACCTGATTGATGATACGGATATTGAGAACTTTCAGCCTATGAATATTAATTTTGGAATTTTTCCAACAATTAAAGGCGAAACCACCGCTAATGGCAAATTCAAAAAGCTCAAAGGAATGGATCGCAAAGAAGCTTATTGCAAACGTGCACTTGATGACATTAAAACTTGGCTGGAGAATAAATAAATGCCCAATATGCGCCACAAACAACAAAAAGATGAAAATTTTCCGGTTGCCTCTTTTTTATTTTCAAAAGACACGCAAAAAGTCGTAACCGCTTATTATGATTTTGCCAGATATTGTGATGACGTGGCTGACAACCCGGCCCTGACTTCTCAACAAAAGTTGGAACGATTGGAGGCTGCAGAACAAGCTCTCTTTAATGAAAAAGAGGCAAAAAAGAATAAACATGCCGCTCATTTGCGCAAAGTTTTCTTAAAAGAAAATTTGAGCTTTTCTTTGGCGGCTGATTTACTCAAAGCCTTTCGCCAAGATTCTGAGGGATTTTTTTATCAGACTTGGGGACAGCTGATTGATTACTGCAAAAACTCTGCTGCCCCGGTGGGACGTTTTATGCTTGCAATTAATAATGAAAACCCTTCAACCTACTTACCGGCTGATGCGCTTTGCGCCGCTTTGCAAATTGTTAACCATATTCAAGACGTAAAATATGATTTTCAAGTACTTAAAAGAGTTTATATTCCTGATGAACTTTGGAAACAATTTAACTTACCTGAAAGCATTCTAGAACAAAACAAAAGTCCCGAGGATTTTCAAAAACTCATTAGCGAAATGCTTAAAAGAGTTAAAGGGTTACTTAAAGATGCTGAAATTTTGCCTTGCATTGTCAAGAACTTAAGATTAAGATTGGTGCTCTGCGTTATCTTTTCCTTAACCAATATTATGATATATAAAATATTAAAAGGAGATGTTTTAGCCTCGCAAATTAAGCTCAATAAATTTGATTGGGCGAGAGCTGTTCTTCTCGGAGTTGGCAAGGGATTGTTTATTCGCCGAAAAACTTTGACGTATAAAGGTTTATAGATGAACGACATTAAACAAATTGTAAAGAAATCCGGCACTTCTTTTTTCTGGAGTATGCGTATGCTCCCTAAAGCCAAACGTGAAGCAATGTACACTATTTATGCCTTTTGTCGACATATTGATGATATTGTTGACGGGGATGATGATGTGGCTGAAAAGCAAGAACTTCTCAATGCTTGGCGCGAAGAAATGAATAATATTTACGATAAAAAAGTACCGGCTACAGAAATCGGGCGTCGTATCTATAAAAATTGTATGCGCTTTAAGCTCCCTAAGGAAGAATTTTTACGCCTGATAAACAGTATCTCAATGGATGTTCCTGACCCTGTACAAGCTCCGTCTTTAGATAAGTTTTTGGAATATTGTCGCGGGGTCGCCGGTGTTCCGGGAAATTTGTCTTTACGCATTTTTGGGTGCAAAGATGAAGAAATTATAAATGAATTATCAACAAATCTCGGTAATGCCTTGCAAATTACAAATATATTGCGAGATGTGAAGGAAGATGCCATGAGTAATCGTCTTTATATTCCGAAAGAATTTTTGCTCAAGGCTGATATTTCTTCAAATGACCCAAAGACCGTGGTTGTCGATAAAAATTTAGCTAAAGCCAGAGAAGAGTTAGCACAATTAGCTGATGAATATTTTAAAAAATCTGAATTTTTAATTCAAAAACTTGATAAGCAAACGGCACGTCCGGTTAAGATGATTGCAGCGATTTATCGTAAATACTTTAAAATTATGAAAAATAGAGGTTGGGAAATTATTTCGCCTAAACCCCAAATCAGCAAAATGAAAAAGCTTACGCTTGCTTTAAGAGCATATTTTGGAAAATAAGCAATGAAAAATAAGGCATACCATATTATCGGCGCGGGAGTTGCCGGTTTGTGCGCTGCCAAATTTATCAAACAAAAATTTCCTCAGGCAAAAGTTTATCTTTATGAAGCGGCTCATCATATCGGCGGCAGAGCTTATTCTTTTTTTGATAAGAATTGGCAGTTAAGTCTGGATAACGCCACCCATGTTATTCTCAGAGCAAACAAAAATGCTTATCACGTCTTTCCATCTTTCAAAGAATGGCAAAAAGTTTTCTTTATGGAAAAAGGGCAAAATTCTCTCCAAACAAATAAGTGGAAATTTCGCGATGAAATTGCCGAGGCTGTTTTTAATACCTCTTTTGGAGAGGTTAGCTTTAAGCAATGGCTTAATATTACGGGGCAACTTTTTCCATTTATGCAAAAGCAATTTAAAGCTTCATTTTCGCAAGGAAATTTAACTCAAGACCTTATGCAAGTTTTGCAACTTCCTAATATTCATATTAATTATGGCTGTAAACTCCTAAGTATCGAACAACAAGGAAAGCTTATCACCAAACTTATTTTCAATAAACAAACCATTGATATTAAAGAAGGTGAGCAAGTGATTTCGGCTCTGGATAGCTATAATTTTGGAAAAATATTTGAGCCGACAAATTTTGAATATAATACAATCATCAATATTTATTTTCACACCAGCATGGCTCTAACCTTACCCCAAAGATTACATTTTATCGGCCTCAAAGGTTATAAGGCGCAATGGGTATTTTCTTTTCCGAATATCTTAGCCGTAACAATCAGCAATGCCAATGCTTGTACTTTAAGTGACGATGAATTGGCGAGACTTATTTGGGAGGAGATTTGTGCTTTGAGAGGAAGAGCGGCCGCCTTTATGCCTGAATATAGAGTTTTGCGACACAAGCGTGCTACCATAAAACAAGATAAACTAAACAATGCCTTACGTCCCTCTTCAGCCCAAACAAAATGGGCAAACTTGCAAATCTGCGGTGATTGGACCATGAAAAATTATCCCTGCTGCTTGGAGAGCGCCATTCTTTCTGCTCGAAGGCTTAAAATTTAAGAAAAACCCTCGAACATCTAAAGTTCGAGGGTTTTTAGTTTTAACGAAACCAAGACAAAAGTTTGTGTTTTAACTTCCGTCCTTTGGAGACAGGGACGGAATCGCAATACAAATTCCAATAGAGTTGGTACTTTTTGAGGCTTAACAATGACAAGGTTGTATTTTTGATACCTTTGGTTTGAAAATACAACCTCATAAACTCATCTGGCTCTTCTGTCGAAATTTTACCATGCTCTAAGCGATAATCTAAGAGCTGTTTTTCATCCTCGGCATCCAGAGCATAAACCTCTAAAAAATCGCGCAATAGCTTTTCATTACCTGAGGCAATCATTTGCCTTCTAAACTCGGGTAAATTGGCATTGCGTTGCAAAAGTTTGTTTTGCGACATTTTTAAATAGGGTTTGCACAAGCAAGCATCTCGCTTTATGAGTTCCGTAATCACTGCCGGCGTGTACAAATTCTGAAACAACAGAACTTGAACTTTCATAATGGCATCTTTGCCACCTACCATGTAAGGTGCATAAAACTCTCTTTCGACTGAAGAGAGAGCATTTAATTGTTTAACTGCCGGTAGCACAATGCCTTGCAGTACTTTTACGATTTCAGGATTTGTTTCCATAATTTTGATTTTTAAAATAAATAAAGACCCAATAATTGTTATTTGAGTCTTTATTTAAGCTTTAATCCTTACTTTGTAAAGATTTATTTGAACTGACGGGCAAATTCGTGTTTATCCATACCATTAATCTTAGTTAAGTTCGGATTGGTCAGAATATTCGGCAATTCCATCTTGCAAAATACACTTCTGGGGTCGGCATTATTTACAAATGCCGTTACTTCACCTTTAGCCTCGCCAATAAACCTTTTGGAGGCAATGCTCCAAATTTCGGCAACTTGCTCCTGACTTAGGCCGGAATCGTGGCTAAGCAGTCCCATTTCAACCAATTTGGCACCGCAATCCGTATGCTCGATTACCATTTTATCACTGTGTTTACTGGTATAGTCAAAAGCCTTGTCCCGATTTTCTTTGGTCGGCTGAAAACTAATGCTGTATAGCACAATGCTGTTTTCGGGGGTGGATACACTATAGGTGCGTGCCACCTCCAATGCTTGCTGAAATAATTTGTTCATTACTTTTTCTTACTCTTTACTATTTCTAATTGTCCGTTGCTGACAATGATGTCCGCCGTATCATTCTCGGCGATTTCACCATCCAGAATCTTTAACGCCAATTTATTCTCTATTTGATTTTTTAGCAAGCGTTTTAATGGCCTTGCACCATAAATCGGATCATAACCGTTATTGACAATCCATGCTTCAGCCATCTCGTTGACATGTAACTTAATGTTCTTCTCGGCTAAGCGTTTTTCAATGCCTGCTATTTGTATCTTGGCGATTTCTTTTATATTACTCTTATCTAGGCGATGGAACAAGCTTATTTCATCTATGCGGTTGATAAATTCCGGACGGAATGAAGCTTTGACAATATCCATTACTCTTGCCTTTATCTTTTTAGGATCATCTGCTCCCGTGGCATTAGCCAAGATATCTGAGCCTAAGTTTGAGGTCATGATTATCAAAGTATTCTTAAAGTCAACCGTGCGGCCTTTACCATCTGTCAATCGTCCGTCATCCAAGACTTGCAACAAGACATTAAAAATATCAGGATGCGCTTTTTCAACCTCATCAAACAAAATTACCTGATATGGACGGCGACGTACCGCTTCGGTTAAAACACCGCCTTCTTCATAGCCGACATAGCCCGGAGGTGAACCAATTAAACGAGCAACGGCATGTTTTTCCATATATTCCGACATATCTATTCGCAACAGAGCATGCTCATCATTGAACAAGAACTCTGCCAAAGCTTTGCTCAATTCGGTTTTACCGACACCGGTCGGCCCTAAGAATAAGAACGAACCTATGGGTTGGCTACCATCATTAATACCGGCTCGAGAGCGTCTGACCGCATTGGAAACCGCTGCAATTGCCTCTTTTTGACCAATAACTCGTTTGCCGAGGTAGTCTTCCATATGAACCAGCTTCTCACGTTCGCCTTGCAACATCTTATCAACCGGAATACCAGTCCACTTTGAAACAACCGCTGCAATATTTTCATCGGTTACGGTTTCGTGAATATGAGCATTGGCTGACGCTGCTTTTTCCTCAATTTGTTTTAGCTGATTTTGCAAGTCAGGAATGACACTATACTGCAACTCCCCTGCTCGCTCAAAACGACCTTCGCGTTGAGCAATTTCTGCCTCAATGCGCGCCTTATCCAATTTATCCTTTAATTCGGTTACATTGGCAAGACCTTGTTTTTCTGCTTTCCATTTCTCATTTAAGCCTTTGGCTTTGACTTCCAGACCTGAAATTTCATAGCCGATTTGTTCAAGACGTGATTTGGAGGCCTCGTCGGTTTCTTTTTTGAGGGCTTCACGCTCTATTTTGAGCTGCAAAATTCGGCGGTCAAGTTCATCTAACTCTTCAGGTTTTGAATCTATTGACATTCTCAAAGCACTAGCGGCTTCATCCATCAGGTCAATTGCTTTATCAGGCAAGAACCTATCACTAATATATCTATTCGACAAAGTCGCCGCAGCAATCAATGCATTATCGGAAATCTTAACCCCATGGTGGAGTTCAAACTTATCCTTAATGCCACGCAGAATCGAAATGGTTTCTTCAACGCTCGGTTCATCAACAAATACCGGTTGGAACCTTCTTGCTAAAGCCGCATCTTTTTCGACGTATTTTTTATATTCATTCAAAGTGGTAGCGCCAAGGCAGTGAAGCTCGCCTCTTGCCAAGGCCGGTTTCAGCAAGTTAGAGGCATCCATTGAACCTTCACTCGCTCCGGCTCCGACGATGGTGTGCATTTCATCAATAAACAAGATAATATTGCCATCAGAGGCTTCAACGTCTTTCAGAACGGCTTTTAAGCGTTCCTCAAACTCACCTCTGAACTTGGCGCCTGCTATTAAGGCTCCCATATCCAAAGCCAGTAATCTTTTATCGTGCAAGCTTTCAGGAACGTCGTTATTGACAATTCGCATTGCCAAGCCTTCAACAATAGCGGTTTTACCAACACCAGGCTCACCAATCAAAACCGGATTGTTTTTGGTTCGACGAGACAAAACCTGTATGGTACGGCGAATTTCATGCTCTCTGCCGACAACAGGGTCAAGTTTTCCTTCTCTGGCTTTGGCGGTAATGTCGATGGCGTATTTCTTTAAGGCTTCAAAATTTTCTTCCGCGCTTTCCGAATCCGCAACTCGGCCTTTACGGTACTCGTTTATGGCTTGCTCTAAACGTCCATAGTTGACACCGGCGTTATGCAAAACATCATAAGCCTTGGTTCCCGATGTTGCCGCCAATGCTTGCAAAATACGCTCAGTTGTCACAAATTGGTCACCTGATTTTTCGGCCAAATCTTCAGCCTCTTGCATAACACGTGTAAAGTCTTGCGACATCAAGCTTTGGACAGCTGCTCCGGAGACTTGCGGAATTTTGCGGATAGCATCATCGGTTTGACTGATAACGGTTTCGACATTCCCGCCTGATTTTTGCAGGAGGTCTTTTATCAGTGTATCTTTATCTTCAAGAAGAACTTTTAGTATATGTTCAGGCGCGATATATTGGTGCTTCTTGGTCGATGCCAAGTTAACCACATCCTGAACTAATTCTTTAGACTTATTGGTTAGTTTTTCAAAATCCATTGTCTTATCCCTTCTTTCTACTTCTATAGTAAAATATAGTTACGAAAGGAGGGGTAAATCAAGTTTTTTAGAAAAATTATTTTTGCGGAACTAATTTTATCAACGTGATTTCTGATGGAGCAAACAGACGTAACGGAGCTCCCCAATAGCCAGTTCCCCTAGAAACATAAAGTTTGGCTCCTTCAAAATCATAAAGTCCTGCTAAATACTTGTTAGCTTGCCATACCAAATAGTGGAACGGGAAAATTTGGCCGCCGTGTGTATGGCCCGAAAGCTGTAAGTCATAGTTTGGTTTGAACTCATCTTCCTTATAAAACTTGGGAGAGTGCGATAATAAAATTTTATAATCATCAGAGCTAGCATTTTCAAAAGTTTTATCCATATCCAACTTGAAAAAACGAGCAGCGCGAAGAAAGCTGATATCCGGAATTCCGCCAATATAGAGATTTGTGTCCTTAATTCTGACACCGGAATTAAACAAAGCTGTCCAGCCTTGTTGAGAATATTTAAACTGCCACCCAGGAAAACCGTTATAAAGTTCATGATTACCATAAACTATATACTCACCATACTTGCTCTTTAAGCCTTTCAATACTGCCATTTGTGCTTCGACTTTGGAAACTTTGTCATCTCCGATATCACCCGTAAGCAAAATTAAATCAGGATTAAGTGTATTGACTTCTTCGACCAATTTTTTCACATGTGATATCGGCATGGTACGATTAACGTGAATGTCACTTAACTGAACAATTGTATAGGCTTGGGTTATTTTGGGGCTGGAAATGGTAACTTCCTTAACACTCGGAACCTTTAAGGCCTCATAGCAAGCATAAAAACTCAAGACGAAAGTCAGCCCCAATGTATAGACATTGGCTAGGTTTAATTTGTGATTGTCTGAGGGATTAAAAATTGGGGCATGGGCTGATTTCAACATTTTGGCAAGTTCATAAATACCAAACCAAATGAAATCTCGAACTAAAAGCAAAACCAATAATATAAATGCCACCCCAAACAAAAAATAAGCAACATTGGAAAAATATGGAAAAACTGCACTATCTCCCCAAGATGTTGCTCGCAAACCACCGACAATTACCGGTGCAAACCAAGAAAATATAATCGCCAGAGAGGCTATAATTTTTATAGATAGGCGCAAATCAATATAACCCACCAAAGTCTTGATGGTGATGGCGGTTGCTGCTATGGCTACAATCAAGGCTCCTATCATAAACATTATTCCTCCCTTTGAGAGTTACGCCTATTACTCCGATGCGGCTAATTTACGACGATATGTTCTTTTGGGTTTTACTTCTTCGGGTTGGCTCAAAACTTTGGCTTCAGAAGTAGGAATTTCAATCACTGTAAAAGATTTTTTCTCAGCTGTTGTGGACTTTTCATCCGGCAATGTGGCTTGAGATTGCGTCTCAGCATCTGCTTCGGCTAAAAAGGTTTCTAACGACGTAACAGAGGCTAAGTGAGGTTCAATATCCTCATCTTCACGAATAGCTTGAGAATCACCTTCAGACTGAGGAGCGGTTTGCTCTTGAGAATTTGAGGCGTCAGCTTCTGACTTATTTTCAACCAAAGTCAGTTGAGCTGCATTCTTAGCATTCTGAGCTTGGGTCTTCTTCTCGTTGATTTCGGTCACGATTTTACGATAGTGTTCGGCATATTGACGGAACACTTCAGCGCTCACATAGTCATTGTTCGTATGAGCCTCTTTGGCTAACTCATTATAGCGTTTGATTAAGTCTAACGCTGTGCCGCTGATTTTTCCGGCAATCGAGTTGCTGTCAAACTTATAGTTTAATGAATAAATCTGATTGTTGTAATTATTATTACGAAATTTGTTATTTGTTCTTTTCATAAGTTTATACCATAACTGTTACATGAAAAACGGATAGGTTTTTCACCATCAAAAAAAATTAAAAACTTGCGTTTTTGGAAAAAGTAAAAAGCTCTCCTAACTTTCTTGAGCTATTATGCGCTCATAATACTTAAAAAAGTTATAAATGCAACTTATTTTTTCAAAATTACACATCTTGCTATTTGGCCTAAGTCAGAAACGATTTTGACCAAATTAAACCCTGCTTGGCAAAAGATTTCTGCCACTTCTTGGGCTTGGTAAATTCCCACTTCCAGCAAAATATAGCCACCTTCTTTGAGCAAAGGAGATGATACTTTTGCAATCTGCCGATAGTGGTGCAGACCATCTTCTCCGCCGTCTAAAGCTAACATGGGATCATAATTTTTTACTTCTTCATCCAAAGACTGAATATCTTGGCTTGGAATATACGGCGGATTTGAAACAATCATATCCACCGGAGAATCCAGAGCTAACCCTAAATCAGCATCAAACCAGCCCTTGTTTATCCACCTAACTTGTTGCTCAACATCTAAAAGCGCGGCATTTTGTTTGGCGATATCTAAGGCTTTAGGGGAAATGTCCACGCCTTGTCCTTGCCATAATTTATTCTCGGCCAAAAGAGAAAGTAAAATACATCCCGAACCGGTACCAAAGTCTATTATTTTTTGGGCTTTATCTGAGGTCAACAGTCGAATCGCCTCTTCCACCAAAATTTCCGTATCCGGACGCGGCGATAACACATCTTCACTCACAATAAAATCATATTTATAAAACCCTTTGGTTCCTAAAATTTTATCAAGCGGTTTATGGGCTTGTCTTTGACGGATAATTTCATTTAATTTTTGAGTTTCTTCTGCGCTCAGCTCTCTATCGAGCAAAGCAACTTCATCCTCACTTTGGTGGCAGATAAAGCTCAAAATTCTTCTTGCCTCAAGTCTGGGCGAATCTATGTGGCTTTGGCTCAAGGTCAAGGAAATTTTATTTAAGAGTTGATTCATCGGAAATTTTCACACAAGTATTCGCACGCCTCAAAGTGAGAATTAATTGCGCTCATGAGATACTGCCGGCTTTTCATGCTCAACAGTTTCATTTACGTTTTCTTCCTCATTTTTTTGGGCGCGAATAAAACTCAAATGCTGATTTATTTTATCGTGCAAAGTTTGAAAATCAAGGTTTTCAGAGAATCTTCCCTGATACATCAAGCCTTGCTTTTCTCCATCTGCAGTTGATACGTTCATCTTTGAGTTCCCTTATTGTTTGTGGAGCTTTATTATATCACAATTTTTCCGCCAATGCAAGTTTGACAAGCTCTGACAAGTGCTCAAAAGCCTTCTTTTCTACCTGACGAACACGCTCACGGCTAACACCAAATTTAGCCCCTAATTCCTCCAGCGTAACTGGCTCATCAACCAACATACGATTGGTGATAATATAACGTTCACGCTCATTTAATTTGTTCAAACAATCTTGCAAAATCTTTTGTTTGAATTTGGCTTCTTCTTTATTGGCGATTTTAGCCTCAATGTTTTGGCGGTTATCTACCAAAAAGTCTATCTGTTCACTTGTTCCGTCATCTCCGGCGGCAACGTTCAAAGACTTATCTCCGCCAAGGCGTTGATTCATCTCCACAACATCTTGCTCATCTACAACCAATTCTTTTGCAATGGTTTTGACGACTTCAGGCTCAAGGGCTTTATTTTCATACAAGCCTAAACGTGCCTTAATGCGGCTCAAATTGTAGAACAGCTTCTTTTGCGCTGCAACCGTCCCTATCTTTACCAAGGACCAAGAACGCAAAATATAATCATTAATGGCCGCCTTAATCCACCAAATTGCGTAGGTTGAAAGGCGAACCTTTTTATCAAGGTCAAATTTTTTAACAGCTTGCATCAAACCAATGTTTGCTTCAGATACAATATCAGCTAAAGGAAGGCCATAACGACGATATGTCAGCGCAATTTTGGCTGCCAAACGCAAATGAGAGGTAACCAATTTTTCAGCAGCTTTCAAGTTGCCGTTTTGCTTAAAATCGACAATCAGATTTTGTTCTTCCGTTTCACTTAATACCGGGATTTTTTTTATGCTTTCAAAATAGGCAAATAAACTGTTTTCTTCAATAACAAGAGGTAATTTAGCGTTGTTGCTCACAACCATTACATTTGTATTCTCAGACATATATATTCAACCTTCTTTCTTTATAAAATCTTGCTCTAAAGAATATATTCCTCTTTAGTGCAGTTTTGAATACTAGTCCTTTTTTTGAAATTTTGCAATAGGCGTTATTAGAAAATATTCGGATAAATTACAGAAAATTCTTCTTGCGGGTTCTGGGTAAGATTCAGAATGCTGACCTTGGCTTGAACATTCTGGGGATATATCAGAAGGTAAACATCCGAGGCGTTACCATAACCGGCATTCTTGCACAATTTGACCTCGTTATCATCGAGCCCAAAATTGATTTTGGTCATGAGCAAGTGATTAGCTACATTATAGTTTTGTTTGGAGGTAAAGCCTGCAGCCGGAACCTCATTAAACGCGCGTAAATTTTTGAGCAATAATGTCTGACGGCGATATTCTAAAATATTTTCCGCCGGATGGCGTTGGTAATATTCCGCAACTTTGGCTGAAACCAAAGCTATCAACACATCATTATTACAATCAGGCAGAGTAACGATTGGAACTTGCTCGATATAAGAACCGACTTCAGGTGTTTGGGATAAGTCCAACTCTTCAACAGTGTTTTCTTCCTTAAGTCCGTCTTCGGCAATCTCTTTTTCCTCTTCGGTTTGAATTTGCGCAACTTGTTCTTTCAGCTCGCTTTCTTGTGCCGCACAATAGCCTGAAAAGCTCAAGAATGACAAGAGGCTTGCTAAAAACAACAAATTGCGCATATTCATCTCCTTAAGAGTTAAAAATTAATGCTATTCGGTGTTCTTGGGAAAGGAATAACGTCACGAATATTAGCAATACCTGTTACCAACATCATCATACGCTCAAATCCCAAACCAAATCCGGCATGCGGAACCGAACCGTATTTGCGCGAATCCAAATACCAAGAGTAGTCCTCTTCCTTCATGCCCATTTCTTTGATTTTTTGAACCAAAACATCATAGCGCTCTTCACGTTGAGAACCACCAATCATTTCACCGATGCCCGGAACCAAAACATCCATTGCGGCAACCGTGCGACCATCATCATTCAAGCGCATATAGAAAGCTTTGATTTCTTTAGGGTAATCTCTGACAATAACTGGACGTTTGAAGTGCGTTTCTGCCAAATAGCGCTCATGTTCGGTTTGCATATCAATCCCAAATTCGGGCTTATATTCAAAATTGTGTCCTGATTTTTGCATAATCTCAATAGCTTCTGCATAAGTAATGCGCGCGAATCCATTGTCTACAATATTTTGCAATTTGGCAATTAAGCCCGGCTCAACAAACTTATCAAACAAAGCTAAGTCATCTGCGCATTTTTCCATCACATGTTTGACGCAAAAACGAACCATATCCTCAGCCAGGTCCATATCATCATAAATATCGGCAAAGGCCATTTCCGGCTCAATCATCCAAAACTCAGCGGCATGGCGTGTGGTGTTGGAGTTTTCGGCTCTAAACGTCGGGCCAAAGGTATAAATATCACCCAATCCCAAAGCATACATTTCACCATTGAGTTGTCCGGAAACGGTTAAGTGCGCAGCTTTACCGAAAAAGTCTTGGCTGTAGTCTACTTCACCATTGGGCAGTTTGGGAACGTTGTTCAAATCCAAAGTGGTAACTTGGAACATTTCGCCGGCACCTTCGCAGTCCGAACCGGTGATAATCGGCGTGTGAACATAACGGAAACCACGATCATTGAAAAATTTATGAATGGCAAAAGACAGCTCTGAACGAACACGGAATGCTGCCCCATATTTGTTTGTGCGCGGTCTTAAGTGCGCAATCGTGCGCAAATATTCATCGGTGTGTTTTTTCTTTTGCAGAGGATAATCATCAGGAGCAAGAGAGTAAATTTCTACTTCTTGAGCAATAATTTCATATTTTTGGTTACCACCTTTAGATTCAACCAAAGCACCGGTAATGGCTACCGATGAACCGGTGGTTAATTTTTTGACTTCCTCATAGTTGTCTAAATTATTATTGGCAATAACTTGGATATTTTTAAGGCAGGAACCATCATTTATTTCAATAAACGAAAAATCTTTAGAATCACGGCGGGTTCTTACCCAACCTTTTACCAAAACTTGGTCAATCGTTTGGTCAGCATTAATAAGGCTGACAATCTTTGTCCTTTTTAACATCTTAAATTTCCTCAATTATTACCTTTATTCTTGTTTGAGATTTCTTTCTTTTTACGATAATTTCACCATCGCGGAGGCTAATATATATCACTTATCTTTAATTGTCCAGCATTGACAATTGTTAATCCATGGATAAATATATACCTACTCTCATTTTTGCAAGGAGACTGTTATGAATAAATCTACTCTTTTAATAGCTTTGCCTTTCGCTTTAGCTTCTTTGAGCGGTTGCGCAAGCGATATTAACTCCAACTATTACAACACAAGTTCAGTCGGTCAAGTGGCTCAATCTCAAGGTTGCACAGTGATTTCTGTCAGACCTATTCAAGTAGCCACACAAAATGGCGTTGGTACTGCAGTCGGCGGTATTGCTGGTGGTTTGGCCGGCTCGCAAATCGGCGGCGGAAGTACTGCTCACTTGTTAGGCGCTGTCGGCGGCGCTATCTTGGGCGGTATTGCCGGAGACCTGGCACAAAAAGAAATGACCTCACAATATGGTTATGAATATGTTGTTCGTTTGGATAACGGAAGCACCGTTTCAACCACTCAAGGTGGAGATGTTTTGCTCAACCCCGGACAACGTTGTCAAATTATCTTTGGTGATAGAGCCAGAGTCATTCCTAACTAGGTTTAGTTCTAAACTTTAAACCCCCGTTTTAGACGGGGGTTATTTTTTAGTTATCCCAAAATTAGTATTGACCAATAGATTTCCGACTTTTTATTTCACAAGCTTGCGGCAGTCAAACGCCCCTATAAAGATGACTATCAATAATATAAATATATCACTAACACTTCGTGTTTTTGATTCTTATTGCAAATTTATGAAAAAAAGGTTATAGAGACCTCATGAACTTATAATTTTTATATTATGTGGATTACAGCTCTTTTGAAATTTTTGCTATGGCTCCTTTTTCAGGCAATTTTACTGGTGGGGCTAGGAATGTTCGGCGGATGGCTAATCTCTCTTGTTGATCAGATTACCTATTGGCAGCCGGTTTCTGTTATTATTTTAATTGGAATATTGGTAATATTTATAAAGCTCTCAAAAAAATTAGATGAGTATTTATAAATTTCTCTTATAAAAGGCGAAGGTTCACTCCTTCGCCTTTTATGGTATAATAACTCTCCTTTAAAACTAGACGTTTGATTGCAATACTTATAAAGTGTCTTTAGTTTTATGAAAAAGGATGTCTAAAAATGGTTAAAATTGTTGAACCTCATGTTGAAATTATCACCCCCTTGGATGGAGAAGCTATCTTAAAACATTTGGAACTTTGCGCTCGCAACTGCTACAAAAGTGAAGATAAAATTACCCCCGATTCAGCCAGAACCATGATAAAAAAACTGCTTGAACTCGGGCATGAAGCAATGATTGAGCACTATAATCTTACAGTCAAACTTACTTGTGATATCGGTGTTTATAAAGATTTAACCAGACATCGCCTTGTCTCTTTTGCGATTGAGAGCACTCGCTACTGCAACTACTCAAAAGGAAAATTCGGTAATGAGCTTTCTGTTATAAAACCGTGCCATATTAAAGAAAATACACCTGAATATGATTTGTGGCTAAGCACCATGCAAACAATTGAAAAAAATTATAATCAAATGGCTGCATTGGGCTGTCGCCCTGACCAACTGAGAATGTTGTTGCCACATTCCACAAAAGCCGATGTTATCATGACAGCCAATTTAAGAGAATGGCGCCATATCTTCAAACTACGTTGTGCTCCGGCAGCTCACCCAACCGTACAAGAAGTGATGGATATGCTTTTAGCTAAATTAAGAAGTGAAATTCCAGTCATTTTTGATGATATTAATTACAATAAAGAAAACAGCGCACTCTCAGCTTAAGCTATTGGCTTAATAATCAATAGGGAAAATCTATGTTTTTAACATATTGATTTTCCCTGTTTTTTATAAATAAATAAAAAAATTTATTATTTTGGTGTTTTTTTACTTGACCTTATGCAAATTTACAAGTATATATGCTTTCGTACTTTCGCTGGTCCCATCGTCTAGAGGCCTAGGACATCGCCCTTTCACGGCGGTAACACGAGTTCGAATCTCGTTGGGATCACCAATTCAAACAGCGCTCTTTTTAGGGCGCTGTTTTGTTATGTAAACCAAGGCTTGCGGCGAGTTCGGATGTTTCATTTTCAAAAATCGTCATTTTTTCAATTTGTCCGAACTTTTTTATATAAGTTTTTTTTGTTTTATAATAACTTATAAAGTCATATTTTCTATTGACAATATTCTTTATCTCTGTTATACGTTTCCTAATTTTTTTATTTTTTTGTTAAATTAAATTTTACAATTATGATTAAAATACTTAAAATTATTAGTGCCTTATTCTTTGTATTTATTTTTTTGGGATGCATTGTATTGTTTTTGGTAGCTTGTTCTTCAGAGAAATATATACCAATAGCAATATTCCTTGTATTTATTGTTTGGGGAGTCATTGTTTTGTATTTGGTCGCGGCTTCTTTAGAGAAATATATACCAATATCAATGTATGAGATTTCCAAAATGTCGTCGGAAAAACTTAGAACGCGTTATGAAGAATTAAAGAAAGAGTTATCTAAAGAAAATTTATCTAAAAAAGATAAAGACAACATAGAACTAGATATGTATATAATAAAAGAAGAATATGATAGGAGGCAAGCCTGGAGAATGCAATATTATTGGAGTAATTGATGTAGTTCTTAGAAAAGCGCCATTAAGGCGCTTTTTTTAGTGGTGATGCGCCGACTTGTTAAGCGCCAAGGAATGCAATGGCTTTCCGAGTGTGGTGTTACAAGTCAAGTGCCCGAAGCGCAGTTGGTAAGCCGTCAGGCGAGACTTACAAAGCAAGACTCCAATTCAAACAGCAGGCATGAAAACGGCTGCTTTTCTTTTATATTCCACAAAAAAACAGAAGCTGTTTTAAGGCTTCTGTTTTTGTGATCTGATAATGCTGGGCATACAAATGAAAAATATGGTAAAGGCAAATATTGCCAATGCCACGGTTTCAAACAATTTAGTATAAACACCCAGCAGTCTTTCTGTTGCTATAAGTGCAAAAAGTACACCGGAAAAAATCCAGCCTAACCCCGTATCAATTAGCTTTTGAGGGGTTCTATAAGCCAAAAGTATTCCAAAAACACTACTTACACATATAAAGAAAATGATACTCCGCCAATTTAACTCATGTGTTATTGACAATGCTCCTGAAACCACAAGTACAAATAGAGGCGCCATCAAAACGAACAATAATTTTTTTACATTTTTCATACGCATAAAAATTTATAAGATGATACAATTATATTTATTTCGCGTGCATTATAATTATTTATTTTGAAAAGTAAATAAAATAGTCTCTCAAACAAGAGAACCTTTTAAGATTTTTTGCGAAAAAAGGACATTCGGCAGAAACGCAAAAATATTGACGGGTGCTTCAAAAAAATCAATATAGATAATCTTACTTTCTTTTTTACACAGTTCAACATATCATTTTGAGATAAAAGCAACTGCTCTTGAATATACAAATATTTATTTCCCCAAGATACGATCTTTCTTTTAAATGGATGGCAAGATTTCGAAAAAATTACAATATCTGTAAAGTCATCTTGATTAGGAGAATATCTTTCTTCTTTCATTCCCCGCGATTTATAAAAAGCTAACGTGGCGGCATTGTCCTTTAGATCCGTATAGAGACGGAAATTTTTAAACCCCAAGCGACGCGCATAAGCATATGTACGATTAAAAATCTTACGTCCAAAGCCTTTGCGCCGAAATTCGGGAATAACACCAAACCAATTGAGCCATGCATCCTTCGGGTATTGCGGATAATAATATATCCCTGTCAGCCCTATAAACTTTTTACCTACTTTCACAAGCCAAAACTGTGACAGATATTCCGGAGATGAATTTAACGAATTTTGTAAAGTATCATTTTGATATTCTTTAGGAAAAACTTTTTTTTGTATCTCTTGCGCAAGAGTGAGATTTTCTTTATTAACAGCAACAAATTTGAGCATTGTCTAAAACCTTTAACGTGAATTCTCTATAAAGAATAAAGTAAAATAATTAATAAACGGTAATTGAGATAATATAAGAATTTTAAATTGGGGCTTGTATGACTAAGCTTTTATCGTGTTTTTTTCTAAGTTCCGTCCGAATAAGAAAAATTGCAAAATTATTAGTTTTTCTTGAAACCGAATTTTTATTTCCTTTCTTGACTTTTTTCTCTACATCTTTATATTTTAGGAAAATTTAATTATTTTGTTTAACTTTCAAATATTATTAATTATGGATAAAATTGTTATAATGGGAATTTCCCTGGTTGTTGTAGGAATATTGCTGTGGGGGTATGGTTTTTATCTCTACCCTAAGGTCTATCGTTGAACCGATAGTTATCAGGATACAGAGACCAATGGTTGGCATGTTCTGAAATTTATTTTTGGCGTTGCCCCTATTCTGCTCGGGTTGGGGGTTTATATTTTATTTAACCTTCCATCTGAGGCATTCATCGCTTTGATGCTACTCTCTCCTTTATCAGTTTTTGTTCTTTATCGTCTCAAAAAAGCATAGAATTCTTTTAGAGGTGCGTTTATACCTATTCAAAAGGCAGTCTTCAAAGGACTGCCTTTTTTTATTAAAAGTATTTGTCAGATCATTGCAAAAAAAATCTTGACTTAGAGTAAGCTCTAAAAATTATACTTAAATCATATTTTATAATGACGTGAGGAAAATATGAGATTATGGCGTTTGTTTTTGGGATTTTGCTTCTCTTTTATTTGTTTTAACTCTTTAGCTCAGGAGAATGTTATGAAAATTAAATTATCTATTGAAGATCAAGATGTCATTATTCGTTTGCAGCACAATGCCGCAACTGAGCAATTTTTAAAAATGTTACCGGCTCAATTTGAATTCAGAGATTTTGCCGGAGAAGAAAAAATCACCTACTTTCCGCAACCCATTTCTTTGGATGGTGCTCCCAGAGGGATGATTGCCACCGCCGGAAAGCTATTTATTTACGTCCCTTGGAAAAATTTTGGTATTTTCTATAAAACGCACAGCACTAGACCGGATAATAATTTGATTGAACTTGGTGAAGTGGAAAGCGGCTTAAATTACCTCTCCCAACAAAAAGGTGATTTTACCGCCCAAATTGAAGTGATAAGATAAACTTCCACTAGCTAACGCAAGTGGTATTACCTGTTCCGAACTACGTTCGCCCTGCCCAAAGGCTTCGCAAGCCTAACGGCTGGGCAGGTATGTCTACATCTACCTGCTTACGCAGGTAGTGTTACGTTCGAATCATAAACGAAACCCCAAATCCATACAAGATTTGGGGTTTTAACAAAAAGCAATTACTTTAGTGTGTAACGAGTGATAAACTCTTTAATCGTTTGGTCGGAAAATTGTTCGGGCAAAATCAGTGAGTGATATTTCAACAGCTCCATACTTTCAAATTGGCGTTGATATTCGCGCTCATTCGTACAAATTCGATTTCCCCAAGCATCGGTTAAATAATGATTACTCAACTTTTCTAAGTCTCTTGCATAATACCGTAAAATATCTCTTACAGTATAGTTGAGGTAGCGTTTTAGCAACTCATCTTCTATCGGTGGAAGAACTTCAGTTAGAAGTCTATCAGCCTCATAATAGTCTGCCAAAGTTACATCTGTTTTACTCTTATCATTTACGGCTTGTTCAATTTCTTCTACACGTAATTCATAAGAGGGAAAAACCTCATTAAACAGCTGAATACCATATTTCAAATAGGCAGAAGTTGTACCCAACAGGCTTTTTTCATCAAAATGGCGATAATAAATTCTCTGCGCTATTTCACAAAGTTTTGTCATTAGATTCACTTTTTGAACATATTCAAACGCGCTTGGCCCCTTAAAAAGATGAAGTTGAAGATAAGGGCGAAAACAGATTTTAAGCTCCGAAATTTGACTTTCCAAATGTGGATTTTTAGGCCATGTTTGCAAATAACCATTAAGGGCTTTAACAATGGCTTCTTCATTTTTTTTCTTAGACGCTTCATAGTCCTTTTCCAGCTTTTGGCCATAGCTCAGTCTTTTTTGGATTTCTTCTGGATAGTTCTTCTCCGGAATTTCAAACAAATTTATGTCATTTATTGAAACCGATACTTGAAAATCGTCTACTTGAAGAACTTCCAAATTTACTCTTTGCCACGGCCATTTGAAAAACGGCGGCATTTTACCGGCATAATTCTCTCGACTGATGAATATTGGCTTTTCGTCTTCATCTATAGGATATAAATTCCAACCATTGTCTGTTGGCTTAATCTTTTTAACCCAACAGCTCTTTTTTTTCATAAAAATATTCATAAGACTTTAATTTAAGTTAATAATATTGTTATGGGCGTTAATGTGGCATACAATTTTGTTTTTGTAAATAAAAATATCTTATGTTTTTTGCTTTACTTAAATATCTTTGTTTTTTAATCAAGGAATAAAAATATTTTTCTTTCAGAAATAAAAAAAAGTTTTATACTCTCATGTGAGGAGGCAAACATGCTTGATAAATTTGAATTTAAGGGAAAAAAAGACGGACTTGGTCTTTTGGTTTTGGCTGCCGTTCACGGAAATGAAACCGCAGGAGTGAATGCTTGCCACCGCGTTATTCAAGAATTTCAATCAGGTCGACTCAAGCTAACGCAAGGTTCTTTAACCTTAGTGCCGATTTGTAACCCTGAGGCTTATAAAAAAGATGTGCGTTGTATTGATGAAAACTTAAATCGGGTGATTGTTCCCCACCCTCATCCACAGACATACGAACAAGGTCTTGCCAATGAGATTTGCGAACTTATACAATCTCATCGTTTGACTTTGGATTTGCACTCCACTCACTGTATCGGCGATGTGCCGTTTGCTTTTTGCGATTATCCTGATGAATATAATCAAAAACTTATCTCTGCCTTAGATGTCGATTTTGTGTTAGAAGGTTGGCCCGAAATTTACAGTCAAGACACAACCATTCAAGATTGCTCTACCGAGCAATATGCTCATGTTTGCTCAAATACCGCAACTACTTTGGAATGTGGCTACCACAAAGAGCCCAAAGCGATTGAAATTTCTTACCGAGCAATCCTTTCTACCTTAGCGGCATTTGAGATGATTGATGCCCCTCACCCTGAGGCAAAGAAGAAAACGCATATTAAGCTCAAAAGTTATGTCTTAAAGACAAAGGAAGGAAAACTTTGCAAAAATTATAAGCATCTCGACCCAATCAAGAAAGGTGAACAAATTGCAATTTATGATGACGGGGAAGTTTTAGTCGCGCCGGAAGATGGTTTTATTTTGCTGCCTAACTTAAATGCAAGCATTAATACCGAGTGGTATTATCTGGGAGAGTAAAAAAACAAAAGCCTGAGGACAGCAAGGTCTTCAGGCTTTTTTTTTAATTTACTTTTTAAATAGCAAGACAACCTCATACCCGATTGTAATGATGGTTGCGGCCAGAAATGCCACTGCTATTACAATACATGCCATACAAAGAGGCTCAGGTAATGTTTTCAGGTTAGGAAATGCAATAGCGGTGCTCAGAACCATAGCAAAAGGAAGCACGATTGCAGCTCCCAAAAATAAATCTTTAATAGAACTTACCACCAAACGTTTTTTTAAGCATGGTTCACTCACCTGTAAAGCCTTTTTCAGCATATAGACTTTTACCGGAATTACCATGAGGCCAGCGATAATACAAAGTATTGCTATTAGCCTCTGATATAAATCAAAAAGTGAAAGTACAAAACCTACCAAGATAAGCACTATTGGGATGTCATCCATATGCTTAAATTGTTTGCTCCATTCGACTTCCTCTTCCATTCTACTCATTGCACGATTAAGAACTTCAATAGTTCGTTTAAATCTTTCCGTGTTCATAAGGCATTTGTTTTTAGTTAATAATAAAATATATAATATAAAATTGGTTTTATATTATATTGCTTTTCCAAAGATGCAAGGATATTTTTTTATAATGAGCTGACTTTTTTGTTAGCAAACCAAGCGAAATCGAGCGATTTTGTCCGACTGGCAGAGGGCTTTTCCCATATCAGGCTCTTGGTCTCTTTGTTTAGTGATGTGCCTTTATAACCACTTTGAATCAGATATTGCATTTTGCTGAACAATGTCGGAATTTTGGTATGGATATTGTCCCCTAAATACATACTGTAAACATCGGCATTGTTATTTGCCGGCCGAATGGCTGAATTTGGTTTGTGGCTAATGGCTTTTTCTAGATAAATCACTTTAGCGTTATCTTCCGGATCGAGGTCAACTTTAGTGATGGACATACCATAGTGAAGAGCATTAATCCAACTTGCCGGATTATCAACCGCAATTTGAATGATGGCATGGGTTCTGCCTTGGTCAATGGCGTGCGATTCAATATATTCCAACATCCTTTTCATTAAGCTTGCGCCCCGATAAGCAGGGTCAACCAAAATGGCTTCATAAATCACCAGGTCTTTATTTTCCATCTCGGATTTGAACTCAGGCATATCCCGTTTTTCGTCATTTTGCGGAAGTTTGAAAACTGTTTGAGCAATCAGCTTGTCTTCATCAAAAACACCAAGCATATTGTCACTTTGACTGTCTAAATATTTCATATAATCTTCGGCTGTTCTGTGCAAGATAAAGTGCTGTTCATCTGGGTGAAGACCTTGGATGATTTTTTCTTGCAAGTGCATAACATCTGCTAAGTGGCTGATATCTAATTTTTTGACCGTTAATGTTTTTTTGTTCATTGTATTCCTCTGCTTTGACTTATCTTTAACATAAAAAAAAGATTTGAGAAAAACTCAAACCTTGCGACTAACTTAACCTTTATCTCACGGATAAGTCATCGTCGCAATGTAAGTCTGCGCAAACGCAATGATGTCAAATTAAAATTGGTCATTTACCATTACTCTGTTATAAAAACTATTTGTGATATTATCGATTTATTTTTATTTGTAAAGAATTTTTATCTGATTAGTGGCGAAAAAAAAGAATAATTATGAAAATTGATTTGCAAACTTGCGTTTTTTTATATATTTTGTTGCTAAGCAAAATTATAAAAAATTTTATTGATAGAAAGGATTAGATGAAAATGGATGTTATCTTGACCGGAGACAGACCTACCGGAAGATTGCACTTGGGTCATTATGTCGGCTCGTTGAAACGCCGTGTGGAAATGCAAAACAGCGGAAAATACCCTACTATTTTTGTGATGATTGCAGATGCTCAGGCTCTGACAGACAATGCCGACGATATTAACAAAGTTCGCAACAACATCTCAGAAGTTGCCTTGGATTATATGGCTTGCGGATTAGACCCTCAAAAGACAACCATCTTCATTCAATCGCAAATTCCTGAACTTTGCGAATTGTCTTTTTATTATATGAATTTGGTAACCGTGTCCAGATTACAAAGAAATCCTACCGTTAAAAATGAAATTCAACTCAGAGGATTTAAGCAAAGCATTCCGGTCGGGTTCTTCACCTACCCTATCAGCCAAGCCGCTGATATTACCGCATTTAAGGCTAACCTCATTCCTGTCGGTGAAGACCAACTGCCGATGATTGAACAAACAAGGGAGATTGTACGCTCATTTAACACTTTATATAAAGAAGTGCTGGTTGAGCCCACCGCTGTTTTGCCTGAAAACAGTTTGTGTTCTCGTTTACCGGGGTTGGACGGTGCTGCCAAAATGAGTAAATCTTTAGGAAACTGCATCTATTTGGCTGACAGCGCTAACGATATTAAGAAAAAAGTTCAAAGTATGTTTACCGACCCGACGCACTTGCATGTGGAAGACCCCGGTCATACAGAAAATAATCCTGTATTCACTTATTTGGATGCTTTTTGTAAAGATGAACATTTTCAAGCCTTTTTACCAGCTTATCAAAATTTAGATGAGCTCAAAGCACATTACCAAAGAGGTGGTTTGGGAGACGGAACGGTTAAAAAGTTCTTGAACGAAATTTTGCAAAACGAACTCAAACCTATTCGTGAAAAACGTGAAGAATTGGCTCAAGATGTCGGCGAAATTTTTGCTCAACTCAAAAAGGGCAGCGAAAGTGCTCGTGAGGTTGCATCTCAGACATTGCACGATGTAAAAGCCGCTATGGGCATTGACTACTTTGGTAAGAGCTCTTTGCTCTAATTGCCTTTTTTTCAAAATAAAAATCCCTTTTGACCTGTTAGCCAAAAGGGATTTTCTTTGCCTTATTTTACCTTATTGCGCATTTTTTTTATTTTTAGCATTATGCCGGTTAACGGTGATTGATGTTTTTGGGGCGTTTCTTTTCTTTCCTCGTCAAACCAATGACCTTCAAGCGCCGTCAAAAGCTCTGGCTTCGAGGTCATCTTGATATTTTGCGGAGATACAGGCAACTCCACCTTAATGGGGATTAGCTCCATACCATTTTGCTGGACATGCGGTACGTCTTTAATTTCTTGATAGCCACACTGTTGCCAACGAGGTAAGAGCTCCTTCTTGCACATTCCATAAACTTGACGATACCCCTTTTCGGCGGCATAGCGCATGCCATAGAGCATAATATCTTCTGAAATACCTGTCTTGCGGTAGTTTTTGGTAACGGCCATACGCTCAAATTTTACAAAGTCTGAAAAAAACCTAACACGCATGGTTCCTATCGGCAAAATACGATGGCGCTTTTTGACATAGGCAACAATATGCGCCGCGCAATAGTCATTGCCGTCGAATTCTTTTGAGGTCGGAATTTTTTGTTCTTTTACAAACACTTGCTTACGAACAGCCATCGCACCTTTGTAAAGAGCTTCCGACGTGGCCAATTCTACCGTTATGTCTTTTTTATCATACATAACTAATTATTAGATTGACCAATTCTAATTTAGAATATACTAATTTTAGTATATGGTTATATATTTTTAGGAATAACTAAAAGAGATTTTAAAAAATGAGCATTAAAGGAGATACCTCTCTTATCCGCGGATTACTTTATCTTTGTGAAGTTATTGAGTACAAAACAATCAATAAAGCCGCTGAGGCAAACGGAATAAAGCCGTCTAATTTGAGTTTGCTCATTACTGAGTTGGAAAAACAAGTTAACGCCAAACTCCTTATTCGGACACCGCAAGGCTGTATTCCGACTGCGACGGGGAAAGTCTTTTGTAATTTGGCTCATGAGCTCAAGAACTTGATTTGGGAAATTAAGGAAAGCTATGTTACCCATACTGAAATTACGATGCTTTATGTTTTTATTGCACCTAATTTGGATTTTTGTGATTGTTCGGAATTTGAAAAGGAATTTCCCGAAATTAGCCTCAAACCAACAACAAATGAAAACGAAGCTGATTTTCTTATCTTAAACACCCCTCCTCAGCAAAAAGATGTTTCTTATTCCGAATTTAATATCGGCTCAAACATCAAACAAAAAATTTGGCTTTGTTGTAGGGATTTGAAACCTGCCGCTTTGTGCTTTTTCGATTTTATCGTGGCGAAGTTACTTCCTGTATGTGATCAATCAGCGCTTTTATCTTCGGAAGATTCTGATTTTCCTTGTGCGTAATAATCCAAAAAGAATGTGAAAGCTCCATATTAATTTGTGACAAATGTATGAGTCCGCTTTCTTGCTGTCCTATTCCAATCGGATGTAAGCCGATACCTACCCCATCTCGGGTCATGCGCAACAACATGGCCGAAGAATTTGTTGTGGCGGAAATATGTTTGGCTCCATCAATAAATTTTTTCCATTTCGGCCACACACTGACATAATTTACCCTATCGCAAATACGATGATTTTCTTGTAGGTCTTTCAAATTCTTTGGGTAGCCGAATTGGGATAAATACTCCATAGATGCAAACAGTCCAAACTTTAATTCATATTTTGAGACAACTTCGCTATCTTCTATATCCGGCTCATTATACACAATCGCCATATCTGTTGCGTGGATACTATTCGGACTGTCAAGCGAACAAATAATATCTACTTGAACATCCGGGTATTTTCTTAAAAACTCGGGCAGGAATGCCGACAAATAGCCCGTACCAAGTCCTTCGCTGGTCCAAAGTCTGATTTTGCCAGAAACTAACTTATCCGACACAACAAAATTTTTTACCTTATAAATTGCCTTATCCAAATCGCAAGCCAGCTTAAAAACTTCTCGCCCGTTTTGCGTCAAGCGTACACCGCTGTGCGTTCTTTCCAACACCTGGCATTTTAAGCGTTCTTCAAAATTTTTTAGGGATTTTGAGAGATTTGACTGTTTCATGGCATTGGCTTGAGCCGTACCGCTGATGGTGCCGCTCTTGGCTGTTTCTAAAAAACTTAAGATATCTCTTGCCCAAATGGATTTGTCCTTTATCCCCATTTTATATAAACCCTATATGAAATTAGTTTCTTTACAAACCTTAAAATATGAAACAGATAATACAGTAGAATTTTTAATTAGACAACCCAAGATTATAGGACTACACAATGAGTATTAAAAATAAAGAACATATTATAAATACAAACTCAGAGGCTTATTGCTCACTCGTACATGCCGTTTATACTCAATTTAAGGGATTATACAAATCACTGAATAAATATGAAATAAGGCAAAGCTGCTTTTATCTTATGCTTGCTTATCTTGCTTTTGAAAAAGAGATTGAAAAAGAATTAAAAGAATCAGCCAGAACTAATTATTAAAATACTTAAGAAGGAGAGTCAGTTGCTCATCAACATAATCAAGAAGTTTATCATCTGCTTTTTTGATTTTTTCGATAACCTGATTCTCCTTTCCTAACCTTGATAAACTCTTGGTTTTGGGAATATTATTGCCCAGCATTTCATCAATACTGACCTTAAAAATTTTTGCGATGCGGCAAAGCATAAACAAATCCGGAACAACAACACCTCGTTCCAGATTGGAAATTGTTCGCCAACTTACGTCACAAACTGCCGATAAATCTTCTTGCGTCATACCAGAAGATTCTCTCAAAGCTCGAACTTTTGCGCCCAGATATTTTTTTGAATTTTCTTTCATATTATGCTTATACCTTGAAATATGTTGTTTATCCACGAACGATATTTCATAAAGATTCAATTAAGCAACAATATAATTCATATTCTGAGCTTTGAAAGGGCTCAGGCTTTATGTTTGGAAAATAATGAGATTTTTCTACTTTGCAGAAGTATTCAATACTGAGACAATTTCACTCAATGGAACTAATTTAATTTGCTTGTCTTTTAGAGTGGGAAGCCAATGTTTCAGAGCTGCAAAAGTTTGGGATTTTGGGTGGCCTATGGCAACTGCATAGCCATTTTTGTGCGCTATTTTTTCGGTTCTGGAGAGTTGCTTTAATATGTACTGAAAGTCATTTTTGTTATCCAGAAAAACATTGCGTGAAACGTAGTTTACACCATATTGTTTTGCTACCTTATCACCTATTGAATGCGGCGTGGTTTTGGAATCTAAAAAGAATAAATTTTTTTCTTTTAAAACCTTCATTATTTCTGACATACGGACTTTATCTTCGGTAAAACGGCTGCCCATGTGGTTGTTTATTCCTTTTATGTGAGCAAAACGATCAACCATCTTTTGAAAATTCTTCCTTACTTCGGCGGGGGACATTTCTACCGTCAAAATATCGGCACTCAAATTTATATTTGATTTGGGTTGCATCGGAACATGCAACATTATCTCATGACCTGATTGCAGAGAATCGGCAATGAGCTTATCTAACTTTTTGGGATAGGTTAAAAAAGATGAAGTTATCGGGGCTTGCAAAGAACTAATATCTTTTGAGCGACGATAATTATCTCCCATATCATCAATGACTATGGCAATAACCGGCTTATCTCCAAAATAAGGCGGTTTACTGAAAACTTTAATATCTATTCCGCGAATTTTGGGGTGATGAGGTTCTGTATCGATTACATCATGCGGAAGATCTTCCTCATAACGAGAATAATCTTCATCATTGGTAGAAAAATCTTGTGCCTTGGGAAGAGCTGACATGAGATTTTCATCTGGTGTTTGGGTCGGGAAAGCTGTTCCTTGCTCTATTTCATCAGCAATTACATATTTTGCTTCCACAGGTTCTTCTGTTTGTAAGGCTTGATGAATATAGTCTTCATCGCGTTGCTGACGTAACCACTCGGTTTCAAACTCAATAGTCTCAACTACAGGCTCCGGAGCATAGCTGACTTCTATTATATTTTCGTTGTTGTTTTGCGGAAAATCATCTTGCAAGTTTAGCCGATAGACGTGCTGATTTAGCAATATTCCTAATAACAGTATAAAAATCCCGCAAGCAACCAATATCCGAAACAACGTAAAATATTTACGAATACACGAGGTAAATCTTTTACGCAATAGTCGAAACGGCGTTGATTGCTTACGGGATTTAGTCAATACTTAGTCTCTCTTACGCAAGGTCGGAAACGCAATAACATCCCTAATGGTGGACGCCCCTGTCAGCAAGATGGCCAGGCGGTCGATACCCATTCCCATACCTCCTGATGGAGGGAAACCATTTTCCAGAGCTGTAACGAAATCTTCATCTAACATTTGAGCTTCATCATCTCCGGCTTCGCGGTCAGCGCATTGAGCTTCAAAACGAGCTCTTTGTTCGAGAGGATTAGACAACTCAGAATAAGCGCATCCCATTTCCATTCCGGCAATATAAGCATCAAAATGCTCAACCAAGCGAGGATTGCTACGATGTGTTTTTGCCAACGGGGAAATATCACGAGGCATATCCATGACCAAAGTCGGTTGAATCAAATGAGCCTCAACTTTGGCATCAAAAACTTCAGAAATAACTTTACCCCAAGAAATGCAGCAGGAGGCATCAACACCAACGGATTGCGCCAGAGCTTTGGCATCTTCCAAGGTTTCAGCTTGCATAAAGTCCGCGCCGGTATATTCCTTTACCAGCTCAATCATTGATTTCTTGGTCCATGGTTTGCTCAAGTCTATCTCGTGTTCGCCAACGTAAATTATGCTGGTGTTTAAAACTTCTTGAGCAACGTAAGCTATTAATTCAGGAATTAATGCTGCCATATCATTGTAATCGGCATAAGCTTGGTAGGCTTCCAGAGCCGTAAATTCAGGATTGTGGCTCTTATCAATTCCTTCATTGCGGAAGTTACGTCCGATTTCAAACACACGGTCAAAACCACCAACGACTAATCGCTTCAAATAAAGCTCTGGAGCAATACGCAAATACAAATCCATATCCAAAGTATTGTGATGCGTAATAAACGGTTTGGCATTGGCGCCACCCATAATCGGATGAAGCATCGGGGTCTCTACTTCCAAGAAACCGTTCTTTTCAAAATAGTGACGAACCGCAGAGGTGATTTTACAACGTTTTTCAAAAATCTCACGGCTGTCATCATTCATGATAAAATCGACATAACGTTGACGATAACGAGCATCTACGTCTGTCAGTCCGTGGAATTTTTCTGGCAAAGGTTGAAGTGATTTTGCAATAATGTCAAACTTTTCAGCGGCAATGGAGAGCTCTCCTCTAGGAGTACGGCGAATGTAACCGCTAATGCCAACCATATCGCCGACATCCAAATTCTTTAAGCGAGCCATATCTTCTTCTGACAAATGGTTTTTATGGCAGAAGGCTTGAATTTTTCCGCTTTTATCCTTAACATCAATAAACATACCGCTATTACGAACGGCCATGGCACGACCGGCAACAGTGACACGATCAGAGGTATCAACGCCTGCTTCCAAATCTTTGTATTTTTCTTGCAAGTCAGCTGCGTAGGCTGTGGGTTCAAATTTATAAGGATAAGGATTGTAACCGCTCTCTTCCAAAGCTCTTAATTTTGCTAAGCGAGACTCACGGTGGATATTGCTTTCTTCACTCATTTTATTCTTCCATCTGTTATATTTTTAATCTGGCAAGAACTATATACATAACTATTCATTTTTTCAATAAAAATTTGTGCTTTTATCTAGACATTCATTTACTAAAACACTATAATCTTATTGAATAAACGGAGAAAAAGATGAATAAAGAGGAAAAGAAATTTGCCCCTGAGGGGTGGCGTTTGCGGTTTAAGAAATCTTCTCAAGCCATTCAAAGTGCTTGGAAGTTTGCCAACGAATTTAATTTACTTGAGAAAATAAAGAATATAAAAGTTCCCAGCGCATTAAAGGTTAGCGGTTTAGCTTTGTTGCTCAGCAGTAAAGGTCTGGACGCTCAAGCTAATGATACAACCAATTCAATTAAAGATGCAAAAGTAGATAATACAGAAGTATCTGCTCTGCCTCAAGACGAAACAGATAATACTAAGACCGCAACATTTAAGTCGGTTTTTCGTGCATATCCCGGAAAATATTATAACGAAGTCTGCAATGGCTCTCCTTGCTGGCTGTCATCTACATTTGAAACTAATGGTGCGGGAATCGGAAAGAATCTCAGTTCTATTGCAACTTGGAATGATAATGGGAATTACCGAGGCTTAAATCAAATCGACCCGGCAAATGCTCAAAAATTCTTAAAATGGCTTGAAAAAAAATCTCAATTCAAGTCCGTTTATAATGAATTAAAAAAAGGCGGGGTCGGAAAAGCTAATTGGCAAAAGACTGCTAAAAATCAAGAGCATCTGATGACGGAAGCCTTTGAATGGTATATGGTGGAAGTGTATAATTCGGATAACTTTAAGGTTATTCAAGACAAAATTAACAAAGCAAAAGTAAATGCCAACATCAGAAAACTTCATCCGGCCATCATTTCAGCCATGCACCAGCTTATGGTGCAAAGCCCGGCAAGAAGAACATCTATTGCCAATAAGGTTATTCGTTTTGTGGAAGAGCATAACGGTGATGCTAAGACGTTAAACTCAAAAGAATTTATTCAAACTTTAGTTACTAACAAATCAGTGCAAAAAAGAGCTTTGGACTTGTTTACTGATACCACTATTCAATGGAAAACTGCTCAGTTTGATACCTTACTATCCAAAGTTATTCCGGAAAATGATGATATGAAAACTTGGTTTATCCTTCGTCAAGAAGAGCAACAAAAACTTGAAAAAGAAGCCCAAACAAAACGCAGATTAGCTCAAGGGGCAAAAGATGCCAAAGACGCATCCAGACAAAGTTTGTTGAATCTTATTCAACCTGCTCAAAAGGAGATTATGTTTGGAAAAGTTAATATTGAACTGAAACTTGCCAGAGAACAAGTTTCATCTAAAAAAACCAAAAGCAGAAAAACCGTTCAGCCCCTACCGGTAAAGCAAGATATTATTGATGATAGGCTTTTGAAGTCAAAAAAACGCTCTGGTAGATCTTAACCTCTTGACACAAGCAAAGAACTAAAGTAGAACAAATTATAATGATTTGTTCTACTTTTGTATGAGGCTCAGATGTTAACCGAAAAGCAATATAAGCTCTTGATGTTTATTAATAAAACTTTGAAAGAAACCGGTTGTTCCCCTTCTTTTGAGGAAATGAAAAATGCTGTCGGCTTAAAATCTAAATCCGGCATTCATGCTCTTATTGCCGCATTAGAAGAACGCAATTTTATTAAAAAGCTCCCTCACAAAGCCAGAGCTTTGGAAGTGGTTCGTTTGCCGAAATTTAAGCCAAGTGCCATCATTGAGGAAGAAAAAAAACGTGAAATTGCTTTGCAAAACAGCGCCGCACAAATTCCTCTTTATGGTAAAATTGCCGCCGGCACACCAATTGAAGCTATTGCCAATGAAACCGAGACCATTTCGGTTCCTTTTGATATGGTAGAAAGAGGAATGTATTATGCTCTCACAATTGAGGGAGATTCCATGATTGAAGCCGGAATTTTGGATGGCGATACAGTCATCATCAAAAAGGCTGATACGGCCAATAATGGAGAAATTGCAGTAGCGCTTGTGGATAATCAGGAAGCAACGCTTAAAGTTATTAAACGCGACCAAAATGATATTTTGCTTATTCCTTGCAATAAAGATTATGAGACCAGACGTTTTCCTGCTAACAGAGTTAAAATTCAGGGAATTTTAAGCGGACTTATTCGCCAATATCACTAGTTTTTAATACTATAAAAAGACGCCTAAGATTTAGGCGTCTTTTTTTGTTTTGAGGTCTTTGTTTCTAAATCAAACCCATTTTTTGAGCCATGATAAGAGCCTGAGTGCGATTAGTGGCACCAACTGAGCGGAGCAATGCATTAATGTGCAATTTGACTGTTGCTTCGGAAACACCAATTTCATAAGCGATTTGCTTGTTAGACATTCCTTGCGCAACAAAACCCAAAACCTGCAACTGACGAGGGGTGAGATTTTTGCCGTTAGACACCGGTGCCGTTGCACTGTTTCGCTCCGATCCGGAGAGTGCCGGATTAGGCTCTAACACAGATGGCGGAAGATAGGTTCCCCCATCTAAAACCAACTGTAAGGCACTTGCCAAAATTTTAGGCTCAGAGCGCTTTGGAATATAACCACTTGCCCCTGCTTCCAATGACTTTCTAATATCTCGGGGATTTTCAGATGCTGAGATGATAACATAGCGCGCACTGCCGGCATGTTGGCGGATGGCGGCAAGTCCTTCTTCCCAACCCATGTCGGGCATATCTAAATCCACAATTATTAAATCTAACTTTTTCTCATCTGATAAGATTTTAAGGGCTTGCGAAAAACTTCCGGCTTGAAAGACTACCGAATCCGCATTTAATTTTTCAAGCTGCATGCTTAATCCGTCACGAAACAGTGCATGGTCGTCGGCGATGAGAACTTTCATGGATTTTTCCCCTGTATGCGTTACATATACTAAAAGTTTTAATCTTTTGCTAAACAATCGTTTTAATATAGATAATCCACTTTTATATATTTTACAAGGGAAATATAAAAACTAATTTTTAGGCCTCTTTTTTGCTCTCGGGTAAGGTCAGATATTCAACCCCTGCCTCCTTGAACATTTGCTCGGAATAAGCCAACTTATCACGCCAAGTATTTTGCGGGGTATTGGCATCAATTTTTACCTCGTGTGTAACCACCATTTTGATGCCCGATTGAATGATGGCTCTGGCGCAATCTGTACAAGGGGCATGAGTGGCATACATAATGCATCCTTTTAGCGACGTTCCCGTTAAACAAGCATTGTAAATCGCATTGCGTTCGGCGTGCTCAAAAAAGTCATATTTGGTTGGGCGTTCCATGCGCTCGGGAATATTATCATCAACCCCTCTGACTAGGCCATTATAGCCGGTGGCTCTGATTTCTCTGTCGGGTCCGACCACTATTGCACCGGTTTTGGTTGAGGGATCTTTGGACCAAGTTGCTACCAGCTCAGCTACTTCCATAAAGCGTTTATGCCATTTTTCTGAAAACATGTTTTTGCTCCTTTTTTTTAAGGTGTATTTTAGCGGCTTTATGCTAACTTACAAGCAAAAACTATTTGTTATAAAACTTATGGTTTTTGCTAATCTCTCTTGACATTCTCTTTAAAATGAATGATTTTATACCCAGTTCATTTTATAAATTAATAGGAGAAAAAAATGAGTGCTATTGTTGATATTCATGCCAGAGAAATCTTAGATTCTCGCGGAACTCCGACTGTTGAAGCCGACGTTGTTTTGCAAAGCGGTGCTTTCGGTCGTGCGGCTGTTCCGTCTGGTGCTTCTACCGGTGTTCACGAAGCTGTTGAACTTCGTGACGGTGACAAAAAACGTTTTGGCGGTAAAGGTGTTGAAAAAGCTGTTAACAACGTTAATGAAGAAATCTATGATGCTTTGGCTGGTCTCGATGCCGAAGATCAAATCGCTATCGACCAAGCTATGATTGACTTGGATGGTACCGAAAACAAAGGTCGCTTAGGTGCTAATGCTATCTTGGCTGTTTCTTTGGCTGTTGCTAAAGCTCAAGCTGAAGAAGCCGGGCTTCCTTTGTATCGTTACCTTGGTGGTACCATGGCTCGCACTCTGCCGGTTCCGATGATGAACATCTTGAACGGTGGTAAACACGCTGACAACCCGATTGACATCCAAGAATTCATGATTATGCCGGTTTCTGCTTCTTCTATTCGTGAAGCTATCCGTATGGGTGCTGAAATTTTCCAAACTTTGAAGAAAAACCTCAAAGCTGCCGGTCATAACACCAACGTTGGTGATGAAGGCGGCTTTGCTCCAAACCTCAAATCTGCCGAAGAAGCTTTAACTTTCATTGTTAACTCCATCAAAGATGCCGGATACAAACCAGGCGATGATGTTGTTTTGGCAATTGACGCGGCTTCTTCCGAATTCTATGAAAACGGCAAGTATGAAATGAAAGGTGAAGGCAAATCTTACACCAATGCTCAAATGGTTGAATTCTACAAAGATTTGTGCGATCGTTTCCCGATTTTCTCTATCGAAGACGGCATGTCTGAAGATGACTGGGAAGGTTGGAAAATGTTAACCGAAGCTTTGGGTGACAGAATCCAACTCGTCGGCGATGACTTGTTTGTTACCAACCCGAAACGTTTGGCTATGGGTATTGAAAAAGGCGTTGCTAACTCTATCCTCGTTAAAGTTAACCAAATCGGTTCTTTGACCGAAACAATGCGCGCTGTCGACTTGGCTCAACGCAACAAATACACCGCTGTTTTGTCTCACCGTTCCGGAGAAACAGAAGATACCACTATTGCTGATATCGCTGTTGCTACCAACTGCGGTCAAATCAAAACCGGTTCTATGTCTCGTACCGACCGTATGGCTAAATACAATCAACTGATTCGTATTGAAGAAGAATTGGGCGATATGGCTGTTTATGCCGGTAAGAGCATTTTGAAATGCTGCGGTAAAGAAGGCTGCTGTTGCAAAAAAGCATGCTAGTCTGTTACAGATTTAGCTAAAAATGCACACTCCTCTGAAAAAATTCTTTTCAGAGGAGTTTTTTTTGCTAATCTGATGATACAGAAAGGAGGCTAATATGCTGATTAAACTTTTAGGTTCAGGCTCGGCTTACGGTACACCTATGTGCTTTAATAATTGGGGAGATATTATCAATAAAGAAAGCCCTCACAACCTGAGAAGTCGTTTTTCAATTTATTTGGAAGATGATGGGCATAAAATGCTCATTGATATGGGACCGGAATTTCGCTTACAAACAATCGAAAACAACATCACCGATATTGACGGTGTTTTTCTAACCCACGGACATTATGACCATATTGCAGGTGTGCCTGAACTGTTCCGTGCGGCAGCATTGCTTGACAAACAGCTCAATATTTATGCCTCCGAAGAAACTTTGCAAGAAGTTAAAAACTGCTACGGCTATATGTTTGGAAGTTTTCATGAAGCCGGAAAGGAAAAAATTGTTTGGAACACTATTTCAACCGGCATAAACAGAATAGAAGGAATGGATTGGTTATGCATGGAATTTCCGCACCA
Organism: uncultured Alphaproteobacteria bacterium; assembly: GCA_944391515.1. Taxonomy (GTDB): domain Bacteria; phylum Pseudomonadota; class Alphaproteobacteria; order RF32; family CAG-239; genus Scatocola. The sequence continues at coordinate 81,621 of CALXTW010000003.1, forward strand.
CCATCTGCATAGTTCAGGCTTTAGATATAAAGACATGGCTCTTATCACCGATTATGAAGCCATTCCTGAACAAAATATCCCTCTCCTCCAAAACCTCAAGCTCTTGATTATTGAGTGCAATAATGGTTTGCAACAAGTGCAAAACGGACATAGTAACTGGTATCTCATTAAAAGTTATTTGGAGCGTATTAACCCGCAAAAGGTCATTTTAACCCACCTCTCACCTAAGGTTGATATTGAGATTTTAGGCAGAGAATTGCCCAGCAATGTCACCCTTGCCTATGATGGTATGGTGATTGAATTATAAAAAAACGGGGTGATAAACACCCCATTTTTTTTACACTTACATACCTAGTTAAAAAGCTAAAACCGGTCGCACGTAGTAAGTGCTGTTCTTAACGCTGCTGTTTGTACCACCACCACTCATCCGGAACCACCATGCACCGCTACTACCGTACTCGGTAGAGGACCAGTAACGACTTGAAGACAATGTTGTAGCATTCACTCTCTGCAAAGATGCATTTACAACTTCCATACTGTTATACAAAGTTTCGAGTTCCTTCATACTCGGCAAAAACCATTGTCCTGCCCCATACCAATCCTCATCCTGATAAACTGTGCTTGGTTTATAACTGGTACAATATTCAGCCGCCGGATATTGTCCTGCTTTTCCAGATGATGTCGCATAATCAATAATTGCTGCTGTATTTTGCTTACCATTTGTTGAACACGAAAACGGTAGATCACAATTCCCTAGGACTGGAATATCTACCCTCTCCGTTGACCAATACAAACTCGTTTGGTCTAAAGCAACCGCTAAGCGATTAATTACATCAAAAATAACACCAATTGCTTTTTTTCCTGACAGTACCCCTGCTGAAAAAGATTTATCCGAATATAAGATATCGCCAACTTTCATTGTTGGAGTTGCCAATGCTGTATCTACAGGGGGAAGTAAATGTGTTACATTTCCATCACCATTGCAACACCCAATGATTTTTGTTTGTACGGCATAATTATAAGCTCTATTGCAAGCACTAGTATCTCCATAACCGGCGCGTGCTGGTATTGATACAATAGGACGTCCTGTTTTTGTACACCACATTGATTGCATGCTGCCTGTATTTTGGAGATAAATGGTTGAGGCGGCACAATTAGCAATAAAATTACCTGGAAAAGCTGAAAAAATAACATAATTTTCACGAGAACAAGGATAATCATAAGAAGGTGTTGTTGTTTCTTCTTTCTGGCAATAGAGTTTGCTGGTATCAAATGGGCATTTGATAGCATCGACACCTTTGCAATCCGTTGCGGTTTTGCTATAGCCCAAACTGGCACAATCAGGTGCCGGCGTGCATTCCGTTGCTTGGGATATAGACGTTGTCAATATCAATCCCAATGCGGAGGATACTTGCAACATTCTTTTACTCATCTTTCTCATTTTCTTTCTCCTCTGTGATTAAAAGGCTAGAACCGGACGAACGTAGTAACGTTTGTACTTAGCCAAGTTGTAACTAAGACTAACCATACCCACAGGAAACGCACCGTAACTTGAACTCTCGGTTGAGGACCAATAAAGCTCAGGTAACAATTCTAAACCATTTACTCTCTTCAAAGATGTATTTACAACTTCCTTATTGTTAGACAAAGTTTGAAGTTCCTTCATACTTGGTAAAAACCATTGTCCTTTAGCATACCACTCCTCATCCAGATAAACTGTGCTTGGTCGATAATTGGCACAATGTTCAGCCGCCGGATATTGTCCTGCTTTTCCAGATGATGTCGCATAATCAATAATTACTGCTGTATTTTGCTTACCATTAATTGAACACGCAGATGTAGGCGGTTCACTGCAATTTCCCAGAGCGGGAATATCTACCTGCTCCGTTGACCAAGCTAAACTCGTTTGGTCTAAAGCAACCGCCAAACGATTATCTGCATCAAAAACGACACCAATTGCTTTTTTTCCTGCTATTATATCTGCTGAAAAAGTTTTATCCGAATATAAGATATCTCCGACTTTGCACGTTGCTGGGGTGGGTTCTTTTTCCTCTCCATAGTAAATCACCGGTCGAACGTAGTTATTGATGCCCTTATCGTTGAAGCTCTGACCACCACTATCCATATCCAACCCCCACGCAAGGCTGTTATTGTACTCGGTAGAGGACCAAAGATAAAGCCCCCCCAATTGACTAGCCCCTATCGAAGACAACAATGACAATGTATTATTTACGGCACTCTTAAAACTATAGATGGTATTCAAATCTCGCATACTTGGTAAAAACCACTTCCCTTGCTTGCAAAAATCCGTACTGCAACCTGATGGGAAATAGGCATTGACCGCATTTGCCGCATAAGTCGTTCTCGTACATCCTCCATTTGTGGCTAATATCGCATCCGTATTGGCTCGACCATCTACTCCACAGGTTGTGGGACTATCATAACCACAATTTTCCAAATACGGTGTATCACAATAACCATGGGACCACGCCATAGTTTCACTTCCCGCACTGCCGTCTTGTTTGACATTAGTCAAAGCCACGGCCAATTGATTTTCAACATCAAACACAACCGCAATCGCTTTAACTGAAGATGGGAGATTAACGGCATCGTAGCATTTTTTATCGCTTGCCAAAACAGCACCGACTTGACAAGAAATGCTTGCTGGCTCTTTACAAAATACAGCTGCCGTATCATACGGGCATTTAATAACGTCTTCGCCATCACCATCGCAATCACTGGCGGTTTTGGTGTAGCCCAAAGTTGCACAATCGGTTTCAGGCGGGGTGCACCAATTGGTATAGCCAACCGCACAACCAATATCGCAATATTTTTGCGAACATTCTTCATATTCGCAAAGTATCCCTTCAGGACAACTATCCAGCGTGCATTTGTTCTCGCAAGTTTTGCAGCTATTATAATATTTGATACCATCTTTGAGGCAATAGTCAGTTGGGGTGGAAGGCCCCATATCGGAACAGGTCATTGTGTAGCCTGCTTTACATTCACAAGAGGTGTATTTGGTCACCCCATCTTGGGTACAGCCTTCGCCGGAGCCTTGAAGATTTTGCCCATCACAGGTCTGACTATAATATGCGGGGCATACACATTTGCTATAATATGGAACGCCATCTTCAACACAAGTATCTCCTTCTGGAATTTGGGGAGATACGCATTTGGTTTCGGGATACAAACTTCTATCGCAATAACACATAAATTTACCACCACAACTGTCGCCACTGACGGTGTTAGGATAAGTGCATTCATTTTTATTATATTTGTAGCGAGCGTCACAACATTCTTTAAAATAAGACGTATTATAAGGGCAAATTCCGCTTGGATTGCCACTCGGACAAGAGGTTAAGCTAAACCCCAAATTTTTACATTGTTCAGGAGAATTATCCGGAAATTCCGGGAAGGATAGTGCATCCCCTCCGGTAATAAAAGATACGCTAGCCGTCTGAAAAGAATTACGAGTGGGAAGATGTAAGTCTAAACTTTGAAATGAAATTTCTGAATTGTGAATTTTTTGAGAGGCTGAATCTTCGCTCTCTTGTGAAAAATTATGCCATTCGCCACCTAATGCGGTAAGCAACAGCAACGATAATCCTATCGCAAGCTGCTTTCTCATAATGCACCTCGTAATACTAAACCAAATCTAATTTTAATTTAGCATAAAATTTTATTCTTGTAAATGCAAAATATTAACTTTCATATTTCTGTTACAAAAGGCGCAAAAAAAAACAGCTCTCAAAAGTTGCCTATTGAGAGCTGTTTTATTGATATTTATATCTTTAGAAATTGGCAATCCGTGATAGTGCTTCTTCTATCTTGGCTTTGTTTTCCATTGCTTCGGCTTGACGACGTTTTTCTTCTTCAACGACCTTGGCCGGTGCTCTTTCGACAAAGCTCGGATTGCTCAATTTGCGGGCATAGCCTTCCAAATATTTGTTCAAATTAGCAAGCTCTTTATTCAAGCGCTCTTTTTCAGCAACGAAGTCAACAACGCCTTTCAACGGCAATAAGATTACGCCTTCTCGGAAAACGCTTGAAACCATATCTTTGCTGATTTCTTGTCCTTCGGCAAATAATTCCAATTTTTCCAAACGGGCAAGAGAGCAAATGATTTGATTGAAAGTGTGCAAATTACGCTCTGAATGAGTATTCGCATCCTTGAGGTAAACCGTTAACTTTGCTCCGGCCGGAATGTTCATTTCGGCTCTGAGAGAACGAATTGTGCTAATCATCTCAATTGACCAATCAACTTCTTTCATGGCCTCTTGGTCATAGCTTTCAGCTTTCGGCCATGGCTGATTAATCAATTTATGCTGACGATTATCACAGGTATTGTTCCACAATTGGGTTGTAATAAAGGGCATAAACGGATGCAGAATAATCAAAATTCTATCCAATACCCAAGCAAATGTTGCACGAGTTTCAGCTTTGGCTGCTTCATCTTCACCATATAATATCGGCTTAATCATTTCGATATACCAATCACAGAATGAGCCCCAAGTAAATTGATATACCGCATTGGCTGCATCTGAAAAACGGAAGTCATTCAGATTATTTGTTACTTCTTGGGTAGCTTCTTTTACTTTGGCTATAATCCAACGGTTGGTAGCAAGTTGTGCTTTACTTTCATCAAAACCATCAACCAATTTGCACTCATTCATTTCACCAAAGCGAGCAGCATTCCACAGTTTGGTAGCAAAGTTTCTGTAACCGGCAATGCGAGATTCAGACATGTTAATATCACGTCCTTGGGTTTCCATTGCAGCCATAAAGAAACGCAAAGCATCAGCACCGTATTGGTCAATCAAAATCATCGGGTCAATGGTGTTCCCTTTAGATTTTGACATTTTTTGACCTTTTTCATCCCTAACTAACCCGTGAATATAGCATTTGCGGAACGGAACACGTTTCATCATATACATGCTCATCATCATCATACGGGCAACCCAGAAGAAGATGATATCAAAGCCGGTAACCAATACAGAGGTTGGATAGAAGGTATCCAAAAATTCAGTTTTATCCGGCCAGCCTAAGGTTGAGAATGCCCATAGACCTGATGAGAACCAGGTATCCAAAACATCGGTTTCACGTGTTAATTCTACATGTTTACCATAATGTTTATCAGCGGCGGCTTGAGCCTCTTCCTCATTTTCTTCACAGAAAATTTCGCCATCCGGACCATACCATATCGGCATTTGGTGTCCCCACCAGAGTTGACGAGAAATACACCATGGTTGAATGTTGCGCATCCATTCAAAATAGGTCTTTTCATAAGACTTCGGAACGAATTCCATCTCGCCGTTTTCAACAACTTCTATCGCTTTAACGGCTAATTTCGGAGCATCAACAAACCATTGATCCGTCATTAAAGGCTCAATAACAACCCCTGACCTATCGCCGTAAGGAATAACCATCGGGTGGTCTTCAATTTTTTCCATCAAACCAAGTTCTTCCAACTTCTCAATGGTTTTTTGACGGGCGGTTTGTGTATCCATTCCGGGGAAAGGCGTATTCTCGTTTAAGGTAGCATCCTCGTTGAGAATATTAATCATCGGCAAATTATGGCGTTTTCCAACTTCAAAGTCGTTGAAGTCATGTGCTGGGGTGATTTTTACCGCACCGGTTCCTTTTTCCGGATCAGCGTGTTCATCTCCAATAATCGGGATCTCACGATTTACAATCGGCAAAATGGCCTTTTTGCCAATGAGGTGTTTTAATTTCTCATTTTCTTTAGAAACGGCAACCGCGGTATCACCAAACATAGTTTCCGGACGAGTGGTGGCAATATGAATATATTCCCCTTCTGAACCAGCAATCGGATATTTGTAGTAGTACATTTTGCCAACGGTTTCTTTTTGGACAACTTCCAAATCAGATACCGCGGTCATAAACTTAGAATCCCAGTTAACAAGCTTTTTGGCTTTATAAATCAAGCCGTCTTTATACATATTTACAAAAATCTTGCGTACGGCGCGGCTCAAGCCCTCATCCATGGTAAAGCGCTCTCTTGACCAATCGCAAGAGGCTCCCAAACGACGTAATTGTTTGCAAATTGTGCCACCGGATTGTTCTCTCCATTTCCAAACGGTTTCAATGAATTTTTCACGACCTAAATCATGGCGAGAAATGCCTTCTTTAGCCAAATTTCTTTCAACAACCATTTGGGTTGCAATGCCGGCGTGGTCAGTTCCGGGTTGCCACAAAACCTTCTTGCCCAACATTCTATTATAGCGGATTAAAATATCTTGCAACGTATCATCCAAAGCATGACCTAAGTGCAAAACACCGGTTACGTTCGGTGGCGGAATAACAATTGAGAAAGCCTCAGATGAGCTTCTCATATCGGGTTTAAAATCGCCGCTTTGTTCCCAATCGGCATAAATTTTCTCTTCAAACTCTTTAGGGTTATAATTTTTCTCTAACATTTTTTATCCTTAAACTCTAAATTGTGATTGTAATTGTTTGTTTATTAACATTTATTTTTGGTTATGTAAACCGCAAAATGCTCTCAAAAATCAATTTGAGAGCATAAATCTATTGAGACCGGTTCCGGAATCCCGTTATGAACCGACCTTTGCCATCACTCGTTCGATTTCTTTTGCTACAACAGCTTCTACAATTGCAGGTAAATTTGCATCAAGCCATGCTTGAGTTTGGGCTGCAACAGCCTCTTTGGCATAAGTTTCAAAATTAACATCCATTTGTTGGGTAACTTGTTTAACAACAGCCTCTCTGACCAATTCGGCAATAGATTGCGAAGAATTTTTAACCGGCTCTACAGATGGTGTCATAACCTCCGGTTCAGGTTCTGTCATTGTCTCTGTTTGAGCTGCTTTTTTCTCGGCAAATAATTTGGCAAAATTGTTAATGATGTTTGCAGAAACATCTGCCGCATCTTGCGGTTCTTCATTTACTTGAGTTTGTTGGGAAACATCACTCAAAACTTGAGGTTCCGCAACTTCCTCAGCCAAAGGCGCAATATTTTCTTCTTGACAAGAGGTTTGAGACGTTACCTCTTGTGCATCAGACTGGGGCTCCGCAATTTCATTGTCTGAACTTTCCTCTTGTGGTGTATTCTCTTGTTTTGTATTTTCCTCAGGGTTTGCCCCCAAAATATCTTGCAGTAAAGCATCGTCAATTGTTTGAGGTTCTGGTTGCGGTTCAGGTTCTGGTTGCGGTTCCGTTTCCATAACCTGAGGTGCGTCCTCTTCCATATTGCCGGAGATGCTTTCTTTTAACATATCTGCATCTATGTCTGTTTGTGTTTGACCTTCGGGTTCAAAAATCGGGTCAGCATCTACATCTACTTTTGGCAAATCAAAATCCAGCGGAGGAAGAGCTGCTTTTATTTCTTCTTTCTTTTTTTCCTCTTCTGCCGCCAATACAGAATCTAATGTTTCTTTATCGGCAATTGTAAATTCAGGTACCGCGGGCTCTTCTTCCGGCTCGGGCTGACTTGGCGTTCCAAAATCAGCAGAAGGTAAATCATCGAGATGAATTTCTTCCCTCGTATCTAATTCATCCTCTAAAGAAAATGGTGTTTCTGTCGCCTCATCTTCTTCAACGCCAGATAAAACGTCTGCAGCCAAAGGCGCGTGTAAATCGGGAATATTTTTAGGAGCAGCACTTGCTTGCGGTTGATTTTCATTTTGAACTAAAGATGCCAAATTACTTAAATTCAGAATATCGTCTTCGGAAATTTCAGGCTCGACCGAATCTGCTGGATTTTCCAATGTAACTTTATCTTCCGGATCATCTATAATCATAGACGGAGAAAGATTAAACACTTCATCTTCAGCATTTAATTCTTCAATTTCTTCAGAATCCTTCATGTCTGGCAAATCATCAACTGAAATCGGCGTATCATTCGCTTCAGCAATCTTATCCAAATCAGGAAGATTATCAATGTTCGGCAAAGCTGCGAGCAAGGACGAATCATCTTCTGCCTCTGCCTGTATAGCAGCGGGTTCGGTAACTTGTTTCTCTTCTTCAGGAGATGGTGTTGGCTGAGCATTTGCCTGTTGTGCGGCGTTGTCTTCCATTAATATATTGCGGATGGAAGATAAAATATCATCCATGGACAGTTCTTGATTAGGTTCTTCAGCCATATCCTACCACCGTAATTTTATAATTATTAGTCAACCGACAATGATAACCATTTGCCTCTTGTTTCCTTATAATATTTTTTAGGATTATAGATGTCAACGCCTAGTTTCAAATCTTCGGCAGTTAATTTACCCATAGCCATCAAAACATTCATCCCCGAAACATAGTAATTACGACGAGCTTTAACCTCTTCCACGTTAGAATTCAGCAGTTCTTGATAAGCATCCAACACATCCAAAATCGTACGGTTTCCAAGAGCTTCTTCTTTTTGAACGCCGTCCAAAGCAATTTCATTGGCTTTGACTTGGTCTTTAATCGATTTGATTTTTGCTCTGTTAGCAACCATATATTCCCATGCACTGGTAACATCGGCAACAGCCTTTCGTTCTGCTTCCAGAACTTGTTCTTGCGCTTGCCATTTCAGATATTTGCTTTGGCGAATCTTAGCTCTGGTTTCACCTGCTTCATACAAAGGAATCGTCATATTGACCCCGATTTCTGCACTATCAACATCAGGATCCTCATCATACATATCGCCACTGGTTTGAGTATTAGACAGACGGCCGTCCAAACTTACCTGAGGTAAGAGTTCACCGGTTTTGGCCGAAACATCATATACTTTGGCATTTAGAGTTTCTTTTGCGGCCTTCAGCGCATAGTTGTTTGCTTTTGTGTAATCCAAAGCCTCTTCAAACGTTTTAGGCAAGAAGTCATTAATTTGCGGAGAGCTTAACTTATCAGGCTTAGAGCCAATGATTTTAGTATAGACTGACTTTGATGCCTCCAAATCTCCTTCCGCCGCAATGCGATCCGAACGAGCTTGCGAGTAACGAGCTCTTGCTTGAGAAACGTCGGTTCTGGTAACTTCACCTACGTTAAAGCGTTCAACCGTTTCATCCAGACGTTTTTTCAGCAACTTTTCATTATTCTTTTGCAAGTCTACAATTGCTTGGTTTTGTAATACATCCAAATAAGCTGTTGAAGCTTCCAAAAATACCGTTTGTTCAACATTGTACAATGCGTTTTGTTGAGCTCGAACAGTACTGTCTGCCGACTTTACACTGTTTACCGTGCTAAAACCGCTAAACAATGGTTGACTGATTGTGGCTGCAATCACAGTTTGATCATTATCTTGATTCTTCGGTTCAATATTACTATCAACCGATGCATCAGTATAACTTCCCGTTAGAGCCAAAGTCGGGCGAAAACCTGATTTGGCGATTGCAACGTTTTCATCTACTGAGCGGAGGTATGCTCTTTGAGCTTGCAAAGTCGGATTTGACTCGTAAGCAGAACTCAGAGCCTCAAAAATAGTCTGAGCATTGGCAGATGTCGAGAGCGCCGTCGCTAAAAGCAGCGAGGACCAAAAAGTTTTTTTCATAAATTCACCTCTAAATTTTTATTGATTTACAGATGATATACATCTTTTTTATGGTATTTTGCAACTTTTTTATTAATAAAGTCATAATCCCTCTAAAGTTTATTTCAAAAATTACATAGATATTAACCATATTTCAAACAATTTATCTTATTTGTTGGGATAAATTAGTATGTTTTGAAACAAAGGGGGAGAAAAAAATTGAATAAGAAAGATTCTGCAATTATCAGCGAAATTGATAAAGCCCGCTTAAAATTATCCATTGAACACTATATCAAATATTTCATCGGCAAACGTGTTCGTGAAATCAACAAAGATGAAGCTTTAGAAGCTATTGCTTTGGCTGTGCGCGAATTTGCGATGGATAAAATGTATGAAACAATTGCCAGATACAATCAGGTAAACACCAAACGTGTTTATTATCTTTCAATTGAATATTTAATTGGTCGTTCTTTGGAAAACAATTTGCACAATCTCGGATTGTTCAATGTTTTGAAAAATATTAAAATTGATGGTTTTCCTGAAGATTTAACAATTGAGAGCATTTTTGATGCCGAATATGATCCGGCTCTCGGAAACGGTGGCTTGGGAAGATTAGCCGCTTGCTATCTCGACTCGATGGCATCTCTTGGAATTCCAGGCTTTGGTTATGGTATCAACTATCAATTCGGTTTGTTTAAACAAAAATTTGAAAACGGCTACCAAGTTGAACAAGCAGATACATGGTTGGGAGAAGACTCTCCTTGGCAATTTGCCAGACTTGATAGAAAAGTTGCCATTCCGATGTATGGTGATGTGGAAACATTCAAAAATGCAAATGGTCAAGAAAGCTATATTTGGATGAACACCAAAACCATGTATGGTGTGCCGTTTGATTTTCCGATTGTCGGATATGATGGAAAATCCGTTAACTATTTACGCTTATTCTCAGCTAAAACCGACGACGAGTTAGATATTAACATTTTTAATGAAGGCGGATATATTGATGCCGTACGCGATAAAATTGAAACAGAAACCGTTTCAAAAGTGCTCTATCCGTCCGATGCTGTCGAATCGGGTAAGGAATTGCGCTTAAAACAACAATATTTCTTTGTGTCTTGCGCAATCCAAGATATCATTCGTCGTTTCTTGGAAAAGAGCAATGACTTTAGCGAAATGCCTAACCAAGTTTGCATTCAGCTAAACGATACTCACCCATCTCTCGCCATCCCAGAAATGATGCGCTTGCTCATGGATGTTCATGGCCAAGAATGGGATGATGCTTGGGATATTACAACTAAAATTTTTGCTTACACCAACCACACCTTATTGCCTGAGGCTTTGGAAACTTGGCCCGCTCGCTTAATGGGCAAATTATTACCTAGACATTTGCAAATTATTTATGAAATCAATCGTCGTTTTATTAATTTTGCAAAAAGCAAATTTGGTGATGATCCGGCTAAGCTCTCAAAGGTTACAATCGTATCCGGTGATGGTGATAATCAAATTATTCGCATGGCAAACCTATCAATTGTTGGTTCTTTCTCGGTTAACGGTGTGGCAAAACTTCACTCCGAACTGATTAAAAACTCTTTGGTTCCTGAGTTTTATGAATTGTGGCCGGAGAAATTTATGAACGTTACCAATGGTATTACTCCAAGACGTTGGCTCTTGCATGCTAATACGGCTTTGTCTGATTTGATTACTTCTAAAATCGGTGAAGATTGGATTACCCATTTGGACTTGTTGGAAGGCTTAAAAGACTACGCTGATGACAAGACTTTTGTTAAAAAGTTCAGTGAAGTAAAACGTAGCAATAAAGCCAGACTTGCACAAAAGATTTTTGATGCAACCGGTGTCATCGTTGACCCGAACAGCATGTTTATTGTTCATGCTAAACGTATTCACGAATATAAACGTCAACTCATGACTATTTTACATGTGATTGGTGAATATTTGGCAATCATTAAAGACGGAGTTAAGCCTGCTGCTCCCAGAACTTATATCTTTGCAGGTAAAGCTGCTCCCTCATACAATTTTGCCAAACTCATTATTAAGCTCATCAACAATGTGGCTAGCGTTATTAATGCCGACCCAAGAGCAAACAGCTTGCTCAAGGTTGTCTTTATTCCTGACTATAAAGTTTCTTTGGCTGAGGTGCTTATCCCGGGTGCTGATGTCAGCATTCAATCTTCAACAGCAGGCTTTGAAGCATCAGGAACAGGTAATATGAAATTTGCTTTGAATGGGGCTTTGACTGTTGGTACCTATGATGGTGCAAATATTGAAATCAGAGAAGCTGTCGGAGAAGATAACTTCTATCTCTTCGGTTTGCGTGATGAGCAAATCAAGGAAATGAGACGCAACAATTCTTATAATCCCAAACAGTATTATGACAATTCTGACTACATTAAACGTATTATGAATGCCGTTAATTCAAATATGTTCTGTGAAAAAGACTATGTCTTGCTCTTTAAGCTGATTTTTGAAGAATTGTTAAACAGAGACTACTTCTTTGTCTTGGCTGATTTGGAAGCCTTTACGCAAACTATTCATGAGGCTGAAAAAGACTATTTGGATAAAGAAAAATGGGCTAAAAAAGCAATCATCAATGTTGCTAACATCGGTTACTTTTCAAGCGACCGCGCCGTATTGGAATACGCCGATAAAATTTGGAATGTTAAACCTGTTTAGGCCTTATTCTTCTCTAAATAAAAGCCCCTCGAATGAGGGGCTTTTATTTTATAAATATCTTTAGCCAAAATATAAAAATCACGCCAAAACCCTTTGACAAACGCTTTTCGATGTGCTAAGTTATAAGAAGACATGGTTCAGTTATAACGAGGTGTATTATGAGAAAGCAGCTTGCGATAGGATTATCGTGGTTTGCGCTTACCGGATTTGGTAACGCAAATCAATTTGGTGTATCTATTAACTCTCAAGATGCGGCTTCAAAATACACGCACCTCAAAGAAGCTAGTCTAAACCAATCTTTTGAGCCTATGTCTCGGGCAAGCCTAGAGATAGGCTTGCCTATGCGCAATTCTTTCCAAACGGCGAGCGTATCTTTTATTACCGGAGGGGGAGAATTATCTTTCCCGGAATTTCCGGATATTTCTCCTGAACAATGTAAAAATTTTGGGTTTACCTTAACCTCTTGTCCGAGTGGCAATCCTAGCGGGATTTGCCCTTATAATACAGCTTATTTTAAAGAATGTTGTGACGCTCGCTATAAATATAATAAAAATGAATGTACCTATCCTAACACTGTCAGCGGCGACAGCTGTGGCGGTAAATTTATGTGTTATTGCGATAGAAGTTTGTATCCCGAAACCAAATGCGTATCTCCCCAAATTCCAGAAGGAGATACTTGCGTAGAAGAAGGCGTTCCATATTATAGCAAATGTGTTTGCCCCGCATATTATAATCAGACTTGTGATGAACAAAATCTCCAAGGTGTGGGCGAAGGCTGTACTCAAGACGGAGTAACCAAATATACAGCTTGTCAGTGCAAAGCTGGCTACAATATGACATGTTCAGAACTAGGACCGGTTACCCCAACCGACTATTGCCTCAAAGACGGGGTTAAATATTACAATAATTGCAAAACTTGTGAATACAAATGCACGCTGGACAGTTGTCCGGATGGTTTGGTGTGCGAGATAGAAGATTGTTCTCAGAAATATTGCGCAATCGGCTGTGCCATCGGCAAGGTTGACTTGGATAATTATTGGTGTGACGGTGCCTTAAGGTGCTGGATGCCGGCAATGAATTAAATAAATCAAATAAAGGAGAAAGACCATGAACAAGAATTGTAAAATGACAATAGGAGCAATGCTGTTATTGACAACGGCTTTCTCCGTGGCGGAAGTTCGAGCACAAACCTGCGTTGTGCCACCGACTTGCGAAGGTTTGGGCTATGATAAGACTGCCTCAGATTGCGGCGGTTTGGCAAAACTGCGCTGCCCGTTTGATGATTCCAAATATTTCTGTACCGCCTACCGGAATCCAGATGGATCGGTTCCTGCCACAGTTGGCGATATTGTGTATTCTGACGGAACTTATTCAAGCCCTGAATTTAATTATCCAACGAAAACACCTGTCGGAGTCGTTTTTTCCAATAATGGTGGTTACTTTGTAGCCTTAGATACTTATGGAAGTTTTAATTATAACTCAACCCTGTCTTGTGACGGATATACTACCGGCGCTAAAAATTGGAGCGTTCCGATAGAAACACAATTAAAAGAAATGTATAATAATAGAACCAAATTAAACGAAACTCTAAACCTGTTAGCTAGTGCTAAAATCGATGGATTTTATATCTATAAACTCAGTGGTAGTACATCATATTATATAGATATGAATACAGGACTAGCACAATCTGATTATCCTGCCGTAACTTCCCGCCCAACACGTTGTGTCAATAGTATCGGAAATATCCAACCGACAATAGAACCAACGACATACAAGGTCGGGGATACCTATGTGAAAGATGGGATAGCTTTGGGTAAAGTTGTTGAAGTGGATAGTAGCGGACAGCATGGTATTTTAGCAGTGTCAATGGGACAAGGCGATGCAAGCACAGCAAATTCTGTTTGTGTTGCGAAAACGAATGGAGGATTAAATTGGGGATTAGCAACAGGCATACATGCTTGTACTTTAGTAAAAAAGGCTGGAATTTATATATACTATACTCATGCGTCAGATGAAATAACATGCGGCATACATTCCGCAAGTGGAAGCGGGGCTTGTGATGACTCAAAATGGTATACTGGCCCCATTAGAAAGAACTGTGAAGGCACAAATGTGTTAGGTTACGTCTGTGAAGCAGCATTCTAGATGATTGCTATATACCAACAAAAAACCCCATCGGTGCATGTCGGTGGGGTTGTTTTTGGTGTTATGAGCGGCCACCTCCTCGATTATAATTAGGTCGAGGTTGGGGGTTATTATTTTGTTGACGGTTATTACCTTGTTGACGAGAGTTCGTTTGCTCATTGCTATAATCATGGCGAGGTCTTCCAAGATATGGCACACGCAAGCCCGGAACATAGTGATCTTTCTCCAAGTTTTCACTCATTTGACGAAGTTTTGCTGATTCATCATCAATCATGTCTTTAGTTACGTCATAACTCTTGGCGTCTTTATCTGCATCTCGACGTCTAGCAAACTCTTCTTCCATTTCCTTAACGGCCGCTTTACTATGTTTGTCAGCTAAGACATCATACATTGTCTTCATATAGTCCTTAGGCATATCGCGAACGCTCATTTCGGCATCAAATGCAACACCACTTTGTTGTAACTTTGTAACAAAGGCTTGCTGATCTTCCGGAGACATCATCCGCAACATATCACCCATATTGCCTTGGTTAGCTTGCTCATAGAGGCCATAGATTTCTTGAATAGCTCGAGAGGCACCTATTACTTTGTCGGCCTCTTTGCCTGAGATGGCATCTTGCAGAGCTGGTTTAAGAACATCATCAAAATTATCCTTAAACGGCTTGAAGAAATACTCACCCTTCAACTCAGCAATTTTTGTCGCTTGGCGTGCTTTGGGGTCACCATTGGTGTTTTGTTCCATTTGCAGAGCCAGACGATATTTAAATTCCTCTAAATCTTTATCCCCTAAAGTCCCGGAGGCAGCATCTATCATCTTTTTGGCATGATGCTCATTTATGCTAATGCCTCTTGGAATAACACCGGCTCTGGCACAAGCTGCTCTGAATGTACTTGTATCATCTTCTCCCAAACCAACAGGAAAGCGAATATACTTTTTACCTTGGCTTTTTTGTAAACCGACAACTTTATCGGCTACTTCATCGGTTACCTTACCGCCTTTTGGCATGGCATAACCAACTTTGATGCCGCCTTTACCATCGGGCTTAATCATAATACGGTAAGAATAGGTTTCATTGATGTTACCGTTCTTATCACGCTTACCATCGAGCTTATAATTATCTTTATTGCGGTTGGGGTAAACGCTAAATACAGTCCAGCCTCTGAGAGTTACAAAATCCTTTATACTACCGCGTTCTGTTACAAAATAACTCTCACCTTTTACTTTACCTTTGCCTTTTTGTAGCCATTTGTGCATGTCTTCAATGGCTTTAGAATAACCTTCTTTCTTTTTGTCTTTATCTTTGGCTTTTTCCGGGGCAAGCTCATCTGAATTATCAAGCCAATGGTCTTGGGTGGCATCCGCGGCAACGCCTGGAATTTCATCTTCACCATCAATGGTGTTTTCGGCTCTTGGTTCTTCTCTTTGCTCTTCATACGGACGAGGATCCGGATTGGGGCGATTAGCTTCTTCTTCGGCACGAGCGGCTTGAGCTTTTTCAAAAGTCTCTTTTAAGTTTGGATCTATATTAGGAGGAAGTTCAAAGTCCTTAATGCCGCGCATATAAAGGAAATGCAATAACTCCTTCATTTGATCTTCTGCAATTGGTCTATCAGGAAACGTAATCTTACCATCACGAATGGCAAAAAAGACCGGTGAACCTTCCATTTGTTTTTGAATAGCCAGTCCTAATTCTCCTTTATCGGACTGGATAATCATACTGGAGGTACCATCTTTCGCCTCTCCGCTATCTTCTGCTTTGGCTTGTTGCTGAATGGTATATAACTTAGTATAGAGTTCCGGATTGCTCTCATAATACTCTTGTTGCTTACTTGCTGCATCTCGACTTTTGGTGAGAGCATCGTGTGTTTTTTGATGATCTTTTTGATTGTCAATTAATTGACGTTTAATATCATCTTGCTCTTGTTTGAGCTTGGTTTCACTCTCTTTTATAAATTCAGCTAAATTATGGTCGAGCAAATCTTTCATTCGCTCAAATTCAGCTTCGTCTTGCTTTTTTAAGTCAGCAGAAATCGAGGTAAAATATTCTTGAGGATTGCTGGCTAATAGGTCGGTTAAGGTTTTATTGTTATCAAACCTATCAGCTTGAATTTGCTTATTTTCTTCAAACTTTTCTCTGGCTTCGTTAATTTTACGCTGAAATTCTTCAACCTTACGCTTTAAGGCTCTTTCAACTTGTTGCTCACTATATGAGGCTTCAAAATCGCCCGGATTTTCTGCATCAGGTGAATTAAAGTTGCTAAAGAGTATGCTTCTGTCTGCCATAGGTCTATTCCTCAAAATATTTCTTTATTCTTATAGTAGCACAATTTCATAAAATAGCAATAAATTTTGACAAAAATTTTGTTAAAAAATTATTAAAATTCTTATTTATTTTCATTTTTTCGGTTTTATGGACAAATAAAACCCCGCCTTTTCGCTCATCTTTTTGGGCAAGATTTGTGGGCGGGGTTTATTGGTCACTGACCTTGTTGCTTATTTTTTCAATACGACAACGCCTGGGAGTTCTTTTCCTTCCATCCATTCAAGGAATGCGCCACCGGCAGTTGAGATATATGAAAACTTATTGGCAACACCTGCATTTTCCAAAGCAGAAACGGTATCACCACCACCGGCAACCGTCATCAAACGACCTTCAGCGGTTAAAGCAGCAGCACGTTGCGCAACAGCATTGGTTGCAGTATCAAACGGAACCAATTCAAATACGCCGAGAGGTCCGTTCCATACCAAAGTTTTGCATTCTTCCAATTTTTGGTTAATGGCGGCAATAGTTTTTTCGCCGACATCCATCAAGCTCCAACCTTCTGCAGGAATGTTTTCCAAATCTACGGTTTTGTGCTCAGCATTGGCTTTGAATTCTTTTGAGACAACAACATCTTGCGGCAAAATGATTTCGCAATTGTTGGCTTGAGCTGTTGCCATAATTTCTTTGGCAGTGTCAATCATATCCATTTGTACCAAAGAGTTGGCTTCGTTTACGGTATCAATTCCGCTGGCTTTCATAAAGGTATGAGCCATACCACCGGAAATAACCAATTTATCAACTTTTTTAACCAAATTGTTCAACAAATCCAATTTGGTAGAAACTTTAGAACCACCGACAACAGCCATTAACGGACGTTGCGGATTGTTCAAGCCGTTGGTCAGGGCGTTAACTTCTTCTTCCATCAATAAGCCCATTGCTGCCGGACGCAATTTTGCAGCGGCAACCATAGAAGCATGAGCACGGTGTGCGGTTGAGAAAGCATCAGAAACATAAACATCTGCCGGTTTTACCAATTCGGCGGCAAAAGCTTCGTCACCTTTCTTTTCTTCGTTATAGAAACGGAGGTTTTCAAGCAACAAAACTTCATCAGCTTTCATATTTTTGATAGCGGCTTCAACTTTTTCGCCAATGCAGTCATCAACAAAGACAACCTTGTGGCCAAGAGCTTTTTCCAATTCAGGGGCAACATGGCTCAAAGAGTTTTTCATATCGCCTTTGCCTTCAGGACGACCAAAGTGAGAAATAACAACAACTTTGGCACCTTTGTCCATCAAGGTTTTAATGGTTGGAACCGTACGGTCAATACGAGCAGTATTGGTAACATGAAAATTTTCATCCATCGGAACATTTAAGTCCGCACGCAACATAACGACTTTGCCGTTCAAGTCACCTAAATCTTTAATTGTTTTATATTCCATTGTGTTTTCCTTAACTAAAAAAACAAAACCCCCTTGAGGTGCAAGAGGGTTTGTTATGCTTAAAATTAGCCGTTTACTTTGGCCATGTGGGCTACGAGGTCAAGAACCTTGTTTGAATAACCCCATTCGTTATCATACCAGCTAACAACTTTAACAAAAGTCGGAGTCAATTGAATACCGGCTTTAGCATCAAAGATAGAGGTACGAGAATCGCCCAAGAAGTCAGAAGAAACAACTTGGTCTTCGGTGTAACCCAAAATACCTTTCAATTCGCCTTCAGATGCTTTTTTCATAGCGGCGCAAATTTCTTCATAAGTAGCGGCTTTTTTCAAGTTTGCTGTCAAGTCAACAACAGAAACATCCAAAGTCGGAACACGGAAAGACATACCTGTCAATTTACCATTCAAAGCAGGGATTACTTTACCAACAGCTTTAGCAGCACCGGTTGAAGACGGAATAATGTTGCCAGAAGCGGCACGACCACCTCTCCAGTCTTTCATAGACGGACCATCAACGGTTTTTTGAGTAGCAGTGGTAGAGTGAACGGTGGTCATCAAACCATCTTCAATACCGAAAGCATCGTTCAA
>CALXTW010000004.1 GCA_944391515.1 uncultured Alphaproteobacteria bacterium
TTTGTCTTAAGACACGGGAGAGTAGGTAGCTGCCAGATCTTCTAACCGCATCCCTTCTTATTTACGTTGTTCCCTTTCAAAGCACCCACCACAGGGTGCTTTTTTTTGTGACAAAGTACCATGGGTTCCCCATGGCCTTGAGTATCTAAGCTCAAATAACAAAGCTGTCGCTTTGTCTTCTCGCTAAGATAGTCAAGATCTTGCAGATAAAAACAACAAACTATTGTTGTTTTTACTTAGCGATTGTCTTAAGACACGGGAGAGTAGGTAGCTGCCAGATCTTCTAACCGCATCCCTTCTTATTTACGTTGTTCCCTTTTCTTAAGCACCCACTCAAGGGTGCTTTTTTGTCATTGTATGCCTCTTAGCCTGAGAGGGAAACAATATAATCTCTTGCCTTATAAATGGCAAAATTGTTTAGCTCAGAAAAGTATGAGAGAATAAAAAAACACCTGTAATTGAAAAAATTACAGGTGTTTTTGGGTTTTAATGGAGTTCAATGGCTAAATCCCCGAACATACCCATATTGTCAGCAGCATTTTCTAAGGCTTCTGCTTGACGCATTTTAATTTTTTCATTTGATTCAATTTCGCGCATCTTAATTTTGCGTTCTTCTTGAGCATCAAATCGTTTGTCGCGTCGCTCTTCTAACCTTTCTGCTTCAGGTGTATAACCAACAGCATCTTTTTTAGCGGAAGCTGATATCAAGCTATCTTTTTGAACAGTCAGCGACGCCGTTTTAAGAGCTTTTCCGGCATCAATAAATTCTGCCGGTGGTGTGACGGTGATTGTCAAAAAAGAAAGTGTTGCTTTAGGTTCGCGAAAACGACTTTTTACAATTTCTTCTATTTTCTGCGGGTTATTAATAACTTCCTCACAAGAAAATTCGCTCATGGTCTTTTTTACCATTCCGACAATCTCATGTCTATAACGGTGAAAATGAAAAGCGTCATTATCCGTTTCAGCTCTAACCTCTATCTCTAAAGGAATATTTTCTTTATACACAGTAAAATTGTCCATAAAAGAGCCATCATGACACACAAAATAGCTTACTATACCACCACAAAAAGCTAGAATACCCAAAAATAAAAATACATCGTCAATAACGGGCCAATTAAATTTTTTCATAATTTTAATAAATTTTAGTTAGTTAATATAAAAATAAATAAAACAATCAATTAGTCATCAATAGCGTCTTCGCCATAGCCATTTTCAACAGCTTTGACTATGCAATAAATTGCTGACATTATTGTGGGAGGAAGAACTATTGTTTGCCACGATACAATATCTTCCGGCACAAACAAGTTAACGATTGATGATAACACTATCCCAATAAGAGATAGCCCGACAAATTCTAAAAAAAACTGTTTCATACAAAAATAATTTAAAGTTTATAATTATACATTTTTGGACAAAATAGGATGAATTTAAGTAAATGTCAAGTGATAACCTATGTTTCCTTAAAATATTTTTACAACAAAACCATATTAATGCCTATGATAATGGCAGTAAATGAGATGAGCTTTTTGATAACTTCTTGGCGGGTTAAGTTTTCTTTGAAGCGGTTGCCGAAGATTTTATAGAGCATAAACCCTAACAAAAGTGTAAAAATGCTTTGTGATGATTCGATTGATTCGACTACCAAAACCGGTAGATGGGCTAAAGCTATTGTTAAGGCTAAAGTTCCGCCTTGATTTAGAATTTCATTAGATAAAAAGAGTTTGATTCTCTTTTTATATTGCGGAAATGAGCTTATAATATCCGTTCTATACTTCGGGAGAAGTAACAGAGATAAACAAATTGATGTTGCAAAAATTGAACCCCAGAATAAAACTGTTACAAAGTCAACACTTTGCAGAGAATATTTGGATAATACCGAAGACAGGGATAATAAAAGAGATACGACCAACATCAAGAAGAATGCGATATTAATTTTTAATTTCTTGATGTCAAAATTGAGCAAAAAAGTGGAAAGTAAAATAATTCCGAAACCGCAATATTGCATTAGGCTCAGTTTTTCATTTACAATAAAATAAGCCAATACGGGAATGGTGATTTTACCTAAAGAGAATAATGCCACAACAATTGAGGTATCAATATTACGGAGTGCGTGATAATAAGGAATTTGATAACAAACTTCAATCAAAGCGATGATAAATAATATTGCTAAAATCTCTAAAGGGGGAATAATCGGGGTTCCGAAGAAAAATAAAAACGGAATGATAATGATGTTGCTGATTGTGGCATAAAATACGAGTGAAGGCACTTTCTTAAAAATATTATTAGAAAAATGCGCATCCACAATACAAGACAAAGCGTGTAAAATCGGCGTTAAAAAGGCTATCAGAACGTACATATCAAATCCTTGAGGAAATTCTTATAATGAGAAAATAGTTACTCATAATCGGTTAAAATATGGTTTAACTCTTGAATATGGAAGAGTTGATAAGACTTGAAAAGGGTGGAAAACTTCGGCATAATATTATTATGAAATTGGGAGAAAATGATGTCGGTTTATGATAAGTTTGAAAAATATTTGCCGGAAATGACTGAGGTGCGCGCAAGATATAATACTTATCTGTCCAACAATCATTTGGTTAAAAATAAGGAAGAAAAATTATCGGACTATTTGGCTTTGGTCGCGGCCTCTTATGAAAAACAAAAGTTTGATTATGTTTTTGTGCTCAAAGATGTGCCAAGTGTTCTTGCCAAACCTTTAAGCAAAGAAGATTTATCTTTGGCCTTGGTGGTTTTGAGTCGGCGCTTGAGGCAACGGCCGATGATGGATAAAATCAACGGCTTTTCACAAACTGTGCGTGATGAATTATGGTCTGTGCCTAAAGAAAAAGAGTGTGATAGAGAATTTGGGGCTTATTGGTTTTATAAGATGTTTCCTTTCAATAAATTTAGAGGAATGGGTGGAGAGGAAGAGAAAAATGTTATTCGCTATGCGCTCAATGTAAAGCCCGATGTTGGTTTGTTTAAAAAGCTCGATGATATTTGCCTGAAATATGATGTGTTTAACTACAAAGTTGCGGCCGAAGATGATTATAATAACCGACAAGATCCGATTATTATTTATGCTCGCGATAGGCAGAAAAAAGAAATGCAGCAAGATTTATTACAATTGGCTAAAAGGTATCGCCGTAAAGATGACTATGAAATGATAGGGTATCAAAATTTGGGTGATGGACTGTATGGTGCCGATGAGGTTAAGGCTCAGGATGTGATGGCCTTGCGGATGAAGTTGTTGAAACCAGATGAAAGGCTGGTTTTTACACAACCGCTTGATGATGAGTGGGAGCAGATGGACAGAGAATATGATTTGAAAGCAAAACTCAGAAAAGAAAAGAGTTTGCGGGGTTTGTTGTATGGGGCTTTGTGCTCTGTGTCGTATGATAATGCGTTATCAAATGGAGAGTTTCAGGTTTATCAAATGACGGTGAATGCTTACCTGCAAGCGGAAAACTCTCATCAGCTTGGGATATGCGCAAAGAATGCTTTTGAGCGATAAGTGCTATTGAGATACAAAAAAAGAGTGGGCTTGGAGCACCACTCTTTTTTGTTTAAGAATAAATTACGAATACTTTAAGCTTGCGTAAATTGAATCGTAATTTATGGCTTTTCTCTTTTCTTTTATTCTTTTTCTCTGGGAAGAGAAAATAGAATATTTTTTGAGAGTTTTCTTTGCCAGACGAGGCTCACCAATTTCGCGTAATTGATGATAGAGCCAAATCTCAAAAGCTTTTTGCTTCAGTTCCGAAGGACGATAAGTTAGATCTTTGTCCGTTACGAAGAAAGCAATCAACTTTATTAATTCTGGCTCCTTAGCCTCGATGTTTTCTTTGTAGAAAGCTATGAGAACACATGTCTCAAAACATTCTTCGGCCTTGAGCTGTTGTGTCTCATACAGCTCTTTCAGGAGATGCCATAAGTTCCCATTCGCAAAGAAGTGGGCGCTGTCTTTTTGTTCCGCTAAGAACAAGTATGGATCAAAATAGGTGAGAGATTTTTCTCTCAATTGGTCCATATTTTTTGTTATGAGCCCTCGATGTATGCTATGATTTAAGAGGTCATAGCATTTTTGCGCGCCACGCAACATATCGTCATAGCGCTCATACCGGAACAAAATTTCGGCCTCATCATAGAAAGCCAAAGTTGTCCAGTCTTGGTTTTTAACCAAGATTGAGCGAGAAGGATTTTCTCGATATATTTTATCATTTATCCTGCCTATATTTTTGTTGTATAGGCAGATTTCATCGAGAAATAAGCCTTGCTCTATGAGCAAATCCTCTAAATCTTGTTCCATCACCCAGTCAATGTGACCGGATTTGGCAAACAAGATCGCAATTTCTTCTTCCGAGTACTGCGTTTGTAGTACTTGGAATATATCTGAGGGTGATGCGTTTGGCGAGATTTGAGCCGTTTTCAAAAACTCAATCAACGCCTCTTTGGAGGGGAGGTATTTCAGCAAGAGCTTTAACGCCTCTCCGCTGAGGTAAAATATTTGATTAAAGTTTTTAACAAAATTTTCCGGTGTCTGCTCCAGCAATATCTGCAGAGAGGCAGAATCAAATTTTAATTCTTTCATAATAAATATAATTTAATTGGTTATATGCTAGGGATTATAGTCTATTTTTGAGGTTATGTAAATAGACAAAATTTGTTTTTTTGTCTTTTATGTTAGAGGAGTAGGGGCATTCTTGGGTTTGCGTGTGGCGTGGAGTTCTTCTATTAAATTCCAAGTTTGGCCGCTGTTGTGTGTGGCCTCACAACACCAGTAAAAAGAGTGTAACTCTATATCTTTAATTGTCCAGCGGAGGCGGAAGTCTTGCGGCGTGTCATCCCAGATGATTATTTGGTCTGTTAAGCACTGGGTGCGAAGGCGGTTGAAATTATCATCGTCGCCGTCATAGGTGTTCCACTCATTGGTTTGGGAGTTATAAAGTCGTTTGGACGTGAGAGGACGAACGTAAATTCCGCTTTTTTCGGCTTCTTGGCGAGAAGGGCAGATAAAAACATCATAAATGCCATGATATTGGGGGAGGCGGCTGAAGAGCCATTGCCTTTGACTTCGTGGGCAATTTTTCCTTGTGCAAAGTTGTGCCAAAGGAAATCCCATTCACCAATGAGAAGTCCAAATAAATTGCTGCATTGTGTATGTTGGTTCGTTTCTGTCATAAGTTTTTGTTTAACGCATATTTTTTAATATTTTGTAAAATATGGATTAAATATGTTTATCTAAACCTTTAGTGTACTAATTTTTAGTTATCACAATTATAAATTTAGGATATTTTATTTTTGCTATTTGTTGCATATTGTTAATATGTGATATGCAAACAATTTAAATTTTTGGTTGCGGTTATATGGCTTATTTTCTAAAACTGATTTAAGGAAACTAAAATTATGCATAAAGGTATTGTTAAGTGGTTTAATACTAAAAAAGGTTATGGATTTATTCAATCTGATGCGGCTGCAAAAGATATTTTTGTTCATGTTACGGCTTTGCAACAATCAGGTATCAGAAAATTGACAGACGGGCAGGAAGTGTCTTTTGATATTTTTGATGATAAAGGGCGTCCGGCGGCTAATCATATTTCTATTTTGTAAATTCGCTGGAATTTGAAACTAAAAAACTCCGGAGGTTTGACGCTCCGGAGTTTTTTTATGAAGAAAAAGAGAGAGTGTTGACAAGAACATGGCTTGGGGAAATAATCATCCTATATTTGTTTTGATGTGAGGAGCAAAAATGAAGAAAAGAGCATTTTTGAGTGCGGTGCTGGGTATTATGATGAGTACAGCTTGCGCATTGCAGAGTAAGGAAAAACAATTGTTGGGGAATTGGGTAGAGGTGATGCCCGCCAATCCGCAATTTGTTCAAGGAATTAGTTTGTCAGAAGATGGAAAAGCATCATCGATTGGCATGGCTACCTTAAAATATGAAGCATGGAAAGTTGATGGTGATAAACTCATTCTTAAAGGGAGAAGTATTGGAAATCACCAAGAAATCGAATTTAGTGATGAATTAGACATTGTCGAGTTGAAAACAAATACATTAACTTTAGGGAAATTTGGAGCCTATCGGGTACATTATTATCGGGTAGATGAAGTTCCTGATTTGGAAAATCTGAGTAATTTGCCCAAGTTATTACACAAACCAGAGGGAAGTGCTGTATTGCTGACAAAAGTTTATGAAGGACTGTTACCTGCGGCTTCCGGTGTGGGAATTGTTTATAAAATCACATTGTATAATTATGAAAATAGCGGAGATGGTGTCTTTAAGGCTCAATTGACTTATTTGGAAGCGGATAACGGTAAGGATAAGGTTTTTGAATTTGGAGGACGTCAATTTACTCTGCGGGGAAGAGTTGGCGATGATAATGCAACCGTTTTGCAATTAAGGGCTTTTAATAATGCTCATGATGTTATGAATTTTGAACAAAAAGGTTCGTCACTGACTTTGTTGGATAAAGATTTAAAACCAATAAAATCTAAGCTGAATTATACTTTGAAGTTGCAATAGTTTTTGAATGATAGAAGAAACAATGAGAAAGATTTTATTTTTTGCGGCAATCGTTCTTTTGTCGGGTTGTTTGGATAATAATGAGTATCGTGTTGATGGGGTATTGAGATTAGGCCATGAAGTGCGCTCCTTTGAAAATATGGCAGATTGTAAAGAATATTGGATTGTTGATAAATCCGGACAGTTGATGGAAAAATACAAAGAAGTCATTGGGTCGAAAATTATTAATAATCAGCCGGTTCAGGCTCGTTTGAAGGTTAAAAATATTGGCAAAATGAGTGAGGGTTTTGGTGCAGAGTATGACGGCGCTTATGAAGTGATGGAAATTGAGGAATTATCAAAGGATTCATTTAACATCCAAAGTTCTTGTTTTGATAAATTAAGGTAAAAAGATTTCTAACTTGGGGTTATCTATATCTTGTTTGATGATGAGGCTGTAGTTATTTTCTAATTCCAAGGCAACGGCTGTTAGATATAAGTTATCTTCAGATAATAGCGGATAAATATTTTTAATCTTATTCCCTAATATATCTTTATATAAATATGATATATCCATATATGTGTTTTTTAATTCCGATATGTTTTTTATCGATAAATTTTGAATGTCAATACAAGGAGAAATATCTTTGCTGTTTAGTCCTATTTCGTAGCAATAATAAGCTGCAAAATCGATAGATAAAAAATTTTCGCTAATTTTGAAAATAAAGGCCTGTTCCCAATTATACAGATCTCTGTTTTGAGGCTGCAAAAAATCATTTTCATTAAAGTCTGATACACTTAAATCAAACTTTGAATTGAAAATAGCGGTTAGCTTTTGCTCAACCAATAAAGGTTTTATGCTCTTTATTATAAACGCAGCACCAGTGGCCGGAAATTTACTTTTAAGCTTCTGTCCTTTAGCATAAGCTGTTTGAATTGAAATTGTTTTCATAAAACTCTTTACAAAAAATGATTAAAGTGGCTTTGGATGGACGGTGTTTCCCATCATTACAACATAAATACGTCATGTTCTGCAGTTGCACCGATTTTCTGCGCTTCAAAGCCACTCTTTTTATTAGTTGCCTTACAGAAAACCCCGAGTTTACTCGGGGCTGAATGCCAAGGTGTTGGAACAACACCGCTCCACGCCAACGAGCGTGGTCAAACCGTAAGGTTTGTAGCTGTTATAGAACCCCCAGTTTACTGGGGGATATCTATATAAGATTTGTCCTTACATAAAAACATATCAGGTTGACAAATAACCCTAACGATATGTGTTACATATAAATACCATAACTCTTTATGAGGGTCAATAAGAGAAACTGTGGGACTATAGTGGGATTGTATGAGGGCAAAAACAAAAAACCGCCCTTACGGACGGCTTTTTCTTTTTGGTTGCGGGGGCAGGATTGGTCTTCGACATTGCTTCGCAATGCTTATTCCTTCGCGTTCATTCGCGGAGGGCTCCGCTCACCGGCGTTCTTCGCCCGCCTTTCACTTGGCGTGAACCTACTTTTCGTAGCTTCAAATCAGCCGCGCTATGCAAAAACAAAAAACCGCCCTTACGGACGGCTTTTTCTTTTTGGTTGCGGGGGCAGGATTTGAACCTACGACCTTCAGGTTATGAGCCTGACGAGCTACCGGGCTGCTCCACCCCGCGATCAGATATCGCAAAACTGTGCGTATAATTACCTCTTTTTCGGAGTCTTGTCAATAGCTTTTTTATTAAAAAGTTTTTGATTGTTGCTTCCTTTCTAAAAATATGGATTATATGCCCATTGTAGCAGTGCTTGTCTTTGTCGGGAGCGACATGAAGTATCATATAGACGACAATTCTTTAAGATTTGAGCCTTATGCCTACGGAAGGCTTTCCAGCGCTTTATTTGCAGATTGTCCAGCTCGGGTATTCTTCGTCCTTGATAATAGCGGCAATACCACTGAAACCACCCTCTTGGGTCGGGGCCATATATCCAGCCACGCTTTTTCCACTCTTGTAAGGATAAACGAGATTTGAGGTGAAATAAATTTAATTCACTGTCCGCTCTTATTGGGGAAAGTTTGGCGTTATCAAACCAAAAAGAGGGAAATTCTTCTTGGCAATCATTTAAGTATTTGCCTTCAAAAACTCCCAGTTGCAACATCTCATAGGGAGTTAATTCCGGTTGGAAGTCTTCAGCAAAGTCTTTGCCTGCTTCACAGACTAATTCATAAACGTAGTTTTGCTGCATTTTGTCGTTAACGGTAATAATCTTTTTCATGGGCTACTCCTTAAACCTAAATGTAAGTCTTTATAGCCAATTTTCAAGAGATAAAAAAACCGCACTTTCTGTGCGGTTTTTTACAAGGAGAAAGAACTTTGTTATATTTATTTGATTTCTTCTTCCGGCATTACTTGTACAGTCGGTTGTGCCGGAGTAGAATCGATGGTGTATGAAATTGTTTCAGTCTTGGTTTCGGTTTGTGCCGGAGCTGAAATAATTTCAACTGGAGCACTCGATTGAGTGGTCGTTGTGGTAACTACCGTTTTGGTTTCAACCGGTTGGGTAGTGATTTGCTCTTTTTCATAAGAAACATCAGTAATAACTCTCGGTTCATAAACCGTGGTTTTTGTTGTTTTCTTATAAACAATTTCTACCGGCTCTTTTACAATTTCAACTTTAGGAGCGCAATTGTTGCATGGAGCTGTACAATTTGGGCATGGTTGAGAAGCTTGAGCGCAAGTGTTACATGGTTTAACAACCGGTTTGGGTTGAGCTACTTGGCATGGTTTTACAATCGGTTTAGGTTCTTCATATACTTGAACCGGTTGTGGTGCTGCGCGACGTTTGGCTTGGCAACGTCCGGTGCAATTGTAACTGCTATAGTCGGCAGGGGTGTTGCTACGATATATCGGACCAGCATAGCAAGCGGATAAAAACATTATGGTGGCTAATGCAACTATTTGTTTCTTCATGGTTTTTCTCTTTAACAGTTGAAGTTATTAACAAAATGTTAACGGTAATATAACTAATTTTTTTATATTTGTCAATTTTTGTTTAATAAAAAATTTATCTTTTTTGCAAAAAAATACTTGTTAAATTTATTTTTTGTGTTAAACATAGGCAAGTTAGTTGAGCGGAGTGTAGTTCAGCCTGGTAGAACGCTACGTTCGGGACGTAGAGGTCGCTGGTTCGAGTCCAGTCACTCCGACCAATCGCGCAAAAGGTGCGTTAAAGTATTGAGGACGTCAATTTTTGATGTCCTTTTTTTTGTTGCCTAAAACAAAAGCCGGCAGAGATAATCTGTCGGCTTTTTTATGAGAGAAGTTTAGACCAGCAAGGTTTTTTCTTTTAAGACCAACTGGAGAAATTTGTACATCAACGACGGATAGCAAATTGCGTCATATTCGTTATAAACGGAAATAATCAGCAATGCCGTGTCGGCTGTTTTTTCCAGACTTATGGGATCGAGTGAGGGATGAATGATGCGGACAGCCGTGTTGTGAACAATTTCGTAGAAAACTTGATGCACGGTGCCAAGATAGGCTTCTTCGTCTAATTTAGAGTTTTGCTGCTTTAAGAGTGCTGGCAGAAAATCTCCATATTTTTTGAAGATTTCATTGTTTTCAACACAATCGGCAATTTCATCGCGGTCCAATAAGCCAATAAAATTTTTTTTGATGGCTTTTTTTAAGTATTCTCTTGTCATAATTTTATATATTTGGGGTTAAGCAATTTCTCTTTTTTGTAATTCGGAATGGATGAGAGAGATTTCTTTTTCTTTGAGAGGGGCAAACTTATTGACTGTAGTACTTAGTAATTGGTAGTAGAGTTGAATAAGGTCGTCGTCGCTCATTTGGGTTATCTTTTCTTTTTTTGGTGTTACCCAATATTTTTGGAAAAGATAGGTGGTACAATTTATAATTATGGCAAGGGCCATAAAACTTAAAAAAATGTAAAGTATAAGCATAATTGTAAAACTTTAAGTTAAACATAATAATTTGAAATTGCGGGTATCCTAATTTAGTTGAGAAATTTTGTCAATGATAAGAGTTATGCCTTGGAATGCGAATTCAAATTGACAATGCGGTTTGCCTGACATATCCTACTTTTAAGTTTAAAATAAATGAGGATTGTTCAATGCTTGATTTAGGAAATAAAAAGTTAGAGCGTTTTTCTTTACCGGAAGAAATTGTCGGAGAAAGAATCGTTTTGGTGCCCAGAACTCATGAGTTTGATGAGGCTTTGTGGAAGTTGATTGATGATTCACGCGAATTTTTGAGAGAATATTTGTTTTGGGTTGATGATACGAAGTCTTTACAAGATGTGAAAGACGTTACATCAATTTTTATGGAAAATTGGCAAAAACAGAATTCTTTTGAATATGTGTTTTTAGAAAAAAATTCCAGAAAATTAGTTGGGGCAGGTGGAATTCATACCATCTCTTATTTGCACCATTGGGCTGAATATGGCTATTATTTGAGCAAAGATGAAGTCGGACACGGATATATTACCGAAGCGGTTCAATTGTTAGAAAGAGAGCTCTTCAAAAAAGGAATTCATCGTTTGGTGATTACTTGTGATGTGAACAACCATGCTTCTGCCGCAGTGGCTAAAAGATGCGGCTTTGAACAGGAGGGAAAACTCAAAGAGGCTCGTTTTGCATACGGACAATATCGTGATGAACTCCTGTTTGCAAAAATCAATAAGGCATAAGTTTATGGATAATTTGGAAGAACGCCTTATTGAAATTGAAATGGCCTTGGCAAACCAAGAGCGAATTGTGGAAGATTTGAATTCGGTTGTTATTGAACAAGGGAAAATGATTGACCGTCTGCTCAAGCAAAATCAATATTTGATGAGTGTGGTGGACCAAGATACGGTTAAACCTTTGAGCGAAGAAACGCCACCGCCGCATTATTAAAAAGGCGTCTGGGGTTGTTTTGATGCGGTTTGAAATTATATAAGACTGTGGAGGTTGAATTTTGATGAATCCTGATGCTTTATATAAATTAACTCACGGGCTCTATATCTTGGGAGCTCAAGACAACGGGCGAATGGTCGGCAGTGTGGTTGATGCTGTGATGCAAGTGGCTAATAAGCCGTGGATTATTGCTTTGTCCTGTAATAATAACAGTTATACAAAAAAGTGTATTGAAGTTTCAAAAGAGTTTTCTCTTTCCGTTTTGGGTAAAAATGTTGAACCATGGATTATTGCTAATTTTGGTTTTCAAAGTAGTAAAATGGTTGATAAATGGGAAATTACCAAATATAAGGTCAAAGATAATTTGCCTTATTTGGAAGGTAATTTAGCCTCATTGAAATGCAGAGTTGTGCAATGTGTGGCTTATGAGAGCAATACGCTGTTTTTGGCTGAAGTAGTCGATTGTGAAGACGGGGTTGATGATGAGCCCTTGACTTATCAAGACTATCGCGCCTATTTTAAGAAAGATGTTGTAGAAAGTTTTAACAATCTTAAGTCTAATGTAAAGGAGAAAAATACTATGACTGATGAAAACAAAAAAGAAGAAGGTAAACATTGGGTTTGCACCGTTTGCGGTTATGTTTATGATGGTGAAACTCCGTTTGAAGAATTACCTGAAGATTGGGTTTGTCCATTGTGTGGTGTTGATAAAAGCTATTTCGTTTATGAGTAGGCCTTATGAGACGGTCTAAAAAAAGGACTGCTCAAGATAAAAAATGGATTAAAGCAATATTTATCCTGCCGGTTAATGTGGTGGTGGTGATACCTGCTTTAATCCTATTTTTTTCTGAGCAAAAGGTTGAACTCAAGTTTAATTTGCTTTCAGCCTTGGGCGTTTTGTCCTTTGGTGTTGGTTTGGTTTTAGTTGCTTTTACGATTATGTTATTTAAAAATCAGGGAAAAGGTTCTTTTGCACCTTGGAATCCTCCTTCAAAGCTGGTTTTGCAAGGACCTTACCAATATGTTAGAAACCCGATGATTAGCGGTGTCGGTTGGATGTTATTAGGTGAGGTGATTATTTTCTTAAATGACGACTTGGCTTGTTGGTGGTTGTTTTTTTGTGTGATTAATGCCTTGTATATCCCATATATGGAAGAGCCCGGTTTGAGCAGGCGTTTTGGTAAAGATTATGAGGAATATAAAGCCAACGTTCCGCGGTGGATTCCGCGCTTTAGTCCTTGGAAAAAAATAAGCCGATGAAAAACATCGGCTTATTTTAATTATTTGGTACAGCCAACATAGCGCCAATTATCATTGTCATATTGGAGGTGAATTATTTCACCGTTGTCAACTTCATCTTTGTCAATGTCTAAGGCATGAAGGGTTTCGGTAAGGGTTATTCCGTGTCCGGAAATGGCAATGTTGTTGTATTTGCTTTGTGCGTATTGCTCAAGAGCTGAAAAAACACGTTGACGGACTTGGCGTTTGGTTTCTCCGTTTTCAAAACGAATGTCCTGATCGGCGGAATCTTTGCTGCGCCATTTTTGATAGATTTCTCCAAACCGCTCTTGTGCTTGCGTGTAGTGCAGACCTTCGGCAACGCCAACGTTTACTTCCGTAAAGCGTTCGTCAAATTGAATCGGGGCTTTGACAACGCGGGATACAATATTGCCCGTTTGCTTGGCGCGGCGTAACGGGCTGGAAATAATGACATCAATGTCTTTGTTTTTGAGATAATCGGCGGTGGCATATGCTTGATCTATGCCTTTGTCGGTAAGAACGGAGTTGTTGGAGTGTCCTTGTATCTTGCCTTCAAGATTGTAGGAGCTTTGACCATGTCGGAAAATATAAAAATTTTTTACCATGCAAAACCTCCTTTGCTAGGTGGGAGATGTGCTTATGGTACTCGATTTTTTTGTTTTTTACAAGCAGATTTTCTTAATATAATTTTAATTTTTTAGCCAGAAGGGCTAATGTTTGCCCTTGAACTAAAACAGATATAATAACTAAGAAGAATATGATGTTAAACAAATAACCGGAATCGGGATAATTATACATTAGAGGATAGGTGGCCAGAATAATGGGAACAGCTCCTTTGAAACCAGCCCAACTGATGAAGATTTTGTCGGCAGTGGTGTAATTGCTTTTGTAAAGACAAGTAAATACGGCAAGCGGACGAGCGATAAAAATTAAAAAAGTGGTGCAAAGGAGGCTAATCGGGAATACAGCCGGTAGTTCATGAGGATTGACTAATAGTCCTAACAGCAAAAACATACCGATTTGCATTATCCAGGCTAAAGAATCTTGGAAGTTTATGAAATGGCGACGATAGAGAAAAACAGTGTTGCCCATGATGATACCGGCAATATAAACCGCCAAAAATCCATTGCCGTCCAGAAGTTGGGTCAGGCTATATGTGAGTAAAACAACACTGATGCCAAAAACCGGATAAAGTCCGGGGTAAACTAAATTCCAGCGACGCAAAACATAGCAAGATAATTGACCGAAAACGTATCCGGCTGCCAAGCCTAAGCTCATTTGCCATATAAAGTTTTCCAGCATGGTGTAAATGCTGAAATCTGGGTCAGAAAGAGAATTTAGCGCTCCTAAAGACAGCAAAACCGCCATGGGGTCGTTACTGCCGGATTCAAATTCAAGAAGTGGTTTGAGACCTGATTTGAGTTCTTGTTTTTGACTGCGGAGAATCGAAAATACGGCCGGAGCATCAGTTGAGGAGACAATCACACTCAACAGAAGTGAAATTTCATAAGACAATCTCAAAATATAATGTGTGCAGATAAATAAAAAGATTGCCGTTAATAAAACGCCTAGAGTGGATAATATGCTTCCTCTGCGGAGTGTGGGTTTGGTTTCGACCCATTTGGTGTCTAAACCTCCCGAAAATAAGATAAAGGCCAAGGCAAAAGTGCCGGCATAGTTGGCAAGGTGCGCATTACTGAATTGTATACCCAGACCATCGCTGCCGACAATCATGCCTAGACCTAAAAAGAATAATAAACTCGGTATGCCATAGCGAATTGAAATGCGGTTGGCATACACGCATATCAGAAGCAAAATGCCCGCAACGGCCATCATTAAGTTTAGATTCATGGGGTCCTCTTATTTGTTATCGGCAGTATTATACTGTGATAAGGTTAATATTTTATAACTTTTGCGAGTGATAGTTATTTGACTTTGGCGATTTCGGCCCAACGTGTGGTATAACAAGGTGAGCGAAACTCATGTTTGATAAAAGAGGTTTGTTTTGGGGTTTGCAAACCAAAATAGACTGTGCGTTTGCCTAATTTTTCGTTGAGCTCATCAAAGGCCTGCATAAGGGCTTTTTCTTTTTTGTTTTGGGTCGGGGTTTGAAAAAGGTCAGTTTGAGGGGTGTCTTCGGCACAAATATCGGTTAGAATAATTCCGGCACGTTTATAGCGAAAGCGAGGATTGAAAATTTGTTTTAGCCCCTTATCCATAGCGCTTAAAAATTTGGCGGTATTGTTTGACGGGGCATTGAGGCTGATGAGCTGAGAATTGTCATATTGCGGTTCGTTGCGAAAACGATTGGTGGCAATAAAGGTGATGATTCCGCCGGCAAGAGCTTTTTGTTCGCGAAGGCGACGACACCCCGAATCTACAAATTCGGCAATTATGGTTCGAATTTGCTCATAAGAAGTCAGTTCGCTTTCAAAACTGCGTGAGCACAAAATGGATTTGGAGTGCTCAAGCTCATCCATTTGCAGGCAAGGGATGCCGTTTAATTCTTGAATTGTCCTCTCTAAGGAAATACCGAATTTGGAACGAATTATTGAAAGTGGGGCTTTGACTAAATCTTCGGCCGTAAAGATACCCATGAAATTTAGTTTTTTATTGAGATTGCGCCCAATGCCCCAAATTTTTTCAACGTCTAAATTTTTGAAGTAAGGAGATGCTGCGTTCTTATCAGGCAGGGCAAAGATTTTGCCGGAACTTTGTTTCTTGGCAATGCTACCGGCTAATTTGCATAAGGTTTTACTGGGAGCAATGCCAATGGATACCGAAATGCCTATTTGACGTAAAATATCTTGGCGCAGAGAGTGAGCTATGGTTAAATAGTTTTCGCTGTCGGCTATATGGGCAAAGGCTTCATCAATGGAGTAAATTTCAATTTTGGGAAAGTAGCTGCGGATTAAATTCATCACGCGGGAGGACATGCTGCTGTATAGCTCGTGATTGCAGGAAAGCCAAGAGCCGTTGTGTTTTTGCAGGAAAGTTTTTACCTGAAAAAAAGGAACTCCCATAGGGATATTTAAATCTTTAGCCTCATAAGAGCGAGCAATGACGCAGCCATCGTTGCTGGAAAGAACGACGACCGGACGTTTTTTTAAGTCAGGTCGGAAAACTCTTTCACAAGAAACAAAGAAATTATCGCAATCAACCAACATATACATTACAGAAGTTTCCTGATGACAGAAGTGACTACTCCCCAAACGGCAAAAGTGTCGTCAGAGCTTAAATGATATGGCGGAAGTTGGGGATTATCGGTTGAAAGTGTGGGCTTGCCGTTTTGCAACAACAAACGACGGGCAATTAATTCGCCGTTTAGTTCCGCTATGATTAAATTGCCGTTGGTTGCATTTAGTGAACGGTCAACGGTGAGGATATCATCATTAAAAATACCGATATGTTCGAGAGCGTTGCCCTCCATACGAAAAAAATAGGTGGAAAGAGGATGGGGCTGTAGGTAAGAATTGAGGTCAAGGTCGTGTTCATGAAAATAAGTCGTGGCTGATGAAAAAGGCATTTTTATATCCTATAACGTTCTTGTTTTGTTCTTATGATAAAACATTGCTAAAATATTTCAATAAAAATTATTCGCAATTTGCAAAATATGTTTTATATTAAAACAAGTTTTTTGAAGAGGAGAAAAATTATGGAAAAAATTATCCCGAATAAATTGGTTCAAGGTGATGAAATCAGAGTGATTGCACCGGCCAGAGGCATTAAAATTATCGGTCAGGATTCACGCCAAATTGCAAGAGAACGTTTGGAATCTTGGGGGCTGAAGGTGAGCTTTGGACGGCATACGACCGATGATAATTGGGATATGCTAGGTTCTTCTTCTGTTCAAGACAGAGTAGAGGATATTAATGATGCCTTTCATGATAAAAATGTCAAAGCGATTTTTACGATTATCGGAGGGGCCAACTCTAATCAATTGCTGCCTTATTTGGATTATGATTTGATAAAGAAGAATCCGAAAGTATTTTGCGGATTTTCCGATATTACCGCTTTGTTAAATGCTATTTATGCCAAAACCGGGTTGGTGACTTTTTCGGGACCGCATTTTAGCTCGCTTGGTATGTTGAAAGGTGCGGACTATACGTTAGAAAACTTAAAAATTATGCTTATGGGCGATAGAGTTAATGCTGTCAAGCCCTCAAAAGAGTGGAGTGATGATTTGTGGTTTATTAATCAACAAGACCGCAATTTTATTCCAAACGAAGGCTATTGGACAATTCATCAAGGAGAAGCGCAAGGTACACTTATCGGTGGAAACTTGGGCACATTTAATCTTTTGCTGGGTACGGCTTATCGTCCGGCGTTTGAGAAAGACACCATCTTGTTTATTGAAGATACCGAAGGTGCCGATATTTTGGATTTTGAACGTAATTTCCAAGCTCTTATTTATCAGCCCGATTTTCAAAATGTTAAGGGAATTCTGATTGGGCGTTTCCAGAAAGGTTCAAAAGTTTCACGCGAACAGTTGGAATATATTATTTCAACCAAACAGGCTTTACAAAATTTGCCGATTATTGCCAATGTGGATTTCGGACATTCGACTCCTTTGCTGACTTTGCCGGTGGGTGGTTCGGCTCATATTAAAGACGGCGAAATTTTGCTGAAGTTGTAGTATACAAAAATCCCCTGATGAAAAATCTTGTGATTTTCTCAGGGGATTTTTTTTAATTTAGAGATGTCTCATTATTCCATGGACGGAATTTCCATGCTTCGGCACTATAGAGAAGTGTTGCCAGAAAAGACATGATGATGAAACCCCATTTCCAAATTTGGAAATCACTTTGGATTAGAATAATTCCTGCACTGGCAAAAATTATTGCAAAGCACATGCTGGTAGCAAAAAATAAGGCTTTCGTAACTCTTAATATTTTAAGGTTAATAATATGAAAAATAACTTAACTTTCTTTTACAACACCACAATTTGGCGATTTATGCAAGTGTTTAATTGCGATTTTGGTAAATGTGTTTCTGAGTTTTAAGAAAAAGCCCTTCCGAAGAAGGGCTTTTTTATGCTTATTCTTTAGCTTTAGTTTTTTTCCATTCATACGTTTTTTCACGCATGGTTTGGAATAAGATGTAGAGCAATGGAATGACAATCAAGCCTGCTGCCGTTCCGACCAACATTCCGTAAAATACCGGAACGCCGATGGCAATACGGCTGGCAGCACCAGCGCCTGTGGCGACAATCATCGGCCATACACCCAAAATGAAGGTGAAGGCTGTCATCAATACCGCACGGAAACGTTCTTTGGTACCGACAATCGCTGATTTGACAATCGAAGAGCCTCGTTCACGTTCTTCTTTTGAGAATTCAACAATCAAAATAGCGTTTTTACTTGCCAGTCCGACCAGCAAAATCAAACCTAATTGCGCATAAATACTCAAGGATAAGCTGGTGATGAACAATCCGGTTAAAGCGCCTAACATGGCAACTGT
Organism: uncultured Alphaproteobacteria bacterium; assembly: GCA_944391515.1. Classification (GTDB taxonomy): domain Bacteria; phylum Pseudomonadota; class Alphaproteobacteria; order RF32; family CAG-239; genus Scatocola. Next base: position 18,125 of record CALXTW010000004.1, read on the forward strand.
TACGGATGTTAATACCGGAAGCGGGGTTGACCAGCTCTCATATTGCGCAACCAAGAACAAGTAACCAAAGGTGATAGCCAAGGCAATGATGTAGCCAATTTGACCTTGGGTTTGTTTTTCTTGGAAGCTCATGCCAGACCATTCATAACTGAAGCCTTTGGGCAGTTGCAGATTTTCAACCGCAGTCATGGCTTGTCCGGTACTAACGGCCGGAGACTGAATGGCATTGATTGAAGCTGCTGGATATTGGTTATAGCGCTCAACCGTACGAGGACCTAAAATCTTCTTGATGCTGATTACGCTTCCCAATGGAACCATTTTGCCTTCTTTGTTTTCTACATATAAGTCATTAATTGAATTAATGTCTTTACGGTATGTCCAGTCAGATTGGATATATACCTTGTTTACTTGAGTACCAAAGTTAACGTCGTTGATGTAACTTGAACCCAAATAGTTTTGCAAGAGTGTATAAATGTTGCCAATCGGAACACCCATACTTTCGGCTTTTTGCTTATCAATCGTAATAAACAATTGTGGTGTTTTAGCCGTGTAAGTGGTAAATGCATATTGCATTTCAGGCATCGAATTCATCTTTTGCAGAACGCCTTGAATGGCTGCATCTAAAACAGATGAATCGGTGCTGTTTAGGGATTGCAGACGATAGTCCATACCACCACTTGAACCTAAACCTTGAATGGCAGGTGGTTCAAAGAAGTTAATTTCTGCATTCGGAAGTCCGGATACTTTCGCTCTAATGCGATTTAATATTGCAGAAGAGTGAAGGTTAGGGTCGGTTCTTTTATCCCATGGCTCTAGTACGATAACGGAGAAAGCTACGTTTTCGCCGCCGCCACCCAAAATTGAACGACCAACAATCGTCATAACGTTTGCAACGCCTTCTTCATTTTTTAGGTCGGGATAAATTTGGCTGACCAATTTGCGAGTGCGCTCCATTGAAGCTCCTTCAGGCAATTGGATGTTGGTAAAGATAACACCTTGGTCTTCACTCGGAATAAATGAAGTTTGGCTTATTTTGAGGAAGAAGATGTTTGCCAAAACCAGCATGCCCAAGAGTAATGCTACAACGCTGACTTTACGTCCGATAATGCCGACAATGGAAGCATAACGGTCGCGGGATTTGTTCAAAACTTGGTTAAACCAGAACAATGGACCGCTTGTGTATGGTTTTAACGGGCGAAGCATTGTTGCGCATAATGCCGGAGATAAGGTTAAGGCGTTGACAGAAGAGAAAAATACCGCGGTGGAAATAGCAACGGCGAATTGTTGATAAATTCGTCCGGTAATGCCCCCTAAAAAGCCAACAGGTACGAAAATTGCCAATAATACCAAAGTGGTGGCAATAACCGCACTGGATACTTGTTCCATCGCTTTGATGGTGGCTTCTTTCGGTGTTAAATGTTCGTTTTCCATAAGGTATAGAACGCGTTCTACAACCACAATCGCGTCATCAACCACCAAACCAATTGCTAAGACCAAACCAAATAAGGTTAACATGTTAATGCTGTAACCTAAGGCTAACATTACGGCAAAGGTTGCAAACAATGATACCGGAATGGTGAGTGAGGGAACGAGCGTTGCTCTCCAGTCTTGTAAAAACAGGTAGCAAACGCCAATAACCAAGATAAATGTTAAAATAAGTGTGAAGACAACTTCGTCAATTGATGCACTGATGTATTTAGTAGCATCGTAAGTGATATCAACCTTAAAGTCTTCAGGGAAATATTGAGACAGTCTTTGGAGTTCTGCCTTAATACCGGCCATGGTATCAAGTGCGTTCGCTCCAGATAGTAAGTTAATTCCTACGGCAACTGAAGGACTGCCGTCAATGGTTGATTCTACACCATAGTCTTCAACACCAACTTCTACGCGGGCAACATCCTTTAAGTACACAATGCCGCCTTCTTCTGCCGTACGGACGATAATGTTTTGGAAGTCTTCCACCTCATTGATACGTCCTTGGGTTTGCAGCGTGTAAGTCATTTGTTGGGTGCCGTCTCCAGGCATGGAACCTACCGAACCAAGGGAGGGTTGGTAGTTTTGTCCTTCAATGGCTGAAATAACTGAGCTGGCTGGCAATTTCAGAGCCGTTAATTTGTTGGTGTCTAACCAAACGCGCATGCTCAAAGGGGAGGCGTGAACGCTTACTTCACCCACACCGTAAACACGGCTTAAGTTGTCTTTGATGTTGTTTTGAACGTAGTCACTCAAAAACATTCTATCATGGGTCTTATTGGGGGAATAAACCGTTAAGAATCCTAATGTGTCTGAGGAACGACGTTTTACCGTTAGACCTTGTCTTTGAACCGATTCAGGCAATTTGGAAAGTGCTTGTTGAATACGGTTTTGCACCTTTACTTGTGCCATATCCGGATCGGTTCCGACGGCAAAAGTAACGCTTAATGAATAAGAACCGGAGTTTTCAGATGAAGAATCCATGTACAACATGTTTTCAACACCGTTAATCTCTTGCTCCAGCGGAATACCTACCGTTTTGGCAATAACTTCTGCACTCGCTCCAGGGTAGGAGGCGCTAACTACTACCATTGGCGGGGTGATTTCTGGATATAAGGCAATCGGCAATGAAAATACCGAGATAAGACCGGCTAGTGTTAAAACGATGGAAATTACCATCGCAAAACGAGGTCTTTCAATGAATACTCTTGAGAACATTCTTATTTACCTTCCGAATTGGTGGTGAGTAATTCGGCTTTTACTTTTTGACCGTTTTGAACTTTTTGCAGACCTTGGATAATCACTTTGTCATCATCGTTAAGGCCTGATTTGACAACTTGCATATCGCCGAAAACTTCGCCTAATTCTACGTGGCGTTGTTCGGCTATGCTATCAGGGGTGACAACCATAACATAGTTGCCATGCTCGTCTTGGGCAACAGCTGCTTGCGGAATCAAAATCGCCTCAACGCCTTTGGTGTTGCCTATCAATACCTGAACGTAAGCTCCAGGTATCAGCAAGCTTTGTTCATTGCTATATTCGTTGTAAACGGCAATCGTAGCGGTGGTGGTATCAATCTCGTTATCGGTAAAACGTGATTTTAAGTGGTTTACCAAACGTTTGCCGTTGGGCAAAATTAATTCGCTGCTAATGGGGGATTCTTTGCCTTCTTTGATGGCTTTGCTCTTTTCTCTGAAATCAATGATATCTTTATCTGTAACTGAGAACGCAACACGAATCGGGTCGGTTTGAACAATGCGGGCTAAAGTTTGGGTCGAGGAGTTAACATAGTTGCCTTCTGTTACTAAAGCTTTACCAATATAACCGGTGAATGGGGCTTTGATTTCGGTGTAGCCCATATCAATCTTGGCTAATTCCAAATTTGCCTCCGCTTGTTTTACGGCTGCTTTGGCTTGGAGGTAATTGCTTTCAGAGGTATCAAGCGTTGCTTTGGAGGCATAGTTTTGGCTGCTCAAAGATTTTTGACGTTTGTAGTCTCTTTCCGTTTTAACCAAGTTTGCCTGAGCACTGGCGAGTTCTGCTTCTCTTAACTCTAAGGTGGCCAGATAACGCTTTTGTTCAATCACAAACAAAACATCGCCTTTTTGCACCAGGCTGCCTTCTTGGAACAAAACTTTCTCAACATAGCCCGTTACTTGCGGACGCAAATCAACGGAATTGATTGCCTCAACATGTCCAATGTAATTCTTCTTTGGCGAAATGTCTCTTTTCTCTATGCCTTGAATGAGGACGTATGGATCTCCTCTGCCCATACCCATCATTGGAGTTTGTGGGGTTAATTTTCCTTTGAGATACCATCCGACGGCGACACATAGCAGAAGTATGACCGTCTTGCGGATGATTGTGCGTTTGTTTATGGTGACAATCTGCATGTTAGTTATCCTCTTTTGTTTTTAATGATTTGAATATTAATTGAAAACTTTGTTCGGTTAAGGTCGGAAAATCGCCATGATAATTTTTGCCAATGGCTTGGTGCAATATGCCGTCCCACAGAGCGGTGATGATTTGGGCGGTGATTGCTACATCCGTATCTTTGTTAATTTCACCTTTTTGAATGCTGTCGGTTAGAACCTTGATTATCATTTCGTGGTGATATTTTTTTATTTGGTTAATCGGGCCGGAAATGTTGAGTGTGTTAAACAAACCTTCAGACCATTCCATTTGGTACATGACGAAAAACAAAAATTTACGAAAGATGGCTATGTCTTGAACCATTTGAGCTTCGTATTTGAAATAGCGTAACAAGTCGCTTAGGGTTTTGACTTCGGGAATTTCCCGATTGATTACCGCTTGATTGCGCTCAAATGCCTCAATAATCAAAGCTTTGATTATATCGGGTTTGTTACGAAAATGCCAATAAATAGCCCCTTTGGTGAGATTGATTTTTTTTGCTATCTCATCAAATGTGGTACGGGTGTAGCCCTTTTCACAAAACATATCTAAGGAAGCAAAAAGGATTGCTTCCCTCGTTTGCTGGGCTTCTTCTTTGGTTCTTCTTGCCATTAGTTTTTATTATCCTTTAAATATATACATTCTTGGAGGTATATATATCATTTTTACTTATTCTACAAGCATTTTTTTAATAATTTATGAATCTTGGGGGCTACTTTTTGCAGGGTGCAAAAATGTCTAAATTTGCGTTGTAAATGCTTGTTTTTATGCCGCTTAATCCCAAAATAGAGTGGAAAATATTATCTTGAGAATGAGGATGTGAGGCTTTGGCTTTTAAGCAAGATTTGTTTATGCCAAAATCTTTAGCAAAAGAATCGGATAACCAGATTAAAAATGGAATATCTTTTTGCTCTTTGGGAGCGGTATCGTAAGGGGCTGCATGCAAAAACATTCCGTTTTCGCCCAAAGATTCACCATGGTCGGAAATATAAATCATAATGGTGTTATATTTATCCGAGAGCTTTTTTAGCTCGTCTATGGTCTTGGCTAAAAACATACTCGTATAGTAAATGGAATTGTCGTACACGTTTACTAAAGACTCCTGGCTGCAATAGGGGAAGTCTTTTTGCTCGCATATTGGGGTGTATAGCTCAGCTGCTTTAGGATAATGTTCGGAATAAGCCGGACCGTGGCTGCCTCTTTGGTGTAGTACTATCATGGCATCTTTACCAAATTCTTGCATGCGTTCGTCAAAGTTTTGAAGCATTACTTCATCAAGGCAGAATTTTCCGGTTTTGCAAGGATCTTCTAATTCTACTCGGTCGCAAACATTTTGACAGCCAGTATTGTTTTCTCTCCATAAAACTTTGTAGCCGCTCTTTTCCATTATATCTAGCAAGTTTTCGGTATACACTTCCGAACCGGCTTTAAATTCGGTGCGGTTATCTTTTGAAAAGAGGCAAGGAATGGCAATAGCTGTTGAGGTGCCGCAAGATGTGGTATCGCTATAATATATAATATCTTTTAAATATGGATTTAGCGGTTCATTGGTTGGACGATGATAACCTCGCAGAGAAAAATTTGCCGCGCGGGCGGTTTCACCAACGACAAAAACAAACAAATTTTTCTTGTTGTTTTTCCAATATTTTTGTGTCTTGGCATCTTCGGCAATTTTGATTAAGTCTGGACGGGGTTTGGCTTTGATTTTGATGACGGAAATGATTGACCCGATATAACCCGAAGGTGCCAAGTAATAACGTAAATTGCGATTATAATCTAAAAATTGGTGGGTGGTTTGAAAGTTGCCTAACATAATGAGCGCCGTGAGCAAAAGGGCGCCCAATACGGTTTTTAGTTGTTTGAGCAAAGGTGTGGCAAGGATTTGCGTCTTGAGAATCAAATAGGTCGGGAGCAAACCTAAAAATACAAAAATAACGATGAATTTTACATTGAGTAAATCTTTGACTTCGGCGGCATCCGTTCTTAAGACGTTTAAAAACATAATTTTATCTAAAGCGGCATTGTATAAAAACATAAAGTAAAATGCTATTGCATTACAGATAATTAAAAAAATTGCCAAAGGTTTGCGAATTTTTCCATGAAATAAAATACTGCAGGCTGTAAACAATATCATCCAAAGGCATACAAAAAGGCCACTCATAAATAGTGTATCTGCTCGAAATGCAGAGGCATGTTTGAAGAAAACACCATTATAGAGGATTAGTGTCAAAAATCCGTAAATGAGGTTAAATTTGAGGCTGTCGGTCTTAAAAATAAAGGGTTGGTTGAGAAAGTTAAAAAGTTTTCTTAGCATAGTCGTTACTCTTTATTTTCCATAGGAGAAAAGTTCCCCTTGATGGTTGTCGTTCAAAACATTTATTGCCTCTTTGACGATTGCAATCGATACGGCACGTTTTTTTGCCAAAGATATATTATCTATTTCAGCCACAAGCTTGCAGGCATAAGCAAAAGAGCGTTGCGTATTGTGAAGCATATAGTTTATGACTTCGGGGGCTACCGTTATTTGGCGGTCGGTAAATAATTTCAAAAACAAAGCTGAGAGCATTTCGTCATCAGGTTCATTTATGGCTGCAGAAGGGACAATATTCATTCGAGAGCGTAAATCGGGCAAGTGAAAGTTTAGTCTTGCAGGCGCTTGTTGTGAGGTGAATAAAATATAGCCGCCTTCGTTGCGATAATGATTGTATAAGTGAAATAGGGCTTCGTTATCAATGTTTTCGTTTAAGTCTTCCACAATTAAACACTGACAGAGGTTAAAGTACTCCAAAGTCTCAAAATTGATGTCTTTGGCTTTGATACAAGGAATTTTATAGGGCCAATGCGTTAATGTCGAAACCGTATGGGCAAAAATAGTTGCAAGGTGCGTTTTGCCACATCCTTCGGGACCATATATACAGATGGCAAAAAAAGGCCAATCCGGCCAACTGTCAACCAGCTTAAAGGCTTCATAATTGCAGGCGGCAACCATAAAGTCTTCTTTGCCCATGTAAGGCTCAGGTATAAATTCAAGCGGCAGTTGTCCCGAAAAATCAGCAGAGCTCATCTTATCCTCTATTTTTGATTCAATACGTCAAAAACCTTTTTGGTTAGGTCGCCTAGGCTAAACGGTTTGGCCATAAACTCAAATTCTTGTGAGCCGGCCAATTCTCGGCGGGCGATTTCTTCAGAATAACCCGAAGCCAGAATAATTTTGATATCCGGTATCTTGCTTTTTACAATGCCGGCTAATTCCGCTCCGCTCATGCCGGGCATGACCATATCGGTGACCAAAAGGTCAAAATCGGTTTCTTGTTCTAATTGTTCTAACGCATTCTCGGCTGAATTGCAACCTATTACCTCATAACCTTTTTTCTTGAGGGCGCGAACGGCAAATGTTCTAACCGAATCCTCATCTTCCACAAACAGAATTTTGATGTCTTTGGCTTCATGGTTGGGTTCATTGTTGCGGTCAATCGCGGAAACATTTAACCCAAAGATGATTTTTTGATTAATGTTGACCGGAGAGGTGCGTTTTTCCTGAACAGTGAGAATCGGCGTACCGTCCTTAGCCGTAATGCGTTCTTTGGTTTCTATTTGATTTTGTTCTTCTTCATCGGTGTTGGTTTCAAATCGTGGCAGATGAATAGAGAATGTGGTGCCTTGGCCTACAATACTGCTCACTTTGATGAAACCTTCGGTTTGGCGGACAATACCATAAACTGTTGCCAAGCCTAAACCCGTACCGGAACCAACAACGTTTTGTTTGGTGGAGAAAAACGGTTCGAATATGCGGTTGAGGTTTTCTTTGGGAATGCCGCAACCGGTATCTGTAACATCAATTACAACAAATTCGCCCGGCTTAATTGTATCTGCTCCAAATTGGTAGGGGGTGGTTAGTGTTTCAACACGCGTGGTAATGCTCAAAGTTCCGTTGCCGTTCATGGCATCTTTTGCATTCACGGCTAAGTTAATGATTACTTGTGAAAATTGAACCGGGTCAACCCGAATAAAGCCTAAATCGTTGCCGTGGTAAAAATGTAGGACAATTTGCTCGCCTAAGATACGTTTGAGCATATGGCTTAATTCTACAAAGTTTTCCGTTACATCAATGAGTTTGGGTTTGAGGGGTTGTTTTCTGGAAAATGCAAGTAATTGTCTTACAAGCCCTGCGGCGCGGTTGGCGTTTTGCTTGATTTGTATTAAGTCCGTAAAGGAGGGGTCACCAACACCGTGGCGTTGCAACAATAAGTCACAAAAGCCAATCATGGCGGTTAGTAAGTTATTGAAGTCATGGGCAACGCCTCCGGCCATCTGTCCCATGGCTTGCATCTTTTGAGCTTGGGCAAATTGCATCTCCAAACTTTTTTGTTGGGTAGCATCTATGACATAAACAACTAAACCGTCGATGTGTTCAGGGTGTGCCGTGTGGAGTTTTTGCATCGGGCTTAAGTAAAGAGAGGCAATCTTTTCATTCTTATCCAGCGTAATGTGAATATCAATGGCCTTGGAAAGCTGGCTGGTGCCATTTATGGAGTGGATTTCTTTTTGCAGAAGTTCACAGTCTTCTTGGCGGATATAATCAAATATCTTTTTATGAAGAATTTGCTCTTTAGAGCGGTCTAAGAATTTTTCAACTGAGGCATTACAATCTTCTATGGTGCCATCGGTGTTAATAAAAGCAATGCCGACAGGGGCATCGTTAAACAGCCAGCTGATTTCATCTAACGAGTGTTCTAAGTTTTGTTTGAGTTCGGTATCGTTTGGTAAATCATTAATCATGACGCCACGGAACTTAATTTCTTTATTTTCGCGAAAGCTCTCTTGAGCAACGTAATATTCTTTGGTGTCGTTAGTGGCGTCTATGAGGTAAAGCGTTCCTTTCCAGAGAGAATGTTTTTCTGGCAATTCGCAATGCGGGCTTAAAAAACGCCATAAGTTTTCGCCAATGATTTCTTCTCGGTTGTAGCCCAGAGCTTGCGCCAGAGCATGATTGCAATATTCTATGCGGTAATCTTCATTACAAGTATAAACGCCAACCGGAAGATAATCTAAAAAATCGTGCAGGGATTTACGTTCTTCTTGGAAGACTTGTTCCATATTTTTAGAGGCGGTAATGTTTTCTAATTTCCAATAAATGTAGGTATATTTCTTAATGGCCTTTACGGAAAATTTGCCTTCAAAAATATCGGTTTTTTTCAAATATATCGGTTTGATGCTGATTGTGTACCATTCCTCGGGTGTGAAAATTTTCGAATCGTCTTGTGCCGGCAATAAGGATAAAGTGACTTTTTCCGTAACTAAATTGTTATATGCGGTTTTGAGGCGAAAAAATGCTGCTGAGTTTCCTGATTGGTTGGATAGGTGTTGTTCCAAATAGTTTAGCAAATTGTTGTTATGGAACATTTCTTGTGCAAGGTCATTTTGAATAACCGGCTCGCCTGAGGGATTATCTATACGGATAATCTCATATTTGTTTTTGATGATTTCATTGGCAAAACCGCCATAAGTGATGGCTTCTTCCGCGGCATTGATGGTTTTGATGGTGAGGGATAAACAACATACCGTCGTGAGAATAAAGGCAAATACCAAAAGAAGTCTATATTCCGGATACATCAGAAATAAGACTAAGGAAATGGTCAGTAGTATTAGCGCATAAGCCAGTAGTATCAGGCGATTTTGCAGTAATTTATCAGGTCTGGGGGTTTTTAAGCTGCATAACATATCCTATTACCTCGGCTACGGCTTTAAAGTGTTCTGAGGGTATCATTTGGTCGATTTCAACAGAGGCGAATAACGCTCTGGCGAGTGGCGGGTTTTCCACTATCGGAATATCGTGTTCTTCGGCTATCTCGCGAATCTTAAGCGCGATGTTGTCTAAACCCTTGGCAACAACTATCGGCGCATCCATTTTATCCATTTTATATTCAAGTGCAACCGCATAATGCGTCGGGTTGACAATTATTACATCGGCTTTGGGGACCGCATCCATCATGCGGTGGCGTGCTCTTTCCATGCGAACTTGGCGAATACGGGATTTGACCAAAGGGTCTCCTTCGGTTTGTTTGTATTCGTCTTTGACTTCTTGTTTGGTCATCCGCAATTTTTTTAAGTGGCTGTATTTTTGGTAGGCAAAGTCAGCAACGGCAATGATGAGCGTGGCAATCACAACTGTGAAAATAAGTAAAACAACAACCTTGTGGATATAAGCTAAAATCGCCATCGTTTCCATGGTGGGCATAAGGTTGACATTTTCAAGATAGGGGCGGATGACAAGAATCGAAACAAAAGCTATCACGGTTATTTTGATAATGCCTTTTAAGCTCTCAACAATTTTTTTCATGTTGATAAATTTCGGAAGGGCCGCAAAGATATTTAATTTGTTCCAATCAGGTTCCAGTTTCTTTGGGGCAAAGACAAAACCGGTTTGGGCAATACTGGCAAAAAGTCCTAAAACCATAAAAATTGCAAAAGGAATCCCTAAGATTTTGAAAATGCCTAAGACAACATTAAATAAGAGCAGTTGTAAGTGTTTGGGGGCGGTAGGGATAGTTTCCGGAGTTTCAATGAATTTGACCGACATGATGTAAAACCACTTCATCAACAGTGGTAACAAAAGCCAGACAACAAAAAGCATACCCAGCAACATAATAAAACTTTTGGCATCTTGCGAGAGCGCAACATCACCTTCTTCTTTGGCTTTGGATATCTTTCGTTCCGACGGTTCTTCGGTTTTCGAGGCGTCGTCATCGTCTTCGGGGACCATGCTTCTTCCTTTCTATTCCAAAAAACGCTTCAGACCCTCTTCATAATATCTTATGAACCAGAGAATCATCATCGGAGTGGTTATGAGCAACAAACCTACACCTAAGTAGATTTGCAAAGGCAGTGAGAGAAAAAAGATGTTTAATTGCGGCATGAGGCGTGAGACCAATCCCATACCAACATAAAACACAATCGAAAAGGCTATAAACGGAGAGCCTATCTTAAAGCCCATGATAAAACTCTCGTTGAGGCTTTGGCTGGCAAAGTTTGAAAAATCAGCTACCGGTAAGGGAGAGCCTACCGGAAAAAGTGTATAACTATCGATAACCGCACTGAGCATAAGGTGGTGAAGGTCGGTGACAAACACAACCGTTAACGCCAGAATCGTCAGAAAAGTTTCAATTACGATACTTTGGGTTTGAAAGGCCGGATCAAAAATTTGGGCATTGGAAAAACCGATTGCTTGTCCGATAAAGTTACCGCATAAGTTAAGTGCGGAAAACAGAATTTGCATTATGACGCCAAAGAAAATGCCATAGATGATTTCAAATAAATACATTTGTATGCATTCCAAGGTGTCACTTGGCTGAGGCGGTAATTTATCACTTAAAAACGGAACCAATACCAAAGAAATGGCCAAGGCAATCGAAAGACGTTGGCGGACATTTACATAAGATGCCGAAAAGCCCGGCATTAACATTAACGCCGAACCAATACGCAAAAAAACTAAAATAAACTTATATATTTCTTGGTTTAAGAGCTCTGTCATAACCCGCCGCCGGTGATGATTTTATCAAATAAGCCGTCTGATAACATTTGCATTTGACCCAACATAAACGGAAATAACAAAATTATGGCGACAAATACGCCTAAGATTTTAGGAACAAAGGCTAATGTCATTTCTTGAATTTGGGTCAAGGCTTGAAAAATACCGATAATCAAACCAATGAAGAGCGCAACCAATAATACTGGCGTGACAATTTTCAATAAGGTGAAAATTGCGGTGCGGGAAATTTCTAAAACTTCTACTTCATTCATGGGCGGTATCCTATTCCAACGGCGTCAGTTTCTCAAAATAGCGGTGGTTTTCAAGTCCGGTTAAAAAGGCTCCGTCATAGTCCGATTGGATTAAACCTCTAAAGTAACGTGACATATAATTTTTCCAATCAGAGGTCCAATAACGGGTGATAATGCCGTGTTCATCTGACAAAGATGGGCGAACCAACCATTCGGGAGAACCGATTTTCCATCCAGGTTGCCAATAAAAAGCATTGTCTTTGGCCTCGGTGACGCTAAAGCGTGCCAGAAGTTGGCGTCTGGTGCCGTTCTTTTTATATTTCATAGCGTTGATTTCATCAGGTGTGAAAGGCGTTTTGTTCCTGAAATAGGGCTCAATCACAACGACATCATAGTTGGAGGCGCGGACGGCGTCAATAAAGTCTTGTTTGTCGGCATACAAATCATCTTTTAGCAAAAAGGCAATGTTTTGTGCCGATTTAAGGTCAAAAATATTTTTGGCACTTTCTTTGAGTATCGGTTGAGCTACAATTTTTTTAAATGCCGTATCTGAATTGATGAAGGCATAAAGAGGTGTTCCTTCTTTGAGAGAGGAAGAAATGGCTTTATCAAACGATTTTTCATCTGTGCATTCATCGATTGAAAAGAGCTTGAGGTGCTCTTGACGGATTATCGGAGAAACGGCTCGATTGGAGCAAAAGTAGTTGTTGACGACAATGGCATCAATACTTTTTAAATATTCCGCCGAAGCAGAGCCGACAACCGGTTCAAACTCTGGCGATGTTTGTTTAAGGTTGAGTAAAAATGAAGGGTCTTCTACATCTTGACCTTCGTTACGGGCCTTGAGGTAGCCTTCCAAATGATATTCCCAAAGACTTTTGGTGAGCAAGTCTTGCCCTTCATGCACCATAATTTGAAAGTCGGGTTTATTGGCCTTGGCGTAATGAGCCAGACCAGTGATGTTTTCTCTTAACAAATTGCGATAGTTGATGATGTTTTTGGGAGCGACCACCATATTTAAGAGTTGTTCTTCTTTGGTGTAGGGGTGGATATTGTCAAAACCGTATAACCCAGCATACGCGCTAGATGAGACCATCAGCGCGCTGCTGAAAACTATCGCTTTTAAAGTGCTAGGTAATGACATCTGCGTGTTGTTTCCCTGTGCGTGGTGTGATTTCTGCAATTTCCATCGCAATTGCTAAAATCGGTTTGAGCATATCAAGTGGCTCTTCAGCTAATTTGTTTTGCTCGTATTTCTCTAAATAAACGCGTAAAGTAGCACCGCTTGAGCCCGTTCCAGATAAACGGTAAACAATGCGTGAACCATCGGCAAATTTAACAATTAAACCGTTCTTGGTGCTCGAATTGTCAACCGGATCATTATAAACAAATGGAGCGGCTTCGGAGACTTTGTAGCCGTTAAATTCTTGATTATTGAGAGAAGGAAGTTTAGCTTCCAAATCATTCATTAATTTATCGGCAACGGCAGTATCCAAGCCCTCAAAGTCAAAACGCATATAATAGCTGCGGCCATATTTTTGCCAATGTTCACGGGTGATTTCTTCAACCGATTTGCCGGTGGCGGCAATGATGTTGAGCCAGAATAAAATTGCCCAGATACCATCTTTTTCACGAATATGTGCCGAGCCGGTACCAAAGCTTTCTTCTCCGCAGAAAGTAATGCGTTGCGAATCCATCAGATTTACAAAATATTTCCATCCGGTCGGAACTTCGTAGTAGCCAATATTGTGCGCTTTAGCTACGCGTCCGACAGCAGTCGAGGTGGCGGCTGATTTGGCAACGCCGAATATGCCGTTTTTATAGGCCGGAATGTATTGATAATTATCGGTTAAAATAGCTAAGCTGTCTGACGGAGTAACGAAAAACTTTTTACCCAAAATCATATTGCGGTCGCCGTCGCCGTCGTTGGCCCCGCCAAAGTCAGGAGCAGAATCGGAGAACATTAAATCAACCAATTCTTTGGCATAAACCAAGTTCGGGTCCGGATGCAGGCCGCCAAAATCAGGCAATGGTTTGGCATGAACAACACTGCCTTTAAGAGCACCTAAAATCTCTTCAAAAATGCGGATGGCATAAGGACCGGTAACGGCATTCATGGCATCAAAACGCATGGTAAAACCTTTGGCAAACAAGGCTTTGATGGCGTTGAAGTCAAAAATATGTTCTACCATTTCAATATAGTCAACCACAGGGTCGATAACTTCAATTTCCATAGTACCTAAGTGTTGGGTGCCAAGGCGTGATAAATCAATATCGGGTGCATCATAGATTTTATATTCACGAATCGCCAAAGTGTTGGCATAAATTTTATCGGTAACGGAGGCCGGAACTTGTCCGCCGGTTTGGTTGGAATATTTAATTCCGAAATCGCCGTTTTCACCGCCGGGATTGTGGGAGGCTGACAGTACAAAACCACCATCGAGTTTGTTTTTTAAGATGATGTTGGAGCCAGCCGGTGTCGAAACAAAGCCGTTTTGACCGATAACCAATTTTTTGACGCCATTGGCGGCGGCCATCTTGATGATTTTTTGAATGGCAATGTCGTTATAAAAACGGCCGTCTCCGCCAACTAAAAAGGTTTTGTCATCTAAGCGTCCGATTGCGTTGAATATGCTTTGCATGAAGTTTTCAACATAGTTGGGTTGCATGGCGATTTTAGACTTTTTTCTCAAACCTGCCGTGCCCATCTTTTGGTCGGTGTAAGGGGTTGTGGAAACAGTTGTAATCATTGCTCATCCTTTACATTGTTTTACTTTAATCGTGTTGAGTTTAGCACTTCCTCTCTTAAACTCAAGAGGGAACATAGTTATTAATAACCGATTATTTTGCCTCGAGCGTGGCGCGAATTTTTTTGTGGAACTCAGCTGCGTATGCAAATTGAGAAGAGGAGGCAAGTTGCTCGTATATTTGCAGGCGTGAGGATAAAAGGGTTGGGTTGTTTGCTTGATTGGGCTCTAACCCCAAAATAGTTAATATTTCTGCTTGGCTATAAGCTTTGTTATGGGTTTTATCCTCTAGTTGTTGGCGGGAAAATTTATTTTGCAAAATTTTAGCATATATGCTGTGACCGGATTTTTTGAGACAACGGATGAGCAGATAGTTGTGTGCCAAGGTCAAGCTTAAGCCTAAAATAATCACAGCTAGGGCTATTTTTAGGTATAAAGTCGTTGTGGTCAGCCAGGCAAAACCGGCATAAAACAAAAATCCCCATAATAGGTTAAATTTGGACGAAGAGGGGTAGCTGACATAGATTTTGCGGGATTTTTTATCCATCAAAGAGGTAACCAGCAAGTTTATGGCATAGCCGGCTCCCAGAAAAAACATAAGGTAAGCTAATTCTTTCATGCTTATTCCGGACAAATAAATTCTGCTAAGGCTCTAATTTCTCTTTTGGCAGCAATGTGCGAAACGCTCATTTTGCGCTTTAATTCTGGGGCTTGCATATCCAAAACCGTCAGGCCTTCCAAAAAGAGTTCTTTGTAGATAACTCTATCCTTAAATCCGGGAGTTATTCTAAAACCATAAAGTTTGGAGAGCTTGTCTAAATATTCAAAAAATTGGACTTTGTTATGTGAGTTTAGGGCTGAGATTTTATTGCCGACAACTATCCAGTTAAGGTAGGTTTTGCCTTGTGATGCCAGATATTTTTTTACATCCCAGATGTAGCTTGCGTAGTGGCCCGGTTTGCCGATGTGTCCTGATTCAAAATCAATTTCTGACAAGACGTTGAGGTCTATTAAGCTATCCGATATCGGAGTTATGAGGGTGTCGGCAAATTTATGAGCTTCTTCAAAAAGATAGTTTTTGTTACCAGGGGTATCAATAATGATGGCGTCATAACAAGGAATTAATTTGGTTATTTCATGATTGACGCGCCCACGATCTGCAGGAATTAATGTATAATTTTCTTGAGGTTCAAATTTATAAAATGCCGGAATCGGTAAATCTAATTTGTGCTTTTCGCAAAAATTTTTGCGGTTTTCCAGATAACGTGAAAGTGTACCTTGACGTCCGTCCATATCAATCGTGGCAACAGAAAAACCTTCTTGCAATAACTTAATGGCCAGGTGCATGGAAATAGTTGATTTTCCGGTGCCGCCTTTTTCGTTACTGACGACGATGATATGTGCTTTCTTTTGTGGTTCCATTAGTATTGACTATTCGCTAACAAGAGTGAGTTATCGTTCTTTATAGCGACTACGATACACGATTTATTTTTGCGTTTCAAGTTCTGGCAGGCTTTATCCGCAGTTGATTTTTCCATACCGACAATCTTTGAGCGATAAATGATTGCAGAACCATTTGCAACAGGCTCAATATCTATTGGATTGGAAGCTAATTTTTTCGCTTCGGATTTAATTTTCAGAGCGTAACTTCTGGCTTTGGAATAGTTTGAAAAAGCACCGATTTGAATTCCCCATTGTGCTTTATCATCTTGAGTATTCTCTTCTTTGGAAGGGGAGGTTTCCCAATCGGTTTTTTTGTTGGTTGGTGTAATTGCGGCGGTTTGAGTGGTGGTTTCTTCTTTAATGACCTTATTGCTCTCTAAGTTAGCATACATATTGGAATCTTTGAAGCGGTCATTTAAGGCTAATCTTTTTAGACCTTTATCCATCATTTTGGCAACATGGCGATCACGAGCTTTAGCCGTATTGTGTCCCATGGTAACTGCTATGACGCGGTGTCCGTTACGCTGAGCTGAGGTAATAATGTTAAAGCCAGCGGCGTTGGTAAAGCCGGTTTTCATACCATCGGCACCTTCGAAGGTTTTTAAGATATTATTGTGAGTGTAGATGGTTTTGCCTTCATAGGTAAATTTTTTCAATGAAAACAGTTTGTAGTATTGCGGAAAGTGGTGATACATTGCGGCACCAAGCAAAGCCATGTCGCGTGCCGTGGTTTTTTGAGCTTTGTTAGGCAATCCGTTGGCGTTACGGAAAGTGGTGTTTTTCATTCCTAATTCTTTGGCAACTTGCGTCATTGTTTGGGCAAAGTTCTTTTCGCTATAACCAAGGTTTTCTGCTAAAACGGTGGCACAATCATTGGCGGATTTAACAATTAAAGCTTCAATACAAGTTTTTACTTTGACCGTTTCTCCCGGGCGAAGACCTAATCTGGATGGAGCCATGTTGGCTGCGTGACGACTTACTTTTAAGTCATCGTCTAATTTAATAATTCCTTTATTGAGAGCGTCAAAAGTTATGTATAAGGTCATAACTTTGGTAAGAGAAGCAGGATAACGTAATTCGTCGGCGTTGGAAGATGATAAAATATCGCCGCTTTCGGCATCAATGATGATGGATGATGTTGATGCGGTTGCCGGTTTTGTGGTCAATAAAACAAGCCCTAAGCCACAGAGAGCATATAGAGCTTTGTGTACAAATGCTAATTTGTTAAACGTAATCATTCTTCTTTACTTTTTCTCTGAAATTTTCTTGCTATTAGTATTAGCGTTAAAATGCAAATAAATTATTAATTTCAGATGCGTGATAAATTTTTTTTATAAATAATCTTTTGATGTTATTTTTAGCTTGACTTTATTTATTATTGTTTGTAAAACTCAATGGCAATGGCGAACGTAGCTCAGTTGGTAGAGCCCCGGTTTGTGGTACCGGTTGTCGTCGGTTCGAGCCCGATCGTTCGCCCCATTTAAGAATCTCCCGTGAGGGAGATTTTTTGTTTTAATGCCTTACAGACTACCCCCATTTTAATGGGGGTTGAATGCTCACGACGACGATGCTATAAGAAGGTATGGAAGTCGTACAAAGTCAACATAGTGTTTATCGTTTAAGTTACCACATAGTTTGGGTGTGTAAGTATCGTCGTCGTGTCCTAAAGCCTGGCGTCGTAGATTATATAAAGAAATTATTACCCAAGCTACTAAGAAGTATTCCTGGATGTGAGATAGAGAAGATTGGCTTTGATAAAGACCATATTCATTTTGTGATGACAATTCCACCAAGATATGCAATAGCCGATGTAATGGCTAAATTGAAAAGCCAATCTTCCTCGCAAATAAGAGCCAAGTTTACTTGGCTCAGCAAAGTATATTTTAAGGAAAATGTATTTTGGTCACGGGGATACTTCGTCAGTAGCGTTGGCTTAGATGAAGATAAAATTAAACATTATGTAGAATTTCAAGGACGACAGGATTTAGGTCAGCTCCGTTTGGAGCTGTAAGGAAAAGGCACCCGAAGGTGCCTTTTCTATAGAACCCCAAGTTTACTGGGGGATATCTATTTAAATTTTAATGTTTTTGTAATTGCATCGGGCTCGAACCCAAGGGTTCGTCTGGCTTATTTAAGATTTTATGGCTTCCATAAGGTAGTTTAAGATTTTTTCAAAACTATCGGCCTCATATCTTGAACGCAGATTGATTCTGTCGGCCAGAGCATAGTAGTTGCCTCGTTTATCGTAATAAATCAGACTCTCGTTCCAATTGCCGATGATGACTTTATCTTTGAAAAAACGATAGTTGATGAAATTTTTGTTGATGTCTTGAATGGAAGGAAATTTGTAATTCTTTGTTTCTCGATAATGAGCGCAACTTCCATATAAATCTAGTCCATTGCAACTTAGCCCGTTGGTGTTTAGAAGAAATGTTTGATATTCTTCCGGTAGAGCGCAAAATTTTTGTATGAGAAGCCAGTTATTGGTCTCTTCAATTTCTTTTATTAGGGTTGGGGGAAAATAAATTATCGGTAATTTTTCAGTCATGGCAGATTTTTCCCTCAGAAATTGGCAGTAATAACATTTTTTGTTGGCGCAAAAAGTTGGAATTTAACTGAATGTCTATGATTTTGTGTAAATTTTCGTGTGTGGGGTGGGCACGCATTAAGCATAAGTTATTTAATTCAGCCTTACCTCCAAAGTCAAACGGAATTTTAATATGAACATTAAAGTTTTCGGGGGTAATTCCTTGTTTTAGCAGATTTATATCTTGAAAGTTCAGACCTATTGTTTTGAGAGCGTATTCATCTGTATAGGCGAGCCTTTTCAGAAAGATGTTTCTTAATTTCCATGTTTCTTGATAAAGAGAGGTTTGTTTTTCCCAAGTGAGGGGGAGATAGGCGTGTTTTTCCAAATGAAAGGTGGTTAGGTGTAGTTCTTTTAATTTTCTTTCAAGTTTGTGCTCCATCTCCGCAATGTCTTGCAGATGCTGCTTGTTAAGCGCATTTTGAAAGGGTTGGGCTGACGGCGGAATGCCTTTGGTGAGCAAATCGTCATAGGCTGAGAGCAGGGAGGAGTCATCATCATTATAAGGAAGTATTAAGCTATTTTGATGTTTTTGATTTGACCACTCCCACATCTCTTACCTCATTTCATCTGCCTCTTTTAATTTGGGTTTGTGTTGATGTCTTCTTCATTATAGTCGTCATCATCAAAGTCTTCGTCATCATAATCTTCATTTGGATCATATTCAATACCCAGTTTGGATAGCATATCTTCATTGATATCTTCACGTTGAGCAACAATCCAATCCGGAACATAAGGTGATGGCGGAAGTTTTGATAAGGCCAACATTTGCTTATCCAGATAAAAACGAGGGGCATCTGCCATAATCGGGCGATCGATGAAACCTTGCATCAGAACTACTTGTTTGAGCATCGGTAAGCTCAGTAATTGCGTTGTACTAATTACAGATGTTCCTTGTAATTGGTAACTTACGTTTTTGCTGAACGGGTTGGAGCCTTTTTGGAAGCTGATACCTTCGTTCTTTGAGAATGAGGTGGTTTGGACGGTTTTGTTACCAATCATTTTGGAGAAACGTTGGGCGGTTTGCTCGTTGTTTTGAGATAAAATAACTTTGCAAGCCGTGGTAGAAATAACCGTTTCCAAGTCATCTTTACCGTATTTACCTGAAATTTGTCCTAAGTCTTGTCCAATCAGCAAGTATGATACTTTTTGACCACGTCCGACCGCCGGACCATCAATAATGGCTTTTAATTTAGGCATTTGCGGAAACTCGTCCAATACAAATAAGGTCGGGAATGGTCCCATTTGACCATCGGTTTTGTTTTGGAATTTTGGTGGGTTAGCAATTAGGTAAGAGGACATTAATTCAATAAATGTTCCTGAAATAACACCCAAAGCTCTCGCATCAACTTGGTTAACTGACAGATAAACCGAAATTGGTTTCCACTCACCGGTAACAGGGTCCTTCATACCGCGCAAATCCTTAAAGTGTAAGTCAGAAAAGCTGGTACGCGATACAACGGCGGAGTTTTTGAAAATACCAATACCTGAGAAACCGGTGGACAATACGGAACCACGCTCTTTATCTGGCATTGAGCTTAATTGGCTAAGTTCTACAATACAACGTGGAGAATAGCCGTATTTTCTGGCTTCTTCTATGGCTTCTTCCAACATATCACGCATTGGGTCTGCCATGGCCGCCATTTGGTCACCTTCATCAAGACGGCGCTTGATTTCTTGGGATTGTTTAATTTGTGACTCGGTAATCCACTCCAAAATCATTGCTAGGCAAGATTCGTGGCCAATCCATTTTTCGGGCAATAATGACCAAGTACCTATAGGGAGGTAGTTATCAATCGTTAAAGTCCCACTGTGGAGGTTTTGAATGGCTTTAGCGGCCATTGGATCTCGCATTTCCAAATAGTAGCCTTCCAGAACTCTTTTATCTTCTTCGTCGAGTTTACCTTCATAAACACGGCCGATAAAGTAGTCGTTGGCGCGAGCTCGCTCACATTTGGAGGCAATAAAGTGTATGAAGCCGGTTAGTGCGGCACGACCTGTTTTTGACCAGTGCGGGTCTGCGCCACCTTTTGGATCTTCAACCAAGATATTACACATTGAGTCCACGTACATATCGCGGTCAGGACCAGGGGCTGGCAAAGCATTCGGCGACAAAGGATTCCAGCTCGGGTAATAAATACCTTCTGCAGGATTATCTTCGGCACCCCAGTTAATGACAAATACCGGTCCATCTTTGGCTCTGGCACCCGTGGTAGTGAAGCACAACTCAGGTTTTGGGTCGTTTACCACAATGCTCATACCATGTGAGTGGAAAATTGTCGGAATAACTACTCCGGCAGTTTTACCGGTACCCGGAGGTGCGCAGCACAAGGTTGAAAGGGTTTCTTTTAACATTAGCAGATGCCCTTTGTATTTGCCGACAACCATGCAGAAACCATCAAGTAAGCCCATCTTTTTAATGTCTTTTAACTCGGCAATGCGGGCAGAACCGTGAATATTGGATTGAAAACGGTAAGGGTTGCTTACTGTGCCGATAACAATACCAAAAGGTAAAGAAATAAAAGGGAGAATCGGAAGCCATAGCCCAACAGAAAATGGACCATGGTAATTGGATATTTGCTTGAGCCAATTCCAATATCTGGAAAATAGGTAATCAGGTGAGTTGAATATGGTTTGTAAAAATTTTCCGACTTCACTTAAGGTATCTTTGGATACGCCGCTACCAATTAGATAGCCCAGCGGCATAGAGATAATAGCCAAAGCTGCAGTAACCAGAAATGTTATGATGAAGGTTATCAATACCCAACGGACCGCGTTATTGTACTCTTCCCATTCTTCGCCTTGTTTTTCCATCTTCTTACTCTTTTAGGTTATTTTTACTTTATATTACGAATTAATTTTTTGAGCTTTTCAAATTTATCGTTATCTATGTGATTTTCAGCTTCTTCCAAAGTTTTGGCAAAAAGTTTAATTTCTTTTGGTGTTCCTCTGTCAATGCGGGTTACATTAACTTTTATATCATCCCAGATTTCAAACATATCTTCGGCATTGATAATGTTTCCGAGTTGAATAATTACGTAAGGGGTAATGCTGAAACTTAAATCTGCTTCTTTTAGTTTTTCTTCTAATGCTTTACAAGATAACGATATTTTTCTGACAGGGGAGATTCTGTGGCTGCTTTCCGAAAACCAGAGGGGCTCTTCGTCGTTAAATCTTTCTTCATCGGCTAACCAATCTCCGGGCTCTTTATCAAGCAGGCAAACACAAATTTTCTTGTCGGCAACACCGATAAAATCTATTAAATTATTGGCAAGGGTTGCACCGGTAATGATTTCATAGCCCTTTTGTTTGAGGACATCCATAATAGAACCACCACGCTGAACTTGATTTTCTCCGCGATTATTAGCTTGAGGTTTACGTCCCTCTTTAGGGCTTTTGTTAAAGTCTTTCTTTTCTCTCGTATCTCTAAAATCTCGATTTTCTTTGTTTTTTTCTTTTTCTCGGGGAGCTCTCTTCTCCTCGGGCTTAGGACTTTCTTCTTTTTGAGGAGCAGGTTGAGTATCAAATGCGTCAAAATTAAAGTCGAAATCGTCGCTTTCGCCATCATCAAATTGGAATAATGAATGATCAAATGTTTTGGGTTCACTCGGAGGAGGAGAACTCAGAGCAGCTAAAGATGGAGGCGTGATCTTGGGGGCACTATGTGCTTTGGTAACTTGGTTGCTCAACGTTGTTGGGCGAGGTAGTGTATCTTCAACGCGGTCATCAATCGGAGCTCGGATACTGCGCGGTCTTATTTCTTTGTAAGATCTTTTCTTTTTGATAGGTTGGTTATGTTTTTTGGTGGTTATGACTGTTACTTGTTTGTAGAACAGTTTACGAAAGAGTTTTATCGGGTAAATAAGCAGTTTAACCAACAATTTATCCCAGGCTATTAGGCTTAAAGCGGCCCAGCCTGTTAACCACAAAGGAATAAATGTTAAAATGATTAAGATAAATGCCCATTCTTTTGGAGCTTGTATGGTCCAACCTTGATACCAGAGATTGTATAGATGCTCCCAATGTTGGGAACGGAAAATGTCAAAACGCCAGTTGGTGAGCATAATAACCCTTATCCCTTCCAGAAAAAATATGCTCCAGAAGATGCCTACAAATATAATGCGGACTGTTATTAAAAAGGGTTTCAAAGGTTTTTTTCTCCCATTTATTTTGCGTTAAGTTTATCTCTTATTGGTTAATTCTTTATTTAATTTTTTTTATCAAATTTTTCTTTGAGTTTTTCTCTTAGTATATCAGAGTTTTTTTCTTGGTGCTCCATATTTGATTTGAAATCTTTTAATTTTGCTTCAATCATTTCTTCAGGATTAATTTTTTTGCCTGTGCTGCCCATATTTTTGATGACAATACGCGATGTATCTTTGCCATATTTCTTGATTTGTTTTTGATTGTACCAATTGATGGGTGCTAATATGATGGCTATGAAATTGCGGTGATAGAAATATCTCCACCCGAAAATCCAGGTCGGAATAAGCAAAATTAAGGTCAAAAAGAGGCCATAGTCTTTGGCTTCTTTAATGCTACCGCCTTGATTCCAATAAGCTGAAATAATTTCCCAATCAACAAGTGATAGGTAGTTGAAATTCCAAATCGCGCTTGTAAAAAATAAGCTGACGTATAAAAATATATACGTCCAGATGATTCCAACTAAAAGACATTTGCAAAATTTCAGAATTTTTTTGAGCATTGTTATTTAGAGGCTCCCCCTTGGTATTGCCATAAACGTGTGTTCATATTGATTTGGTTTCTTGGATCTCTGTTTTGTTGAGCACGACGTTGTCCTTGAGGATCTAATACAAGACGACCATGAGGGTTGATACCTGAACGAATCATTTCTCTGTATCTTTCGTGAAGGTGAGCTCTTCGGCTCTGATTGTTATCATTGCGTGCGGCTTGTATATTTAGCTGGTTTGTGTTCTTTTTGAGTTTTTCGGTTAAGCCCAGTTCTAAGTTATTGGATACAATCAAATGTTGCAACATGGTTTGAGGTTCACGATGTTGCGGTTTGGTGATTTCTTCTTCAGGAATACCCAATGTTTCGTTAATTTTACGAAGTGTTTTGTTTTTTTCGCCTTTTTTCCCGGCTTCATCAAATTTTTCTTTTTTATATTGTTTATCGGCAAATTTATTGGCTTTTTCAACGTCATCATTTAATTGTTGAATGAGTTTGGCTGGATTTTTACCTTGTCTTTGCCATTCATCCATTTGGGCAGCAATTGCTAGGGCATTGCGTCTTTCCATGGCTTCAAAGACATGGGCCGGAACGGAATTTTTGAAAGCGTCTTTGTTGATGCATATGCTTTCAGCCATTTGGGCTCGAGCAAGTTGACCGGCGATAAAATGTATGGTTTTCATATTTTCTGCCAAGTTGTCTATCATTGCTAGGGCTTCGGTGCAAAATTGCTGACGTTTGCCTTCCGGCAATTCTTGCATAAGGCGTTTGGTTAATCCCGTGGCTTTCGAAGCATCAATGTTACCGTTTTTAATGTCTTCTAAAACGGCTTTAAGTCCATCTTTTCCTTTATCTATAGTTGCTTTTTGACCATCATAAAGTTTAACGGCTTTATCATCGACATTGTCGCGAGTGGTGATGGTATTGTATTCGCTGTTTTCTCGTTTTTTGGCTGCCATTTTAGCTTGTTCACAACGATTTTTGAATGCCGCATAAGATTTGTCAATTTGTTTGTAAGTCTTTTTATAGAGCCAGTTGGCGCCACCTAACAGCCATTCATTATACATGTATTGAATGATGTCTTGTTCTTTGAAGAGGTCTTTGGGTTCATCATCTTTTTCTCTGACCTTAGTTCCATCTTCCTGCGTGATTTCGCCTTCATCGCCTTCTTGTTCTTTAGCTAATTGTTCTCGACATTCTTCTTGTTGTTTGCGTTCCTCAGGAGTTAAAATCCCGCGCTTTTCTTTAATATTAAGATAGTTTAATTTTTGAGCAACGGTCATTCCTTGGAAGGTTTGGGCTTCCTTTTTGGGGTTTTGTGATAAGGCAATGGTTTTTTGCGGCTCAGAATTGTTTTGAGACGTTGGCTGAGGTACAGGTTGTGCAACAGGCTGTTGAGTTTGAGTTGCCGATGCTTCATTGACGCTTACTGTTTTGGGGGTATCTGCCATATTCTTCACCTTAATATCTTATTTATTACCTTTAGTGTAGCATTAAAAATATTTTTTGTCTATATTTTTGTAAAAAACATTTATGCTTTTAGTTTTTTTATGAATTCTCCAATTTCGCGATTAACTCTGATTCCATCTTGCGGTGTAACTTTAATGAGGCCAAAGAATCTTGGCTTGATTTTGCTGATTTCAATTGGTGAAAAAGTAGCCGGATTGGTGGTTAGCATTTGATAAGCTCCTTCGGCATCTTTATTTGAGGTTTTGAAAAAGTTTTTGACCAATCTTTCTGCATCAATTGGGAATTCTTTGTTTTTGATGGCTTCTATATATTTTTGGCTGCGTTCAACGCGGGCTTGATGGGCTTGGTAGATTTCTTTTTCAATCTTGCGACGTTCAGCTTTTAATTTGCGGGTTTCATATTGGATATCGCATCCTTCCATTTCAATTAAAATCTCAACATAAGAAATTACGGCTAATTGTAAATTTTCATCATTGGCTTGTTCGGCGAAATCTAAAAGCTCATCATCAGTTCCTCCGGGATTTAATGACGCTAAATCTTGAGGAAATACTTTCAGCATTATATCCCAACCTTGCATAATTTCTTTGGAAATACGAATTCCAAGGCGTGGTTTGTAGTGGGGATAAAAATTTTGGGCAGTGAGAGAAGGAGATATAGAAGAGATGTTTTTACTCTCTGCCATGGTGCGAATCGCAAAAAAGTAGTTTTGATAAGCACGATAAAGGGATTTTTCCGGATCCTCAAGAAGATTGTAGTTTTCTTCATCGCTGTTGTTGAAAGGTAGGGGAGAAGTGTCTTCAGGGGTTTCTCCGCTTTTTACATTTTCTAAATTTTCTTGGGCATCGTCTAAAGAGTCATCTAATTCGGCATTGATGAATTCATTCAGTAAACGTTCAAATTCATCTTCTTCATCATTGTTTTGGGGTGCAGGAGAGGTTTTTGTTTCTTGAGTTTGTGTGTCTTCTGCCAATAGGGCTTTGATGTCTGCTTCGGTTGATGCAGGAACAGACATGGCAGGGGGAATTCTTGATCCTTGAGATATAGGTCTTTTATGTTTTATTTTTTTGAATACCTTTTTGGGCTGTTGATTATTACTCATAAAATTACCCCTCTAATTTAGATAAATTTGTTGCGGCTCAGTTGTATCTTCGCGAATGATGATGATGCGATCTGATTGGTTGGAGCCTTTTACCAAAAGATATATTGTTCCGTTTTCTACTTTAAATGAGGATATTTCACTTCCTTTTTCTTGTCCGAGGTTAATAGATGTTGAGGCTAGTTCTTGTTTGAATGTTGCCTTTTTATAAATGATGCCTAAAAGACTTATACTCCCTATGACTAATAAAAAGGTTATAAAAAAGACAATCGTTTTGATTAATTTTAATTTATCCATCATCTTATCCTTGCATTTTAGCAGATTAATTGTATCTTAACAAATATTATATTCTCAAAAGTGTAAATTTTTTATTGCTAAGTCCATGGAATTTGATTCTAACATTTTTACCTCGTCGGAAGTTGATGATTGTTCTGCCGGTACACGGGTGGATAAATTTTTGGCGCAAAATATTTCGGAATTGTCTCGTTCACAAGTGCAACGACTAATTGAACAAGGAATGGTGAGCTGTGAAGATAGGTTGATTTCTGATTGTGCTTATAAAGTTCGTAAAGGGGAGGAATTTCAAGTTGAACTTCCACCTTTAGAGGAGGCAAATCCTGAGCCTGAAGATATTCCATTGAATATTATTTATGAAGATGAGGATTTGATTGTGGTAAATAAACCTGCCGGAATGACGGTTCATCCGGCACCGGGGGCTCATAG
This sequence comes from uncultured Alphaproteobacteria bacterium, assembly GCA_944391515.1. GTDB lineage: Bacteria > Pseudomonadota > Alphaproteobacteria > RF32 > CAG-239 > Scatocola. The sequence continues at coordinate 44,545 of CALXTW010000004.1, forward strand.
TGGAACTTTGGTAAATGCGCTTCTCTTTCATTGTAAAGATAATCTTTCCGGAATTGGGGGAGTTAAACGACCCGGTATTGTTCATCGTATAGATAAAGATACCAGTGGTTTATTGGTGGTGGCTAAAAATGATTTGGCGCACCGTGGTTTAGCCGAGCAGTTTGCCGAGCACTCTATTGAGCGAACATACCATGCCGTTGTGTATGGTGTGCCCAACCCGTTACAAGGAAAAATTGAGGGAAACATCGGACGAAGCCGTTATGACCGTAAAAAAATGGCAATTGTACAGATGGGCGGTAAACGAGCTGTTACAAACTATAAAACATTAAAGCTTTGCGGAAATACAGCGGCTTTGGTGCAATGTAATTTGGAAACCGGACGGACACACCAAATTAGAGTACATTTATCGAGTATAGGCTGTAATCTGATAGGAGATCAGCTCTATGTGAAAAGTTCTAAAACATCAATTAGCGGTGTTTCTCAAGAGCTCAAAACTTTTATAAATCGTTTCCCTCGGCAGGCATTACATGCCAAAAGTCTTGGGTTTATGCACCCACGTACAAAAGATTTTATACAATTTGATTCATCTTATCCGGCCGATATTGAGGAATTGTTGGCTCGTTTAAATTTATCTTGATTCTATTATTACGTTTATTTCTTGTAAAACTAAAAGTTAGGTTGAGTATATATTGAAATTCTAATATTGTTGCCTCTGTCAATTATTTGTGAGGGAGGCTATTATGAATAAAGACTTCACTCTGAACGGACTTGACTTTTCACCGGAAGTAAATCTGGTGCGCTATTTACAGAGTATTCGAAAATTTCCTATTCTTTCTCCGGAAAAAGAATATGCTTTGGCTGTTGAATATAAGAAAAGCCATGACCCAAAAATTGCTCAGCAATTGGTTGATGCTCATTTAAGGTTGGTTGTCAAGGTAGTGGCAAAATATAAAGGTTATGGTTTACCTGTTAGCGAAATGATTTCTGAGGGAAATATCGGCTTACTGTATGCTGTTAATAAATTTGAGCCAAATAAAGGGTTTCGTTTTTCGACTTATGCATTGTGGTGGATTAAAGCCTCTATTCAAAAATATATCTTAAATTCTTGGTCGTTGGTTAAAATAGGAACTACGGCTGCTCAAAAAAAACTTTTCTTTAATTTGCGAAAAATAAAAAATCAGTTGAATCTTATGGACGATCGTGAACTTTCTCACAAAATTTTAGGTGATATTGCGAAAAGTCTTGACGTGAGTGTTCAAGAAGTGACGGATATGAATATGCGCCTAAAAGCTCATGATGGTTCACTTAATACTTTAATTGATTCATCTTCTGATAGTGGTAATGAGTGGATTGATTTTATTTCTGATAAAAAACCTAATCAGGAGGAAAAATTATCTTATTCAGAAACGTTTCTTTATCGGAAACGTTTATTTCTGCAAGCGCTTAGTTGTCTTAACTCGAGAGAAAAAGATATTCTATTTAAACGCCGTTTAGTGGAAAAAGCCGTCACTTTGGATGATTTGAGCAAGTTTTATGCTATTTCAAAAGAACGGGTACGGCAAATAGAGTTGAATTCAATTAAGAAAATCAGAAAAGCAATTTTTGAGTTATAAAAAGAAAATCCCCAAATGGGGATTTTCTTTGATTAAGCTGTAGGAGTGGTTCCATTACCTTTAATTCCTTCACCCCAATCCTCTGCTAACTTGCTTAGTTGTTCATCAATCGTTTTGAGACGTTTTTGCGTCATGATTTTATAAATGTAAATGAACAGATTGGGAACTTCTAAGTAGACAACTAATCCCAATCCGGCAGAACCTAACATGATGATTAAATTAAAAATATCACTAAAGATAAAAAATGCATCGCGGATGGTAAAATTGCTTATAACATGGAAAAGGTAAATAAATACACCAGCCAGATTAAAACAACCGACAATGACAAGTTTGTTGGTATTGTTTCTATCTGTTATTAATACCGTGAATGTCGGGAGTAGTCCGATAAGTAAGACGACCATGACCGGAAGTGTGGTCATGACCGCAATTAAAAGTGCCAAGATTAGTAATAGTTTTTGAAAAATATTCAGTCGAAAACCATTTCCTCTTTGGGAAGGAAGTTTGCGTATGGGTCTGTTGGAAGGTAGTTTGCTCATTTCAATATCCAAAAGAAAAGGTTGAGGACAAAAGATGAAATCATTGTTAAAACTGCTAAAATATTGGCAAAACGCATTGCAACTTCTCGGGCTTCGTCGTCCCATTTGGCTGAATTGTTTTGTAAATTATTTTTTTCGCTTATGAGCAAGTTGGCATTCTTTAAGGCATTGGCATAGTCTAAGCTGTCTTTTTGTCTGGCTTCTTCATTCTCAATGATTTCCGTAATTTCATACAGTTTACCATTTTTATGAATTTTCAGAACTTCGCGTTCCAAATATTTTTGATACTTGACGTTGTGGTAACTCTTTATTGTCAACATGCAAGCACTTACCAGCCATTTGGCTAAATTTGGAAGCTGTGACGGACCATATTTATTTTGCATATCTGTATAGAGACGTAAAATAGCACTCGCTTGCAGAGCTTCGCGTCCGGTGTTTAAGTCGGTTAGAATGCCGTCGATTTTTTTACCCATTTTGCAACGTAGAAATGCCATTATATTACGATCATATGGCATTGATGTTACTTTAGAATGTTCATAAGTATGATCCAATGCTCTCAAAATGCGAGGTGCACTGTTTACAAATTCTTCACCCAGTAAAGGACTTATGCAGGGTAAATCTTCGTCAAAGTCATACATAATGCGGTCAATACCATAGCCCATATCGCGGCGACTAATATAACTTTTGAATTCTCCGCTATTAGATGGTGCTCTGATGTTGGTTTGCTCCTGATACCATAATTTAATTAAGTCAGAATTAAATAAATCATAATAAACACTTAAGTTTTCTTTGTTCTTTATGGCCAGAAATATGGATTTTGGAATTCCTGCCGGAAATAGCCATAGTGTTTTGTATTTTAATGGTAAATGAGGAGCCAGCATTATACAAAGTTTGGATATTAAAAGTTCTCGACTTGAAGTGTTGTCTGAATTGGTATGGATTAATTTCTCAATTTGAGTATTGAGTTTTTCATTTTCGAGGCCGTTTTTTATCCAATCGCTAATTTTTCCCGATTTTAATAAATCATAACCTTCTTCCGGATTTAGAAGAAGAGCATAGGCTACTTCGGTTGTGTTATATACTTTTTCTCCGTGAATTGTTAATGATTTTTTAGGACGTTCACTATTGGATTGAGGTGTGTTTCCTGGCTTCCCTTCCAGCATGTTGTATGTTTGGAGGTAGGTCCAACGCTCTTCTTCATTGTCATTTAACAGACCTCTGAAAATTGTGGCGTAGTGAGCAGAAATTTTGTCGTTTCCCAGGAGAGCTTGATAGCTTCCTTTTTTTAGCTTTAAGCGTAAAATCTCTTTTGCGGGGAGATCTTCAAAAAAAGAATGCCCCAAATAGAGTTGTAAGCCCAAGACACCGATAGCGTATATATCATCTTGTTCAGAGCCATTACCTCTTGCTTCTGTTTGAGCCATTAGGCTTTCTATGGTTTCAAATGCTGCAGGTTGGTGAAAAGCCGGAAATGAGGCTAAGCAATCTCCGAGAACAATTCGTTCTCTAGATTCATCCTTATAATAAATATTGTCGGCACGTATGGCTCGATGAGTGACTCCATAGCCTTTAAGGGCTTCCGTTGCAGAAAGCATTGATAAAAGAAGGCTTTTAAATTTTTCGGGTTGATTCTTTAGAGAGTAGGCTCCTTGTTCGTCAATTACTCTTCCTCCTTGGGGAACTTCATATATCAGAGCCATATTGCGTGATTTTTCTTTGTGGTATGATACTACTCCATATTCTACTAATTTCATTATACCAGGATGGTCAATTGATTTTAAATAAGGTAGCAAGGAACTGCGCGGAGAGGTGTAATTATTACAAATAAGAGCAAATAGTTCTTTTTTGTCGTTGATTTTATCTTCGACTTTATAAGCCTTCCCTCCATTGGTGTCTAACCATGATAAAGGAGAGGAAAAATCAATGGTATATCTTTCCTTTAGTACATAAACATCATCTTTGCTGCTAACCTGGAAATTTTCTATTAACTCAGGTTCTGTAGCTATTGAGGGTATGGATTCTGGTTCCTGTTCTGTATTTTCTTCAGTCATCAGGGGTATCTTTCATATTATTTTCTTTTGTGCATTTTATATAATAAGGGTTAATAAAACACAAATATTTTTTGTTTTTTCAAAAAAATACGATAAAATAATCTTTAGTGTGAGTTTTATGTCGGATGTTGGTTGATATGAATGCCTTTGATAATACAAGTATTGATTTTTTAGAAGAAATTGCGGATGATGGCGCTACATCCGATTATTCTACACAGCTTAATGAAGATTATGTGTTTGGTTTAGATGGGTTGGAAAATTTAGATATATCAGAAACACAGCAAAATATTGAAAAAGCACAAAATATACTGAATCCAAATCCTCCCACAGAACAACCAAAAATTTTATCTTCTTTGGAAAGCTTCTTAGATGAAACCGATGTGCGTTTGAGAGATGTTGTGGAAAAAGTGTTTCGTCGTTCTGATAGGTCTTTTGTGATTGTTCGTGATGATAAGATAGAATATGCTAATCAGACTTTTTTGAATTTGTTGGAATGTTCAAATATTGATACTATTTTACATCAAAAGTTTTTGAAATTTGTTGCTAAAGAAGATTGGGATTTCTTAGCAAAAAATATTGGTGAAATGCTTACCAATAATACTGCGATGGAGATTAGTCTTATTAGTGGGGCTCATAAGGTTATTAAGGCTAAATTTGATGCAATGTATTTGTTTGATAAACAGCATTTTACTTTTATTTTGATTGGTGAACGCGTCAGTGCCAGAGCTTCAAGTGCCCTTAATATGTATGATCAAGTAACTGGTTTGCCTAATTTTTATTTATTTGAAGATCGAGTTCAGGTTATTGTTAATTACGAAAATTATAAAGATGTACGACAAAAACGTAATATGATTGCTGTAGCTTGTGTGGCTTTAGATAATTTTAAGGCTTTAAAATCTCTCGGAATACATGATTTGGCGTTGCGGAAGTTAGCTGAAAATTTAATGTTGACTTTACGAAAAACATATACGGTTGCCAGTGGGTTGAAATATCACTTTTGGATTTTATTGCCGGATGTGATGGATGAGGAAACCTTAAAATTAGAACTTAGTAAAATTCAAGCCATTTTTAGAGAGCCGATTGCGGATAATTTTACTAATCATGAAATTTCTGCTTCTATCGGTGTGAGTGTTTTTCCGGAGCCGGCAACTTCCGCTAAAAAGTTGATTGAACAAGCAATCTTGTCTTTGCAAAGAGCTCAAAAAGAAGGCGGAAATCGTATGCAAATTTTTGGGCTTTAGCCTAAAGTATCGAAAAATCCTTTTCCAGAACGCAAAATTTGTTGGGTTTGAGGAGTGTAAGTGCCATCATGGTTATGAGTGATGAGTCCCGGCAAGATTTGTGTGGGGGCTTTTGAATCTTTCTGAGCCGTTATCATGACACGCTTCGCTACTTGTCCTTGTTTGGAAAAAAGCGGAATGATTTTTATCGCGCCGGCTTTACCTTGCAATATTGATAGTGTTTCAGTAATAGCTTCTGCTCGATTGATAAAGTATAAATAGCCTCGCGGAGCTGTCATTTTGAGGCAGAAATGTAACCAATCCATAAGGGTTAAACCTTGATGATTATGTGCCACTGCCTTGCTCGGATTGGGTGAGGGCATATCATGCTCGCTATAGGGCGGATTGCTAATAACATGCTGAAAACTACAAGGTGGTATATGTGTTAGTTTTTGGCGAATATCTACATTTTGATAACTTAAGAATTCTGAAAATCCATTGGCTTGTGCGCTTTGATTGGACAGCATACACAGTTCGCTTTGTAATTCCAAGCCCAAAATTTGTGGTCGTATCGCTTGAAAACGAGATGCTAGACACAAAGATATTGCTCCCGTGCCGGAGCCGACGTCTAGTATCTTATCTGTACTTTTTACTTTTGAAATTAGAGATGAAACTAATACTGCGTCTGTTGAGGCGCGGTATCCGTTAATGGGTTGGAATATTTTTACCCTTTTATCTAACAGATAATCATTGGTATGGTTGAGTGCAGAAATATTGGTTGTCATGTCTATTCTTTATAAGCTGCACGTTTGATACGATCGTTTATGGCTAGGCCTAAGCCTTTGAGCGGAATAGGCGACATACAAATTCCAGTGTAACCCGGTTGACGGTCAGCAAAACGTAAAAACGCAAACAAGCGGCTAGCGGCTTCTTCCAAATTTCCGGTTGGAGAAAGGTTAATATCTGAGGCGGAAACATCGCCAAAGCCAATAAAAAATTCCCCTTCTTGTCTTGAGGTGGCATTAATTCTTAATGGTTTACCCGGAGCGTAGTGTTTGAGGAGTTGTCCGGGGGCGCTTGGTTGGTTGGGATTGCCATGAGAGATGAGCACTTGTTCGTTTAAGAAGTCCTCTAAAGCTTCCAAAGTTGTTCCTCCGGCTCGAAGCAAGACAACTTGTTTATCTGTGACGTCAATAATTGTTGATTCTACACCAACGGCACATTGACCGCCGTCCAGTATCATATCAACTTTATCGCCTAAACTTTCTTGAACATGATAAGCCGTTGTTGGACTGATAGATTTAAATTTGTTGGCTGATGGGGCAACAATAGGGACGCCGCTTTCTTTGATGAGTTGCAAAGCAACCGGATGGGAGGGCATTCTAACCGCTATATTAGGTAAACCCGAACAAGCTAAGTCTATTGCCGGATTGGAATCTTTTCTCTTTAGAATAAGTGTGAGCGGACCTGGCCAAAAATGACGTGCGAGATTCATCGCTCTATCATCAGTTTGGGCATATTCCGGTAAGAAGTTAATGTCGGCAATGTGGGAAATCAAAGGGTCAAATTGTGGGCGTTGTTTGGCTGAAAAAATTCTGGCAACAGCGCTAGAGAGATAAACATTTGCACCCAATCCATAAACTGTTTCGGTCGGAAAAGCAACAAGACCACCATTTTTTATTACGTCGGCGGCTTTTGATATGTTTTCTGCTGATATGTCGTAAATATTACTCATGCTTCTATCTTCAATATATAATTTAATGCCGTTTCTAAGTCCTGATATTCTTCTAGCACCTCAAAATCGTCTTTGTCAATGATTTGATAAGTGTTCCATTTTTGATTATGTCCAAGCAAATCAAATTCATCAAAGCCTAAAAAGATAATGTCTTGTGACAAAGGGTGCGAGATTTGGAGGTTGAAACGACAAATATCATTGATTTGTGTATGTTGCTCAAAAATTCCTAATAGCCAAGCATCTTGATATTGAAGACCATTGCAAAAATGCAGAAAATGAAGGTAATCACTCGGGATAGAGGCAATGTGGTGTTGTGCTAAAATTTGCGTGGCTTGTGAGATTAATGCTTGAGTAAGTGGTTCTCCTTTTGATGGATGAATTTTGTTTTTAATGCGTTTTAAAAGTGTAAGCATTTTATCGTCCTTGGCGACTGCCGGTGACAATGTAAAATCTCATTTCCGGACTTAAGGTATCAAGTTGTCTTTGCTCGTCATTTAATTGCATCATTTTTTCAGTGTGTCTTTGGTAACGTTTGGTGCGCTCGTCTTGAGTATAATCATAAGAGAGTTGATCTTGCGGGTCAAGACCGCCAAAGAAGACAATATGCTGATTTTGGGGATAAATACGGCCAATGTAACGTTCCCAGTTATCAAACTTTTCGGTTTTATCCATTCCGTGGAAAAAGCGAATATGGTAGGGATCATCAATGACAGCGCTTAAATTCTTAAAATAGTTGGCGGCTGCTAAGTTCGGAACATATAAAGCATCTTGTTTCAAAGATTCTTGGTCTTGAAGAATTTGAGAAACCGGAATGTCTTCCTCAAAACTATCTTGTACTGCTTTAATGTGGTGTACGGAAATTGTTGTTTTTATTGTGTTTCCATCATTAAATTGCAGTGCTAAATTGTCGTTTTCAAATAGCATTTTAATGTTTTGTGATAAGGATTGTATTGATAATTGTTTTTGGATGTTTTCAATATTTTCAGACCCGATTTTTTCTGCTTCTAGATATTGGATAAAATCATCTTGATTTTGGGTGATATATTGTAATCCCCAATAAGAAACATCGCCTTTGTTTTGTGAAGTTTCTAATTTTTGGGTTATATTGGAGATATAATTTTCAATGTTTTGCGGTTCTTTGATAAAAGTTGTAAATTCATCTTGGTGATGTAAAATGAAATTTTTGGAAATTTGCAAAATATCTTTATTGGCTGTATTTTCCATTAAATCGGAGATAATATCCTGACTATAATCTTGGGCGTCGCTACTATTATAGAGATCGTTATTAAACAGTGGTTTGTTATTTAAAATAAATTTATGGGCTATTGCCATTGTGGTTGAGGTGATGCCTTGTTGGGTAATCTTTTTTAATATGATATCGGCCTCATTTTCTTTGGCTTGAATATGTTGTTGAACAAGTGAATTTCGATAAATATAGCCATTGCGACGAATAAATTGTTCCAATAAATTACGCATTGAGCCAATGGTTTCTTTATTGGGGGATTTGTTAAATTCTTGAGGGTTAAGAAAATTTCCCTGATTAAATATTATTTGAATCTCTTGAGGGGGTAATTTAAGCCCTTTCCCTTGGCAAAATTCGCTGAAAATATCAAGACGCTCTTTGATAAAAGTTGATACTTCTTTGAAATCATTTTCAGAAAGACCATTTTCCATAATGTTTTTATGTTTTTGTTCGGCATCTTTTTGGTGTTGACGGACTCTGAAATTGGAATACCAATAGCGGAAAACGGTTTGATTGCGCCTAATAAATTGTTGGGCAAAATTTTTGATGTAAGGCGGCATATTTTGCGTCTTGATGGTAAAATTTGTAATATCGGCGTATTGCTCGTTGAGCTCTTGGTAGGTCAATATATTGTTTTGCTTGAAAAAATCACTGTATTCTTTGCGGTGCTGTAAAATATATTCTTTTACTGAGGCAAAGTTTTCACGTGTGATACCTTCTTTTTGAAGTTGTTGACTTAAAGGTGAAGGCTCTTTGCTTAAAATAAAATTATATAGACTCTCTCTGATATATTCGGGAACAAGTGGTGGTTTTAAGCAGTTGGTGGCGTATTTGATATAATTTTCATCACGATTTTCAGCGATTAAAAAATTTTGAAATTTTTCTAAGTTTTGTTTGGCGTATGCGTTAATTAAGTTTTCCAGTTTGCCTCTGGGAGGTTTGTTTTTTATTCTTTCTTTCATAACCTCGTATTCTCTTTCCGAGAAGTTATTCTGGATGATGAATTTTTTAAATTCGTCAGGCGAGGATAAGACAAAGCTTCTGATGTTTTCTTTTAAGTAAAAAGGAATTTCTTTGTCGTTTAATACTTCAAAGGTGGCATTTAGTAGGTGACTGGTAATATATTTTCTTTTGAGATAGTTTTGAAATTGGGCGTCATTTTCTTGTATGAAATTTTTCATTTCATCTGTGAGAGGTGCATTGGGATTGTTTAGTCTTTCTAATATACCTGTAACATGGTTGCCGTTATGTATTTCTTGTTGCGTAAAAAAGATGAAGTTTTGTTTATGGTTATGCAAATATTCAAAAATGTAATCTTGCATGTTATCTTTTAACTCAATATTTGCGGTAACTCCTTTTCTTTGAGCTGATTTGATGAGCGCTTCAGTATAGCGTTCATCATAATTATGGCGTTTGAAGTAATCTCTGAACCAATCGGCATTTTTTCTAAATAGGTCTTTGATAAAGGCCTGACGTGCGCCTAAGAAAATTCTGACACTTTCGCCTTCTTGAGTTTCGGGCTTTTGGTAATAATTATATAATATATCGGAATAGTCATAGACATTTAGGTAAGGTAAGATTTGAGGGGCGAGCCCTTGTTTGGCCATTTGGATGCGAACTTTGTTTTCAATGGTGTGAAAGCGTGGAAAAGTGCGCATTAACCGCCATGTCGGAGAAGTGCTTAAATCATAGTCTTGCGGAGAGTATTTAATCTTCTCTTGTGGTGGAAATGGGGGGAGCGCAATGTTATTATTGGAAGAATTCTTGGCTTTCTTTTTTTCTTTGCGACTTAGTTCTTCTGCAAAAATGGTAGAGTTTTGGGTGTAAGCTTCACTTTTTTGGTCCGGACGCGGTTTGTTGACCGTACCATAAAAGTCAATTCGGATTAAGTGTTTTTCAGGGCGGCTTAAGGCGTAGTGCTTTTTTTCAATGTAAATTAAGCCCCATTGTTTGAATTTTTGGATGAGAAGCTGTTTGTAGATGTCTTTGTTTTTATAGCGGAGTTCTTTGGAGACATCTCGATCGCCGTTATAGTATTTATCAAGCAAATCCAGAAGTTCTTTTTCGGCGCTTTGGGCGTCTTCTTTATCTTGGGTTTGCTCAAGATGTTGGATAATCGGGGTCGGGTCTTTTAATTCTGTATTGGTGATAACGGGAAGAGCTGGACGAAATGCGTCCATTATTTTTTCCGCAGGAGTTTGTGCTTCATCTACGAGGTAGTCAGAAGCATCTTTTAATGGGTTATAGCGCTTTTTTTTAGACCCCATCCATTTCTCCTAAATACTTTTTGTCTAAAATATACACTATTTTTATAAAAAATCCAGCTCTAATTAGGGGTTTATTATTAATTTGTGATTATATTATGTTTATTCTGTATTTTGAGGAGGAAATTTTATGATAGAGTTTGCCTTTAGAGATGAAAAAATGGAAGAAAATTGTCCAAAAGTTGTGGTGCTTAGCGAGCATTGGCAAAAAGATATTGAACGACTCGGAAAAGAATATAAAAAAATTCAAGATATTTGGTCGAAAAATGAGGAAATTTTAACGCCAATCTTAAATAGAAAACAAGCGGCTCAAATTTTGGTTGATGGTGAGATTTTTATTGTTTTGGTTATAAAAGATAAAAATTATAAAAGAATCGGGCAGAAAATTTATGACAAAATCGCTGATTTTCAAAAGGTGAGTTTGATTATTGCGCCACAGTGCAAATTGGAGGTTGAAAATTTGGCATTGGCTTTGGAATATGCGGCTTATAGTTTCGATAAATATAAAACGACCAAAAAAAGTGAAGAATTTGCTCAATTGGAAACTATTTTCTTTCCTCAATTTGAACAATCGCAGAATTGGAAAAAAGTTGTTGCGTTGACGAACGGGGTGCGTTATGCGCGAGATTTAGGGAATGAACCAGCCAATGTTTTGACGCCGGAAGTGTTGGCACTTGATATTAAGCGTTTGGAGTATTTGGATATTCGCGTTGATTTGTTTGATATGGACTTTATTAAAAAAAATAAAATGGGGTTAATTGAGGCGGTTGCCAAAGGTTCATCTAATAAATCGTATTTGGTGGTGATGCAATATGTGAGTAACCCGAAACAAAAGACATGGAATTTGGGTTTGGTCGGAAAAGGCGTGACCTATGACAGCGGTGGGATATCCTTAAAATTGGATAATCAGCAAGTCGGTGAAAAGAAAGATATGTGCGGGGCTGCTGCCGTGATTGCTGCAATGAAAGTGGCAGCTTTGCAAAAATTGCCCATAAATTTGATTGCGGTCTTGCCTTTGATTGAAAATATGCCTGCAGGAAATGCTTATAAACCAGATGATATTTTAACGTCAATGTCTTCAAAAACCGTGGAAATTATTGATACTGATGCAGAAGGACGCTTGATTTTGGCAGACGCTTTGTGGTTTTTGCAAGAAAAGTTCGGTGCGAAAAAAATTATTGATGTGGCAACGCTGACAGGTTCAACTGCTTATATTTTTGCCGGCTTGTATGCTGCATTACTTGGTAATGACGAAACCTTGATAAAAACAGTTAAAAAAGCAGCCGAAATAGCAAATGAAAAAGTTTGGGAGTTGCCAATAGATGAAGATATTGCCAGACGTTTGAAGTCTGAAGTAGCTGATTTAAAACAATTAGGAAAAAAAGAGGCAGATTCTACTCAAGCCGCTTGCTTTTTGCAGAATTTTATTAAAGAAGGGACTGCTTGGGCGCATTTGGATATTGCCGGTTGCGAGGCTGATGAAAATGGTAATGCAAGCGGTTTTGGTGTGGCTTTATTAACAGAGGTTATTAATTTACTGATGGAGAAAAGTAAATGAGAAAAGATGAGAGATTATATAAATTAGCTGAAAACGTGCTGAAACACTCAGTTAAACTGAAAAAAGGCGAAAAAATTTATATTGAGGCCTTTGGGAACTCGGTGTTGGATTTGTTTGAAATTTTTATTCAAACCGCAACCCAAATGGGAGCAGTGCCGTTTTATTTTTATAATGATGAACATTTGTTGAAATCGGTTATTGCCAATGCATCGCCCAAACAGATGGAGAGTTTTGGCGAGGTGTATCGTCGGCAGATGGCTGAAAGTGATGTTTATATTGCAATCAGAGGTTTTGATGATATTTTTGCTTTAGCGGATGTTCCTGAAAAACAGATGGCTCTTTATATGAAACATTATTTTAATCCGGTTCATCGGTCAACTCGTATTCCTCATACCCGTTGGTGCGTGATGCGTTATCCAAACCCGTCTATGGCCGCTTTGGCGAAAATGTCGTTGCAATCTTTTGAAGATTTTTATTTTGATGCTTGCTTGGTGGATTATAATAAAATGTCAAAAGCGATGGATCCTTTGCAAAAATTGATGGCTAAAACAGATAAAGTGAAGATTATTGCTCCCGATACGCATTTGGAATTTTCAATTAAAGGGATTCCTGCGGTGAAAAGTTGCGGGGAGTGCAATATTCCAGATGGTGAGGTTTATACCGCGCCGGTGAAAAATTCAATTAACGGTGTGGTTCAATTTAATACCGATACGGTATTTAATGGTGTTTTTTGCTCCAACATTCGCTTAGAATTTAAGGACGGAAAAATCATCAAAGCTACGTCTTTGACCAATAACGATAAATTGCAAGAAATTTTAAATACCGATGATGGGGCAAAATATATGGGCGAATTCGCTCTGGGGCTTAATCCTGGAATTACGCATCCGATTTTGGATATTTTGTTTGATGAAAAAATCGGCGGTTCTTTCCATATGGCAATCGGAAATTCATATGATGTTGCGCCAAACGGAAATACTTCAGCCGTACATTGGGATTTGATTCAAATGCAGGATAAGGCTCATGGCGGTGGTGAAATTTATTTTGATGATGCCCTTATCCGAAAAGATGGTGAATTTGTACTTGATGTGCTTAAAGCCTTAAATCCCAAAAATTTAAAATAAAAAAGGAGAGAAGTTTCTCTCCTTTTTAGATAGCATTTTTGGTGCAAAGCTTCATGTAAGGGTTATGAAATACTTTTGAAAAATACCATCCGGTTTTAGGGTCAAAATCGACACGGTATTTTTCGTTAAAATGGTAGAAAGTATCTCCTACTCCTAAAAAATCCCATGAGGCTTGGTGTGGGTCAAATCCTCTGTGGATGAGTACATCTTCCAGAAATGTCGGATGTATGCTGGCTGTGTTGTTGGGTTTGGTCACAAACCAACTGGTGAACGATGGAGTTAAGTCAAAATTTGAGATGTAAACATTTGCCAAAGTGATTTCTTCAAAAGGTTCCTTCATTAGGTTGAGAAGTGCTTTGATATCTGTTTCATCTGAAAAAACGGCTAATTCCCGGATGCTTAATCCTAAAAGCTCATCTTGGCATAATAGATAATTATGCCGACAGCGGTGTACATAATTTCCAACAGTTTCTTCACGAAAGAAGGCTAACTCTCCTTTTATGGGGTTTTTTCTTTCAAACGCCCAAAGAGGTAGTGTTGAACCTTGAGGCGTTTGTAATACCCAGAGTAAGTCCTTTTCCATCTGATTGGTAATACCTACCCCAAAAACTAGTTCTCCGGAGAGAAGTTGCTCATCAAAAAAGTTTTGAGCATCTTGTCTCGTCGGGTACAAGCATTCCGCACCTACCGGAATGGTTGTCTCTAAAAAGCTCATCTTTTCCATAAGGCGTATATTTGAAGTGAATAATTTCTAAATTAATATCTGCTCTTTTGTAGAATAAATATACTTTTTTAAATGTGCAATAAAAAAGGGAGTCACTACTCCCTTTTTTGTCATCTCTAATCAGAAAATTATAAACTTTGTCCTTCGTGTTGTTTATAAAATCTGGTAATGGCGTATCCTTTATAATCTCCATTGTCAATTTGATTGGCAATATTGCGAATCTTGATTTGGCGAGCAATTGCTCTGGAATCTTCTGACGTGTAGGTGTTATAAAAAGCTTTATGCTCATTCATGATATCGCGAATGCCGCGGCGATATTTTAAGGCTTCATCGCTGTAGGCGTAAAATGTGCAAAATTTTTGGAAAACGTAAGCCATACGAGCATCTTTTTCTTCTGCTGACATGCCTTTGGTTTCTGCTTGTCCTCGTTTGGAGAATTTATAGCCCTCAGTTTGGAGCATAGCTTTTTCCATAATGGCACGTTTGGCGGCGCCATCGTGACTACGGAATTTTTTGCTGCTTTGTTCAGCGGTTCTTAAATATTTTTGGTTGGGTAAATTTTTGAAATATTCCAGATTGTTAAGGTCTTCTGCCGGAATATTTGATTGAGATTTTTGTTCTGTCATCTTTTTTTCCTAAATTTTGTATATTTAATGTGTCCATTTTCATCTTTAAAGAAATTTTTTCATAAAAATTTTAAAGTAATCCACAGAAATTTACCTATATCACCTGTTTCTCTTTTGTTTTTGTAGCATTTGTATCGGAAGATTCATTCCTTTGGGTTGTGAAAGAGAGGAATTTTGTTCGAGAGTATTAGATTCTTTTTTAGCTAATGCCATATCTTTTGCCTGTGGCATGGATTCTTTTTGGGAATTTTCAAATCGCTTTTTTCTTTTTGGAGTTAAGCTATCTTGTTTGTCGTTATCTTTATCATCAGTATTAGCTTCCGGAATATGAGATGTTAATCTCTGCCATTCTTTCAGTGTGTGATTGGCGGAAAGGAATTCTTTTTTTAGTCTTGTCCAAAAAGATGTAGATTTCGGAAGATCTCCCGCAGGTGCAATACCACTCATTATACATTCTTTGGCAAAAATCCCCGTTATTCTGTCATCTTTTTTACCATTAGGAGCTTTGATGTTTAATTGTTTTGCTCCGCTGGCTTTAAACTTTTGTACGATTTTTTTAAATACTTCTTCAGGAGGTGCTGGTGGAAGTGTGTTACCTTTATTATCTTTGGCTATGGCATTACCTTCTTTATCAAATTGTACTTGAAAACTGGTTAGTTCTTTTTTGTTGGTATGTTGAGAGGGGGATTTATCGTCTTTTTGAACAGTATAATTTTGATTATTTTGGTTCTTTGTGTCTTTTTGAGGAGGAACAAATTCGAATTTTGAAATATTACCATATTCGTGGTAGTGCTTTAATGCTTGATTTGTATATTCTTGCTTTAGGTCAGGTGCAAGCTTTGCCTTTCGAAATTCGAGGTTTATTTTTTTTAAAATGTAATTTTCTTCTTCGGGGGTGTTGTTTGAATTTTCCATATGAAACCTCCATTATTTTATATGAAAAATTTTAGCAAAAAAAATGATGAATGTAAAGTTTCATTTGTCTAATTTTTGTCTTGATTAGTTGTTTTTTTTGTGGTAGGAGTCTTGCTTAGTGATTAATTATGATGGGTATTATTAAAATTTTTTCAAAGTTTAACTTTGAGATGTTTTCTTGTACCTATCTTTTGTTTTACTTTTTAAATTCATTTTTTTATGAAAAATCAAACAGTAAAACCTCTGACAAATACAGAGGTGCAAGAAATTCTTGCAATCCAAAAATGGGGAACTTACAGCCAGGAGTACCCGTTGTGTTATGAATCTTCCATTAACGGAGCACCAATGAAAGTACATTCTTTTTCATTGAATAATGTACCTCAACTTGATTTGTTGGTTGTGTTTGGTGGCTATCCTCGTTTGGTCAAACACTTAGGCGAGGTATGGATGAAACATGATCATCTCTATTCAGACACAGAAGTGGAAATTGCTATGCTGGGGTATAAACCCAACAAAGGGCAAGATACTCCGGGGTCAGAAGCGCAGATTTATGCTTCGCTTTTGGAACAACTTGGCTTTGATTCCAAGAGGGTACGCAAGAACCTGATTCAGACTTTTGCAACTGATACAGTTGGTAATGTGGCAGAATTGCGTCAGATTATTCAAAATTCGCCGGTTCTCTCGCAAGTCGATTGTCCGCGAATCGGAATGGTAACACATGCCGGATACTCATTGACTGCGGCTCAGCAGTTTGGGCTATTGATGCCAGAGGTAGAGTTTTATTTCTACGAAACGCCACTGACGCTGTTGTGTGATAGGTCATTTGATGTGGAATCAATTGTCAATGGTTATGCTGTTGACGTGATTGTTGGTTGTGTGTTGCGAACCATGATGAACTGGGATAGGGAACGTCTTCCGTTGTCGGATGAAAAAATTGCTCTTTTCCCTAAATTGACATCAGAGCCAAACCCTGCAGGATTACTTAAGACGATAAAGAAATATTTCCTCAAAGGCTATACCTTCTATATGCCTTATAAAGAAATGTGGGAAATGTTGGGTATTCCAGCCGCTGAGGCTTTGCCTTTGGTTAATCAACGCAAAGTCGAAATTACCGGTTTTGATATTGACGGTAAAAAAGTCGGCGAGGGATGGAAATCTAGCTCAGTGCCTGAATTATATCATCAGCTGGGAGTTATGGTTGAAACCATTCTTGATGAATGGATAAAAACCGGAAAAATGCCACTTTAAGAATCTCATTGTTTAACTTAAAAAAATCTAAAAAATGGAAACAATTTATCAATTTTTGCATGAATGGGCATATGCTTTATTGCTCATCTGCGTTGTCGTATTGTTGGTGTGGGGAATTTGGCAAATCAGAGCCAATAAGTCAAAACTCAAAGATGAGGAATTTCCTGTTAGTGATGAACCTCTGGATGATTCGTCTGAAAGACAAACAGAGGAAGTTTTTAAGGAAGAAGTCATCAAAGTGGAGGAACCGCCTTTGATGCCGTCACGTCGTTTGTATAGAAAAAAGATATCTTATTCTCAGACTGATATCGTTTTACGGGAATTTCCTGATTTGTTGCCCAAAAGCGAAGAGCAGTTGGAAGTTTTCCGCAAAGAGTGGAAAACACTTGGCGGAAAGGCAAAAATGACATTGGAGGAAAAGACCAGATATGCCGCAATCGGACATATTCTGACGGTCTTTGAGGCAAAAAAATCATAAGATTGTTTCACTGTTGGACTCCCTGGCTGATTTCGGTTGGGGAGTTCAATTTTTTTATTTTTATATGAAAAAAATTTGTCAGGCCAGTTTGCAAAAACCTTTCAAGAATGTTTCTTTGGATATTTGGCAGCAACATTTCGGAAATAGGATGTTGGCAGTTGATATCTATCAGGATTATCGGGGAAGGTTTTTTTATCGGGAGATTATTGAACGAAAGAATATTGGTGAAGTATTTGTTCCTTTAGTAAAATTTGATGAAAAACTTGGTAAAATTTATTTTAAACCAGAGCAATTTTATACCAAAGAGGACAATGTTTTAGAACATATTCACTTCGCAGAAAGTAATTATTCTTTTGATGAAATTCAGAAATTGGCTCCGCTGGACGATGTGATTTATCGTGTTTTAATCCCATCTTCTGCCGGTTTGGTCGATGTGTTAACTCCCCACCATAATGGTTTGTGGTGCAATGTAGATAAATGGCTTAAATTGAAGCCCAATCAAAAGGTGGATACTTTTCCGATTGTTGGCGGAAAGGCTTTGAAAACCAAGCTCAAACATGGTGTTCGGCTCGGAAAACTATGTCTGTGTAAGGGATGCATTTATTATTAACATTAAAAGCAGGTTGTCTCCTTGGGGACAGCCTGTTTTTTTTGTGTAAAAAAATACCCCGAATTGCTTCGGGGTATTTTTCATTTGCGGGAAGGACTATTCAGCACCTTCTTTGATTGCAAATTCAGCCATGTGTTCATACAAAGACCGTTTTTCTTTAACGTTCTCCTGAGCCTTATTCAACAAGGTTTCATAACGTTCAGGATTCATCTTGTTAACGATTTGGAAACGGGTCTCGTTGGACATATAGTCAGACAAAGGTTTGCTCGGAGCTTTGGAGTCCAAAGTCAGAGGAGCTTTGCCTTGAGCAATGTTGTCCGGATTGTAACGATACAAAGGCCAAGAACCGGTTTCAACGGCGTCTTTTTGGTGTTGTAAACCATCTGCCAAGTTGAAGCCTTGTGCAATACAGTGAGAGTAGCAGATAACCAAAGACGGTCCATCATAAGCTTCTGCTTCGTTCAAGGCTTTGATAACTTGAGTATCGTTTGCACCAAAGGCAACTTGAGCAACGTAAACGTTACCATAAGACATGGCTATCATACCCAAATCTTTCTTCGGTAAGGATTTTCCGGCAGTTGCAAATTTAGCACTTGCACCCATCGGGGTAGCCTTGGATTGTTGACCACCGGTGTTAGAATATACACCTGTATCCATTACCAAGATGTTGATGTTTTTGCCAGAGGCAATCGCATGGTCAAGACCACCGAAGCCAATATCATAAGCCCAACCGTCACCACCTAAAATCCATACAGATTTCTTAATCAGGTAGTCAGCCAATTTGTCGAGGTGTTTAGCTCCTTCAGTGTTGATAGAGGCTAATTTTTCTCTCAAGGCTTTGACAAGGCCACGTTGTTCATCAATTTCAGCATCGGTCTTTTGCGGGTTAGAAGTAATTTTTTCAACCAATTCAGCACCGACTTTGTCTTTCAAACCTTCAAGCAAGGTTTGTGCAAAGTGGGTTTGTTGGTCGATAGAAAATCTCATACCCAAACCAAATTCGGCGTTGTCTTCAAACAAAGAGTTTGCCCAAGCCGGACCATGGCCTTTTTCGTCTTTTGCATAAGGTGTGGTCGGTAAGTTACCGGAGTAAATTGAAGAACATCCGGTTGCATTGGCAACAACCATTCTGTCACCAAACAATTGGGTCAACAATTTAACATACGGCGTTTCACCGCAGCCGGCGCAAGCTCCAGAGAATTCAAACAAAGGTTGAATTAACTGTGTGGTCTTCGGCAAGTTTTTGGTAACTTCGGTACGTTTTACGTAAGGCAGAGTTTCAAAGAACTTCCAGCAAGCAACTTGCTCTTCCAAGTGGTTTTCAATATGATCCATATTGATTGCTTTCTTAGAAGCATCTGCTTTGTTTTTAGCCGGGCAAGCGCTGACGCAGATACCGCAGCCGGTGCAGTCTTCAGGAGACATTTGCCAGATGAATTGTTTTCCGGCGAATTCTTTGCCTTTGTAAGCGGCTGATTTGAAACCTTGAGGAGCGTTTTTGAGCTCTTCTTCAGAGGCAACTTTCATACGAATTACGCCGTGCGGACAAACGAGTGAGCATTTACCGCATTGAATACAAGTATCCGGGTCCCAAACCGGAATTTCAGTTGCAATGCAACGTTTTTCAAATTTTGTGGTTCCGGTTGGCCAAGTACCATCAACAACTTCACCAAAAGCAGAAACCGGCAATTCATTACCACGGTCAGCAATGATTTCTCCGGTGAGCTTTTTAACAAACTCAGGAGCATCAGCCGGAACAGGCAATGAACGGTGGAAGTTAGAAGTTACATGGTCTGGATAGTTAACTTCATGTAAGTGTTCCAAAGAAGCATCAACTGCTTGGAAGTTCTTTTGAACAATTGCATCACCTTTTTTGCTGTAAGTTTTCTTAATTGCATTTTTGATTTGTGCAATTGCTTCATCTTTCGGCAAAATGTTAGAAATTGCAAAGAAGCAGGTCTGCATTACGGTGTTGATGCGTTGGCCCATTCCGGTTGCACGAGCAACTTCTACAGCGTTAATGGTGTAGAATTTCAATTTCTTATTGATGATTTCTTCTTGAACTTCAATCGGAAGATGATCCCATACTTCTTCAGCACTGTAAGGTGCGTTTAACAAGAAGGTTGCACCCGGTTTGGCAATCTTCAAAATGTCAACCTTACGCATGAACGGGAATTGGTGGCAGGCAACGAAGTCTGCTTTGTTTACCAAGTAAGCCGATTTAATCGGGTTGTCCGAGAAACGTAAGTGTGAAGTGGTCATAGAACCGGATTTACGAGAGTCATATACGAAGTATCCTTGTCCGTATTTACCGGCATCTTCAGCAATAATTTTAATGGAGTTCTTGTTGGCACCAACTGTACCGTCTGCGCCCAAGCCATAGAATACGGCACGAACAACGTCTTTAGGTTCGGTGTCAATAGAATCATCAAACGGCAAAGAGGTCTTATTGACATCATCATTAATACCAACAGAGAAGCCGTTAATCGGGTGAGCGGCAAAGCCATTGTCATAAACAGCTTTAACCATACCCGGAGTGAATTCTTTTGAAGACAAGCCATAACGACCGCCGTAGATTTTCGGCATAGAAGCAATTTCGCCGTTGGCAAATGCTTGGGTCAAGGTGGCAACAACGTCTAAGTACAAAGGTTCACCGGTTGAGCCTGATTCTTTGGTTCTATCCAAAACAGATACAACTTTAACAGATTTCGGCAAAGCTTTGAGGAAAGATTTTTCCGGGAAAGGACGATAGAGGTGTACTTTCATAACACCTAATTTTGCGCCTTGAGCGTTGAGGTAATTGATGGTTTCTTCAACGGTTTCAGCACCAGAACCCATAATTACGATAACTTGTTCGGCATCAGGAGCACCAACATAGTCAACAACATGATATTGGCGACCGCTGATTTTGGCAAATTTATCCATTTCTTCTTGAACAATGCCTTCAACCTTTTTGTAGTAAGGGTTAGAAGCTTCACGACCTTGGAAGAAGACGTCCGGATTTTGAGCCGTACCACGGATAACCGGAGCTTCTGGACGAAGAGCGTGTTTGACATTGAATGTATAATCAACGCCTTCTAACATAGCGCGTAAATCATCGTCAGAGAGCAATTTGATTTTTTTGATTTCGTGAGATGTACGGAAACCATCAAAGAAGTGCATAAACGGTACGCGGCTGCGTAAAGTAGACGTTTGTGCAATGGCGGCCATATCGTGAGCTTCTTGTACTGAGTTTGAGCAAAGCATTGCAAAACCGGTTTGACGGCAGCCCATTACGTCAGTGTGGTCACCGAAAATTGACAAAGCATGATATGCCAAAGAACGTGCGGCAACGTGCATTACAAACGGAGAAAGTTCTCCTGCAATTTTGTACATGTTCGGAATCATTAAGAGCAAACCTTGTGAAGCCGTAAAAGTGGTGGTTAATGCACCTGCTTGGAGAGAGCCATGGCATGCACCTGCAGCACCGGCTTCGGATTGCATTTCTTGAACTTCCGGAACAACGCCCCAAAGGTTTTTTTGTTTGGCGGCAGACCACGCATCGGCCCATTCGCCCATCGGTGAAGATGGGGTAATCGGGTAAATAACGCAGACTTCATTCATGCGGTGGGCAACAGAAGCAGCTGCTTCGTTACCGTCCATCATTTTCATCTTTACATCTGACATATAGTTATTTCCTTATATGGTTGTGGTTAAAAATACAACAAAAGCCGTTAGATAGACTATTTTGCGCCTAATCCTCCGGCTTTTAAAACTGGATTTTGATGTTTTCCATATGGGGGATTTTATAGCATGTTATTTCTCAAAAATCTATTAAAAAATGCATGTGCAAGCCAATAAAATATGACTCAATGCGAATCGGAGCAAGGGTTTGCTCCTAATTTGTGGCGTTGTTGAAATTTGTTGCAAAATTTATCATTTTGTGCTTATTATGCCGCGAATTTAGGGCTTTTTAATAAATTTTAGGTTATCTTGATGAAAGATAGATAAGTGAGGGCAAAATGTCTAAAAATAAAATTCTCATAATGGCTTGTGTGTTTATGAGTGGTTGTGCTCTTTGGGGGCAGGGGAATAAAACCCCGTTAACGCCGTTGGGGCAACTCAATGTTTGTTTGCGTGATGAGGTGAATTCGGCTCTGCAAGACGGAACCGTTGCGATGTATGGTAACGAGACTGCGGTTCGCAAGGTGGCAGAAACTTGTTTAGAAAAACTTAAAATCAGAGATGATTTTTTACAAAATACCGCATATCGTAATGCAACCGCTTTGTTGACGCAGAATGTGGGCACAAGTTTGAAGTAGCTTGAAATTTTTTGTGGCTTTTGTGTAAGTAGGACTTGCGAAGTTGCAAAGAATGTTTTATTTATAAGTAGCTGTTGCGGGCATAGTTCAATGGTAGAACGTGAGCTTCCCAAGCTTATAATGCGGGTTCGATTCCCGTTGCCCGCTCCATTTTGTCTTTCCGCCTTTATGGCGTTTTTTTATCAAAATCGGTTTTTTGTGTTTGAAAAAATGATTTGGTTGAATTAGTGATTGGTAATCAATAATCGATGATTGGAGGCTTTAATGAGCAAAAAGATAAGTGCTAATATTACTTGCCCTCATTGTGGAAAGTCTTTCAATATGGATTTGTATCGTTCGATTTGGGGAGAAGATAAAAAAAATCAAGAGTTAATTTTATCTGATCAAATAAATGTAGCTCATTGTCCTTTTTGTCATAAAAATACAAAATTAGAATTTTCTTTGCTTTATACAAATTCAAAAAAAAATATTGCTATTTGGTGGGAACCTAAATTTGATCAACAAGTTGAAGAAGATGAAAAGAAATATAAAGAGTTTTTTCCAAATAGTTGTTTAGCAAACGCACCTAGAATTCGTGATTGGAAAAATTTTAAAAATAAAATTATTGAATTAGAAAATAAGTCAACTAATAATTCTCATACAATAAATTACAATAACCAAAATATAAAAATGGATATAAAGCTTACTTTTTTATCTATCTTTTTTTTAATTTTGACTCTATTTGATTATACATATTGCAGTCGCTATAGTTATTTTTGCTTTAATTTTTCAGGTGGCTTTTATACAATTTTAAAATTTGTATTGTGTGGATATTTCTTATATAATGCCTTTCTCATATATAAAAGAAATCAAATGTCAATATCGTTTATTATTTCTTGTTTGCTTGCTATCGTGTATAATCCATTTGTCCAAGTCTCATTTGAAAAGGAAGAATGGTATGTGATACATATAGTTACTATTTGTGTTGTATTAATTATAGAAAAATTGGAGTTAAAAAATTTTTATAGTAATTGTAAAAATAAACAAGGATATAAGAAATTAGATGAAATAGAAAAATTTGCAGTTGTGTTATCTCAAGATATGACATTGGTTGCCAAACTGCTTAAAATGAAAAAAAAGAATCCTCAATATTATAATGATTTTTTGTATCCAATGATGGCGTATCATTATAGGACTTTAAAAGGTATTTCTCCTAAAAAGAGACCCGATTTTATTAATGATGTTTTTTTACCTTCTAAAAAGTAAGAGGCTTTTATATTATTATTTATGAAAATTATCTATTTTAATTTTTTGCCATATTGTTTTTATTGTGAATGTTAGTCTAATCATTGTATGGGGAGAACCTCTATTTAGAGACACTGTTGGTGTGCGTCATCCTTTTGTCGTTATGTCAATGTTGAAACAAAAAAAACGCAGAGGCTGAGCTCTGCGTTGTTGACCAAAGATTAATAATTAGGGTTAATTAACTCATGTCGCCTTTTATAAGGAAAATCCTTAAAGGTAAGCGGCGGCGGACTTAAATCGATGTCGGTGAACGAATTCTTTGACGAGGTTTGCGGGGTGTTGCTGCTCTCGTCTTTTCAGATCGCCATCTGAGACGAATTACGAGCAGAACAGCCCAAAATCTGAAAATCGGTTCACCAACGTCCTTTCTTACCTTGATTAAGATTAAATCAATAATGATTAATCCGAACAAGAAAAGCAGGACAATATTACCTATAGTTTCCATACTAATAAAATTTATGGGAAAGTTTATATTGTACTTTCTTATGATTGTCAATTCTTTTATAAAATCTTCTTGAGTTTTGAGTTGTTTCTTGATTTATTACAATCTAAACAATGAGGAATAGAGTGATGAGAAAAGAGTTTTATGTTTTTAGACATGGTGAAACCGATTTGAACTTGCAAAAGCGTTGGCAAGGTTCAGGTATGAATTATGATTTGAATGAAACAGGTGTTCGCCAAGCGCAAGGGTTAATTGAAAAGTTGAAGGATAAAAATTTGGAAATTATTTTTTCCTCGCCTTTGGTGCGGGCAAAGCATACGGCGCAAGTGTTAGGTGATGCGCTCCGCTTGCCGGTTGTGGTTAAAGATGATTTGCGGGAATGCTTTTATGGTGATGCCGAAGGGCAGTTAATTGCTGATTTGCAACACTCTTGTCCTGAAATCGTTAATAACTGGAATAAGCCCCAATATATGAATATTGCTTTTGCCAACGGAGAACGCAAAGATGTGGCGCTAAATCGTGTATGGGCGGTGTTAGATGAATTGAAAGATTTGCCCTATCAGCGTATGGGCATTGCAATTCATGGCGGAACAATGGCCGCTATGCTCAATAAACTGAATTTCTCTTTTGATAAAATTCCTAATTGTGCCGCGTTTCTTCTGGTGTGGAACGGCTCTTCTTGGCAGATGGAAGGAAATCTGTTGTAGCGATTAGTTATATGAGGGTTCAACGTGGATAACTACACGGCGGTTTTTGATGCGGTTTTGCGGAATTGGTTCACCAAACGGATCTTTGTTGGGGTATTTGGGCGAGACATCATATAACCCGGCAGTACGTAATCTGACGCGGTCAATGCCTCTTTCTTCAAAAAAACGGGCAACTGCGCCGGCGCGTGCTGATGACAATTCCCAATTTGATGGATATTGTGCGCTGGAGAATTTTTCATCGCTGGTATGACCTTCAATGCTGAATATGAATTTGTTGTATCTTTCAGACTGAAGAGTGGCGGCAATGCGTTTGAGGGCCGGTATCATCTCTTTTTTGATGACTGCTGAACCATAGTCAAATAAGGTGTCTCCTTCAAATTCTAACACAATACCTTGAGAGTCTGTGCCAAGGGCTACCTTATCTTCAACATCCATGGACTGAATGTCGTCGCTTAACTCAACCATCATCATTTCTATTGGGCGAGGTTGGGGTTCTTGCTTGCCGACGCCTTCGTTTAATCCGGCTTGAATTTGTTCAAACTTGGCAGCATCTGGGGTGGAGGCGGCTAACATCATGACAAAGAAACATAGCAACAATGTCACCATGTCACCATAGGTGGACATCCAATCTTCATCAATTTTTTCGGCTTGTTTCTTTTTCATGCTCGTTTCCTTGAATTATTGAGCTGAGTTATTGTTCATATCTCTATCAATCAGGAATTGTTCTTTGGTATCAACAAAGGAGTTGATTTTGTCTTGAATGTAGCGCGGGCTTTTACGTTCAGCTAACAAGACCAATCCTTCCATTTGTAAGGTGTTTTTTAATAAGGTGACATCATTACGGGAGTTGGCTTTGGTGGCTAAAGGAATAAAGATGATGCGCGCCAAAATAATACCATAAAACGTGGTAACCAATGCAACGGCCATACTCGGTCCAATGGCTGACGGGTCGCCGCCCATGCTGCCCAGCATGATGATTAGACCAATTAAGGTACCAAGCATACCAAATGCCGGCGCATCGCCGCCCAATTTCATCAAAACATCACTGGTGCGTTTGTTGCGCTCAGCCTGAGATTCCAACATATGTTCCAGAATTTGTTTAATCTCAGCTCCGGTGTACCCCGTAACGACCAAATCGGCGCCGTAAGCCAAAAAGGCATTGTTTTCGCGCAAATCATCGGTAATTTCATTTTCTAAGCCTTGCAGACCATTTTTTTGAATGATGTAGGCCCAGCGAACAATGCGGCCAACTTCATCTTTGAGGGAATTTTCCGAATCTTTGTGCTTTTTAAATGTGCTTAAACCTAGCTTAAGACCGCCTAAGGCTGTCTTTGCTTCATAAGAAATAAAGCAAGCGGCAAAAGTTCCACCCACAACAATGATGACACTTGGAATATCAATAAACGCCATTGGACGATCCGTGGCGGCCAAAATTGATCCGATTACAACTGCACAACCTGCCAAAAAGGCTAAAAGGCTTCCAATAGACATTGCTTAAATCCTTATAAATACTTGTTTATTATAAACTTAGCACAAATTCGTTAATAATTTGCAAAGTTTATTTTTTTGAGTTGGCCTTGACGTAGGCTATGGCAGCGTGTTCTTCGCAGTAGGTTTGACCAATTTTAACTTTACGACCACAAAAATGGAAGTTTTCATCTTTTGGATCGCCTATCGGCCAACGGCAAGTGTGATTGTCCAAATCAGTTAACATTGTCTTATGCTTGCCTTTGGGGTGGTCAACGTGAACAGAGTTACGTATGGTTTCAATACGATCCAACTTAGGAGAAATTTCCTCATTTTCTTCTTTTGCCGGAATTTGAGCAACTTCTGGTTCTTCCTTAGGAGCTTTGGGAGCCTCTTGAGGGGTTGCTTTAGGTGTGCTTGGAGCAGAGGCCTTAGGGGCAGAAGCCTGTTTGCTTGAGGGTGCCGGCTTGGTTGCTTTGGCTTCTTTGGCTTTTGGGGCGGAAGATGCACCGTCTTCTTTCTTCTTTATGGGAGAGGGACGAGCCGTTAATTGCAAACGGTGTACTTTACCAATAATGGAGTTTTTGGTTACGCCTAAGCGTTTGCCGATTTCCCCAGTTGACAGGCCTTCATCCCACATCCGTTTTAAGTCTTCAATCATTTGCTCGGTCCATGCCATATCCTAATCTCCTCTCTTGAGCAATACTAAATTATTTTTGATATTAAGGCAATAATATCCACGAGTCTAGCAATATTCACATTTTATCACTTTTTTTT
Organism: uncultured Alphaproteobacteria bacterium; assembly: GCA_944391515.1. Lineage (GTDB taxonomy): Bacteria > Pseudomonadota > Alphaproteobacteria > RF32 > CAG-239 > Scatocola. Next base: position 71,465 of record CALXTW010000004.1, read on the forward strand.
TGTTTTTTTATCGATTATATTGGTCATAAATTTGATTTGGGAGGATTTGATTATGCGAAATTTTGCTATTTTGAGTGCCGTAAGTTTGATTTCTTTGGGAGTGGTTTTGCCTTGTTGGGCAGAAAGCTCATCCTCTGATGTGGCTTTGAATATCTATAATGGCGGTGTGGCATTGGTAAAAGATGTACGCAATTTTACACTGAAAAATGGTGAAAATTCAATCGTCTTTAATAGTGTAGCGGAAAAAATGTTGCCAGAGACTGCTTTCTTGAAAGGGACGGATATTCAAGTTATTGAGCAAAATTATAACTATAACTTGCAGACCCCGATGAATATTGTTGATGCGTCTATCGGTCAAACAGTGAAAACCGCGCTGGTTGATGAGACAACCGGAAAAACAATTTTTGATGAGGCTAAGATAATTGATAGTCGTTATGGGCGACCGGTTTTGCAATTTGATTATGGTATTGAAATTAATTTTCCGGGACGTTTGATTTTTGATAAATTGCCAGATGGTTTGGTTTCGGTTCCAACCTTGTCCACGCAAGTTATAACTCAAAAGAGCGGAGAGCAACCCTTAAGCTTATCTTATTTAACTAAAGGGATTTCTTGGAAAGTCGATTATACGGCAGAAATGTTGAGTGATAATAAACTAAATTTGTTGGGGTGGATTACTCTGAAGAATGAATCCGGAACGGATTATAAAAATGTTTCATTGCAATTTGTGGCCGGAGAAGTTAATCAAGTTAATAGCAACAGCGGTATTCAACCGCGGGCAATGATGTTGGCGGCAAAAGCTCAAAATGCCGATATGTCCGTCATGGAAAAAACTACGGCTCTTAACCAAGTTCCTCAGGCGCTTGGAAATTATTATCTTTATACTTTGCCTTTCAAAACAGATGTATTGAATAATCAGTCAAAGCAATTGGCTTTGCTGGAAAAGAAAGACGTAACTTATCAAAAAGAGTATAAAATTGTATCCCCACTTTACTTGTGGAACGGTGTAACCGGGGGAAGTTTTGAAAAACAAACACCTGATGTAATCGTTCAACTTAACAATGATAAAAATTCAGGCCTAGGAGAGGTATTGCCTCAAGGTATTATTCGTTTTTACGATAAGCAACAATCGCAAAATTTAGCCTTCTTGGGTGAAAATGTGTTTGCTCAATTGACGGTCGGGGAAAAATCAGAACTCAAACTCGGTAAAGCCTTTAATTTGATGGCTGAAGGAAAAGTTGTTAATGTGCAAAAGGTTGCGCAAAACGAGGTTGAAGCTTTGATTGAGGTTACCTTTAGCAATGCATCGGATAAAAACGAATCGGTTAGCTTTGTTCAGAGCTTTGGGGCTCTTTGGAAAGTGTTGGAAGAAAATATTCCAGCAAAAGATAAAACGGCTGAAAAGGCTGAGTGGCTTGTCAGTGTTCCGGCTAATGGTAAAACAACTCTTTCTTATAAGGTCAGATTAAGCAGTGCTCTTAACCAAAACTAAAATATTTGTTTGTTCGTGTCTGTGTGGCGGATTTTTGTTGACGGCGCATAATGTGTGTGCCGGTGCGGCTGATTTTGCCAAGTATTTTAAAGTGGACATGGATATGCCCTTGCCGAAGTATGAAGAGTTGGAACAAAAATATATTGTCGGCAGACGGCGCTATAATCGGCGTTATGATTTCCATTGGGATATCGGTAATCTTTTTGATAATTTATTTCGTTTGACCATAACCGATTATGGCTCAACAGAAAAGCGCATTCGTAACGAACATGAGCAAGATTTGCTTGATATGCTCGCTTTAATGCCTAAGGAATATTATCAATACATCGGGCCTTATTTGCATACGGTACCCAATATGCCCGAAAAAGTGCTTAATATGCCGGGGATTAAAGAAACTAAAAATAAATTTCCAACCCGAATCGCACCGCAATTGGCTGGAATTGAAGATTTGGAATTTTTGTCACCTTATCTCTATTACCTTTTGATGCCTGAAATGTGGCCCGAAAATCGTACGCCTCAAGAAAGACCCGTTATCAAAAAAGCCTCACCTAAAGTAGAATATGATGAAAAATTATATCAAAAAATAAAAGAGCTTGTTCCAGAAGATGAATTTGTGCCCGGAGCTAAACCTGAGGTAAAGGTTGGAGCTAGTGATTTGCGGACCATTAATCCTGATATTAATAGTCCGCTTACAAGTGCTGATGTGAAGGCTTTTGCCAGAACTTTGCCTAATGTTTATAAAATAGGTGAGGATATTCGGGTGCAGGGAAAAATTTATAGTGCCGGTTCGCTTCTTGATATTTGGGAAATTGAAAATAAAATCGGTTTGCCGATGAATGGCGTGAAAGATTTGGTTAATCCGTGTCAAAGGTTGGTGCAAAAATTGCGTGTGGCCGGCTTGGAGACCGAACTGCGTATGGCTGTCGGAGGAGAGGGATTTTCTCCTGAAGAATGGGCTTATACTTGCGATAAAACAATTAAAGCCTACCGAATGGGGCTGATGAATAGTTCGACCTTGGCTAGTCTGAAAGCTTTTCAAAGAGGTGCGTATGATGCTTATTTGCACGAGACTTTGCGCCCAAAACAACTTGAATTGCAATTTGCATCCATGCAGGCTATGGTGGAAATGTATAAGGCGCCGATGAATGATATTTTGGAAGTGCGGAAAAATCGGCAACTCTTAAAAAAGGAATTTGAAGCGGGAAAATACCGAATTTTGGGGCAAGTATTGTCGTTTTAATGTAATTTGAAAATTTTTTTGCATTTTGTTATTGCATTTGTGTTTTTTAGTTTGTATAAAGCTAAGAAAACTCTGTTTAATTTTTTAGGATGAGAGAAAATGGCTCGTGTAACTGTTGAAGATTGCGTAGATAAAATTCCTAACCGTTATGAATTGTTAATGGTTGCGGCTCAGCGTGCTAAAGATATTGCTGCAGGTGCTCCGCTTACGGTCGCTCGTGATAACGATAAAAACTCGGTTGTCGCTTTGCGTGAAATTGCCGATGAAACCGTTAGTATTGAAGAATTACAAAAATCTTTGGTTTTGGGACTTCAAAAATATGTTGAAGTTGAAGAGCCTGAAGAAGAAGAAATGGAAATTATGGCTGCTGAAAAAGAATTGGCTGATTTGGATGACCAGTTCTCAGGCGTTTTGCTTGATAATGAAATGTCTGATGGTATGCAAGTTCATGGTGAAGATGATGATGTTTTGGATTTGGATGCCGCTGATGCCGAAGGTGATGACTTGTCTTTAGATGATGAAGACGGAATGGATGATAATTTTGACCTGGGCGATGACTTAGGCGATAATTTTGATGATGAAGAATAGTCATTACTCTAAAAATTCTTAAACGGAGCCGAAATGGCTCCGTTTTTTTATGCTTTTTCTATCTCAAAGGCAGAAAATGAGGGGGTTTTAAAGCAAATTTTAATTTTTGTGTTGTAGGTTCTAACATAAATGGTGTAGTATTAAATCAATTGCTACGGATAACTTTTTGTTTATGGGTAAAAATGTTAAGACAGTATGAATTAGTCGATTTAGTAAAATCTTATGACCCTGATGCCGATGAAGATGCACTCAACCGCGCTTATGTGTTCGCCATGAAAAAACACGGAGCTCAACTTCGTGAATCCGGTGACCCGTATTATTCGCATCCGGTAGAAGTTGCCGGTATTTTGACCAAGTTTAAGTTGGATTCAGCCTCGATTATTGCAGGTCTTCTGCATGACACGGTGGAAGATACCGATACTACAGTAGAAGAAATTCGCGCCCTTTTCGGTGACCAAGTAGCGCAGTTGGTGGATGGTTTGACCAAGTTGGCGATGATTGAACAGAAATCGGCTAATAACAAACAAGCTGAAAATTTCCGTAAACTCTTGCTTGCAATGTCGGAAGATATCCGCGTTTTGCTGATTAAATTGGCAGATAGACTGCATAATATGCGGACCTTGCATTTTGTGAAAAAGCCAGAAAAGCGTTCCAGAATTGCTCGTGAAACTTTAGATATTTATGCGCCTTTGGCCGAGCGTATCGGTATGCAGGAAGTTAAAAGTGAGTTGGAAGAAATTGCTTTTGCCGAGTTGCATAAGGATGCTCATGATTCAATTGTTGCTCGTCTTAATTTCTTACGCGAGCAAGGAAGCAATATTGTTCCCAAAATTATTAAACAGCTTGAAAAAGATATGGAAGAAAACGGTATTAAGGCTTCCGTATCAGGAAGAGAAAAAACGCCTTACTCTATCTGGCGCAAGATGCAGCAAAAAAATGCCTCATTTGAGCAGCTCTCCGATATTATGGCGTTTCGTATTATTGTTGATGATGTGGCAACCTGTTATCAGGCTTTGGGTGTGGTTCATAGCAAATATCACATGGTTCCAAGACGCTTTAAGGACTATATCTCAACCCCGAAACCAAACGGCTATCAATCCATCCATACCGGTGTGATAGGTCCTGAAAATACCCGTATTGAAATTCAAATTCGTACGCACGAAATGCATGAAATCGGTGAAAAAGGTGTGGCCGCTCACTGGGCCTATAAGCAAGGACAAAAAGCCGAAGGTAAGCATTATCGCTGGATTAGAGAGTTGTTGGAAATTTTGGAGCAAGCCTCCAATCCTGAGGAATTTTTGGAAAATACCAAACTTGAAATGTATAACGATCAGGTATTTTGCTTTACACCAAAAGGCGATTTAATCGGTTTGCCGGTTAATTCAACACCGGTGGATTTTGCTTATGCCGTTCACTCTTCGGTGGGCGATACTTGTGTCGGTGCTAAAATTAACGGTGAAATCAGACCGCTACGTACCGTGTTGCAAAATGGTGATCAGGTTGAAATCTTGACCTCTAAAGCTCAACATCCATCTACCGAATGGGAGCGCTTTGTTGTTACCGGAAAAGCAAAAGCAGCCATCAGACGTTATGTGCGCGCAAATAAACGCGACCAATTTATTACTCTGGGACAAGAGATTTTGGAACGCTTATTTAAGGGTGAAAATCTGGAATTTTCCGAAAAGGCCTTAGTAAATGTGTTGCCGAATTTTGAGGCCGAATCGATTGAAGATGTTTATGCAAAAGTCGGTGAGGGGTTAGTGACCGGTTGGGATGTCTTGAAGGCGGTTTATCCGGCTTATAAGCAGTCTAAACTGGAAAAAGTGGTTAAATCCATTAAAGTTCCGAGCTTTAAGAAAGTTATCAAAAAAGAGAAAAAAGGTGAGCCTCTTAAAATTAAAGGGCTTATTCCGGGAATGGCCGTGCATTTTGCAGGGTGTTGCCACCCTCTGCCTGGCGACAGAATTGTCGGTATTGTTACCACAGGTAAAGGGGTTGCTGTTCATACAATTGATTGTAAAGCCTTGGAGAAATATGCCGATGAGCCGGAACGTTGGCTCGATATTGCTTGGGGCGAAGAAGCCGAACATGAAATGCATACCGGACGTCTTAAAGTTATGCTTGCCAATGAACCCGGTTCGCTGGCTGAATTGTCAAATCTGGTGGCCAGAAATAACGGTAATATCTCTAACTTGAATATCGTTTATCGAACAATCAGCTATTTTGAATTATTGATTGATATTGATGTTAAAGATTTGAAACATTTAACCGATATTATTGCCGCTCTTAAAGCCAGTAAAGTGGTGTCTTATGTGGCAAGAGCCAATCAATAAGCAGACAATCCACAATTTGAGTTTTTTCTTAAATCTGGGTTGCGAGGGAAAATTTTTTATACTATATATCAAATGTTTGTGTCGTATCAAAAGGTTAGAAAAGGGTTATTTTTATGATTTTGGGTGTCGGTAGTGATTTGGCTAATATCAGCCGTATTGAAGAAACAATCAGCATCTTCGGTGAGAGATTTTTGAAACGCTCTTTTGCTCCGGTTGAGTTTGCTGAAATTAAAAAACGCCAAGCTATTTCGCCAAAGGAATATGCTTGTACTTTAGCAAAACGCTTTGCCGCTAAAGAGGCTTTTGCAAAAGCTTTGGGAACGGGCTTTCGTGAAGGAGTGTTCATGAAAGATATTGCAATCGTGCACCAAAAATCAGGCAAGCCTCAGCTCAAAATTTATGGCGGTGCGTTGAAACATTTGCAAAAATTAAGCAAAGGAAAAGAGTATAATCTGCAAGTGTCTATGAGTGATGATTATCCTTGGGCGCAAGCTTTTGTAATTATTGAATTAATTTGATTTTGTTGTTGCTATCCGTAAAATATGCGGTTAGTATGCAAAAAAATTGATTGTTTTTGAAAAATGCACGCGTTCATGCTTTTTTCAAAAATAATGACTAGAAGTTATTGTTTTTTATAAAAGAGATTAAAATGGAAGAAGATGAAAGCTTAATGGATACGGTGAAAACGTTGTTTTATGCAATCGTTATCGCCATTCTGATTAGAACGTTCTTGTTTGAGCCTTTTAAAATTCCTTCAGGGTCTATGTATCCGACCCTTTATGTCGGAGACTATTTGTTTGTCTCTAAATATACTTACGGTTATTCCAAACATTCTTTGCCGTTTAGCATTCCTTTGTTTGAGGGAAGAGTTTGGGCAGATGAACCCAAACGTGGCGATGTGGTGGTTTTTAAGTTTCCGCAAGATAACAAAACCGATTATATCAAACGTGTTATCGGTTTGCCCGGTGATAAAATCAAAATGGAAAACGGGCGCTTGTTTGTGAACGGTGAGTTGGTTGAACGCGAGGAAATGCAAGATTTTGTTATTCGTGACAGCCAAGGCAACGCGGAACGCTATCACCAATATATGGAAACCTTGCCGGGGGGTAAAAAACACAAAATCTTGGAAGTTTCCGATTTTGAAAACGAAGATAATTTACCAGAGTTGACCGTTCCGGAAGGAAGTTTGTTTGTTATGGGTGATAATCGTGACCGCTCTGATGATAGTCGCGTTAATGTCGGTTTTGTTCCTTTTGAAAATTTGGTTGGTAAAGCGCGTTTCTTGTTCTTTTCTAACAGCGATGACGGAGCTTGGTATAAGCCTTGGACTTGGCCGAAAATGATTCGTTGGGAACGTTTGTTTAACAAAATTAAATAACTCTCAAAAATAAGAGTTGGACAAGTATTTGTTTTATATCATTACTAAAAAAAGAGTTTATCATGCTTGAGGATTTGGAAAATATTCTTCATTATAAATTTCGTAATCAACACTTGTTGCAACAAGCCTTGACGCATAGCAGTCATTCGGCTCGCTTGTGTGATAATTATGAGCGTTTGGAGTTTTTGGGTGATAGAGTTTTGGGAGTGGCTATTGCCAGTCTGTTGTATCGAATGTTTCCCAATGAACCGGAAGGGAGTTTGTCGCAGCGCCATACCGGTTTGGTTTGCAAAGAAACCGTTGCCGAAGTGGCTTTAACTCTTAAACTTGATAAGTTTATGATTGTGGCGGATGAAGAAATTCGCCATAATGAAAATGTGTTGTGCGATGTTTGCGAGGCTGTAATCGGAGCTATTTTTATGGATGCCGGTTGTGAAGAAGCCGTCAATTTTGTGAACCAACACTGGAAAGAACTGATTGATAAAAATGTCGCTCCTCCGAAGGATAACAAAACCTTGTTGCAAGAAGTTGCTCACAGCAAAGGTTTGGGAAATCCGATTTATGAGCTGAAAGGCAGAGAAGGGAGCGAACATGAGCCGACGTTTTATATGGCGGTTGCTCTCAATGGGATTGAACCGCAAGTCGGTGCCGGACGTAATAAAAAATTAGCCGAGCAAGAAGCGGCCGCTAAAATGCTTGATTTTTTGGGATATCCGCATGGGCATAAATGATACTCAGGTTTTAAGATGTGGATTTGTGGCATTAATCGGTGCGCCGAATGCCGGAAAATCAACCATTACCAATAATTTTGTCGGGTCAAAAGTCTCCATTGTTTCGCCTAAAGTGCAAACCACGCGTACCATGGTCAGAGGTATCGGGGTGTATGAAAATACGCAAATCATTTTTATTGATACGCCGGGTATCTTTCGCCCAAAAAGACGTTTGGACAGGGCTATGGTGTCTTCGGCCTGGAGTGGAGTGAAAGATGCCGATATTGTCGTTTTGGTGGTTGATGCTAAACGTGGGTTTGATGATGAAACCAGAGCCATTATTGACCAACTCAACAAAAACAAAATCTCTGCCATTTTGGTTTTGAACAAAGTTGATATTATTGACAAGACCAAGCTCTTGGCCTTAAGTGCTGCGTTGAATGGGGCCGGAAATTTCAAAGAAACGTTTATGATTTCCGCCCTTACCGGACAAAATATTGATGACTTCTACAAATATTTGGCTGACAACTTACCGGAATCTCCTTGGTATTATCCCGAAGAACAGATGTCTGATATGCCGCTGAAACTTTTGGCGGCTGAAATTGTGCGTGAGAAGCTCTTTTTATATTTGCGGCAAGAAATTCCTTATGAGCTCACTGTTGAGCCTGAATTATGGGAGCGGCGTGAAGATGGATCGGTGCGTGCTGAGATGACTATTTATGTCAAAAAAGACAACCAAAAGACCATTATTTTAGGGCGTGGCGGTGAGATGATTAAAAAAATCGGGCAATCGGCACGTCGCGAGATTGAGCACGAACTAGAAGAGCGTGTTCATCTGTTTTTATTTGTGAAAGTACGCGCCAACTGGATTGATGATCCGGCAAGGTATAGTGCGTGGAATCTTGACTTCAACTCTTAATAAAAGCTTGTATAACGGCTTTCTACTTGTAAATTTTTTACTCGTGTAACTAATTGTACACGTCGTAAAAAACTTACGGCGTATTAAGCTCGTTCTCCAAGCTTTTTTGTTTTGCTGCGGTGCCAGCTCTCTTAAATCTTATTATCAATCTCATATAACGGGTTTTGGTAAAGCTTGTATAACGGCTTTCTACTTGTAAATTTTTTACTCGTGTAACTAATTGTACACGTCGTAAAAAACTTACGG
>CALXTW010000005.1 GCA_944391515.1 uncultured Alphaproteobacteria bacterium
CCGGAATTGAACCGATGTACAAGGATTTGCAGTCCTCTGCATGAGCCACTCTGCCAACCGGCCAATCGGGATACCTCATCTTGAGTTCCTCATTCACTCAACGTCCTCTATATATACAAACTTTTTGCTTCTCGTCAATATCTTTTTTTCATTATTTTGCACTTTTTTTTATTTTGTTTTAAAAATCATATTGTTATTTATTTTTAACCAAGGTTACTAATTCATCTTGCAAAACACTCTTTATCTTCTATGATAAGGAAAATTTTTCGCAGAGGAGGGAAAATATATGAAAATTGCTTTGGCGGCCGATCATGGCGGTTTTGAAATGAAAAATCAAATTGCTCAATATCTTATCTCAAAAAATTTTGATGTTGTTGATTTGGGAACAAATTCGTCCGACTCTGTGGATTATCCCGATTTCGCGCAAAAAGTTGTGCAAAAGCTCTCTACGAAAGAAGCTGATTTGGGAATCCTGGTATGCGGTACAGGAATCGGTATTTCGATTGCCGCAAACCGTCATAAGGGAATCCGTGCGGCGCTTTTGTATGATGATTATGTGGCTCAAGTTGCAAAAGAACATAATAACGCTAATGTTTTGTGCTTTGGCGGAAGAACTATGAAAATTGAAGATGTCTTAAAAAGAATCGATATCTTTTTAGCCGCGAAATATGAAGGCGGACGTCATGACAGACGACTCTGTAAACTCGATATTGATTAGGAGGATATGATGGATTTTGAAAATAGCTTACAAACAGAAGATAAAGATGTATTTGATGCGATTCAATGTGAGTTGGAACGTGAACAATATCAAATTGAATTAATTGCCTCCGAAAATATTGTCTCTCGTGCCGTACTCGATGCTCAAGGTTCGGTAATGACCAATAAATATGCAGAAGGTTATCCTGAACACAGATATTATGGCGGATGCGAATGTGTCGATGTGGTGGAAAAATTGGCAATAGAAAGAGCTAAAAAACTTTTTAATGCTGACTTTGTTAATGTACAGCCGCATTCCGGAAGCCAAGCCAATACTGCCGTATATGTCGCTTTGTTGCAGCCCAAAGACGTAATTATGGGAATGTCTTTAGATGCGGGTGGGCATTTAACCCATGGTTCTAAAGTTTCATTTTCAGGTAAGTGGTTGACTGCCGTTCAATATGGAGTTTGCAAAGATACCGGTTTGATTGATTTTGAACAGGTGGAACGTTTGGCGCTCGAAAATAAACCCAAATTGATTATTGCCGGCGGGTCGGCTTATCCGAGACAAATTGATTTTAAGCGTTTTCGTGAAATTGCCGATAAAGTAGGGGCTTATTTTATGGTGGATATGGCGCACTTTGCCGGACTCGTTGCCGGAGGTGTTCATCCGAATCCTTTGGAATATGCCGATGTGGTGACAACAACGACTCACAAAACTTTGCGTGGTCCAAGAGGCGGTATGATTTTAACCAATAATGCCGAAATTGCTAAAAAAATTAATTCGGCAATTTTTCCCGGTACACAAGGGGGGCCTTTGATGCATGTGATTGCAGCTAAGGCTGTTTGCTTTGGTGAGGATTTAACTCCCCAATTTAAGGAATATGCTCAACAGGTGGTTAAAAATGCTCACCAAATGGGTGAAGTTCTCAAAAGCAGAGGTCTTGATTTGGTTTCAGACGGTACTGATACGCATTTGTTATTAGTGGATTTGAGACCTAAAAATATGACCGGCGATGTGGTCGAAAAAGCCTTAGAAAAAGCGCATATTACTTGCAATAAAAATGCCATTCCGTTTGACCCGATGCCGCCTAAAGTAACGTCCGGTATCAGAGTGGGAACGCCTGCCGGTACGACTCGCGGTTTTAAGGAAGAAGAATTTGCACAAATTGCCAATTGGATATGTGATGTGATTGATGCTTTGGCAAGTGGAAATGCCGAAGAAGTTATTGAACAAACAGCGCAAAAAGTAATTGCTTTGTGCAAGAAATTTCCGATTTACAAGTAACTTTGTAACAAAAGCACCTCAGATTTTATGTCTGAGGTGCTTTTGTTATAGTTTATATTGATGAATTTTGAAACTTTGCCAGAATAAATGGCTGTCAAAACAAGCTATTTCGGTTAATTGAGGAAAAGAACAGTCTATTGAAAAAATTAAGGTGTCTTTTTTTCCTGTTTCCAAAATCCTTTTTTGAAGGTCAGGTATGATTTTAGGAACCAAGAAACAGACTATAATATCTGTGTCGTGGTAATCATAGGTTAGCATATCTTGATTAAAATATGTGATATTTTGTAAGTTGCGGCTGCGAAATAAGCATATCTTATATAGTAATTTATCCCATTCAATTCCAATAAATTTGTGTTGAGGATAGGCTCGAGCCAGTGGTATTAATAAAGAACCAATACCACAACCGGGGTCAACAATTCGTAGGCTTTTTTGACTTCCTTTTAGAAGTGGCAATAATTGTTTTATGATAGTTTTTCTTGCTTTATAAGGTGCTGGAACAAATGGTGGATATTGACCTTTTTGTGAGGGAAATAAACTGTAAATAAGATATATGTCATAAGCAAGAAAAGCTATAAGTAAAAAATAGCTATAATAAATCATACATTTAGTCCTTATATTTTTATGTTGCTAGAGTATGATATTTTGTTTAACTAATAGTAAATTAGCAAAACACCTCCGGCTTTGAAAAGCGGGAGGTGTTTTTTTTGTTTAAGGGGCAGAGATTTTATTTCTTTGCCTCAAAGATTTTCTTGGCCTGAGCGGTGGTCAGTTTTTTAAGCTGTTTACCATCTTTGTCAAAGGTAAAAGCTTCAGCACGCGTCCAGTTAATTTTTTTGGTCTTTTCATCAAAGTAAGGTCGTTTTGGGTTCTTATCTTTGATGGCATTGTAGTTCTTTCCATCCCAAATTAATTGGTTGTACTCACCGGGAATAATGGTTTCGCCTTCAGGGTTGAGGACCCCGTAAAGCCCTTTGGCAAAGAACATAAAGTTACCGGCACCATCGGATTCAAGCGCATCATAAACATTGATGATGGTCTTTCCTGTTTTGATAACGTAAATTCCTTTAGCTCCAGAGCCTTTCGATGTTTTGTTACCAATAAATTCAAAGTATCCATCTTTGTCGTTAATCTGGGCTTGTGCGGGAATAACGCATTTGCCCGATTCATCAAAGAGCTGAACACCGGTGTCATCTTGCGCGGTGAAGAAACCTGAATAATAGTAGCCGAAATTGGCGGTTTTTAATGAAAGTTCAAAATAAGCTATTGCAAAATAAGCGCTTTATCCTTATAAAGAGAGAAGTAAAAATTTTCCGTGAGGTGAGGTATGAAATGTCCTTTTTGCGGATGTGATGATACGCAAGTTAAAGATTCTCGTAATGCCGATGATAATACTGCCATTCGCCGCAGACGCGAATGTCCTGAGTGCGGCTCCAGGTTTACGACCTTTGAGCGAATTCAACTGCGCGAACTGGTGGTGGTAAAGAAAAACGGCGAGAGGGTTTTGTTTGATAGAGATAAGTTGGAACATTCTATCTTGCTTGCCGTACGCAAACGTCCGGTTGATATTGAAAGAGTGGAAAAAATTGTGAACTCTATCCAGCGCCGTTTGGAAAGCTCGGGAGAGACGGAAATTCCATCTGTTTTGATTGGTGAGTATGTGATGGAGGCACTTTCTAAATTAGACCATATTGCGTATATTCGTTTTGCCTCCGTGTATAAGGACTTTCGCGAGGTGAAGGATTTTGAAGAATTTGTTGAAACTATTGATAAGTTGGCTAAACCAGATACAAAAGTAAATAAGGAAGAATAAAATGGCAAAGAAATTTATATCCGAAAAAATCAGAATGAAAAGCGAATCCAGATTGGCTGCCGTTCAGGCAACTTATGTGATTGCCGTTACCGAAAATCCGGTCGAAGAGGTGATTAAAGACTTTGTGGATGGTAAGGTCGGTCGTTTCGTGATTGCCGAAAAATCAATGGATAAAGAAGAAATGGTGCCGGTTCATGCAATGGATAGTGCTTATTTTGCCGAATTGGTTAAAGGGGTGCATTCTCGCAAAGAAGATATTGAAAAATCACTCAATGCTTATTTGGCAAAAGGTTGGACTTTTGAACGTATGGATGAAACAATGCGTGCTTTGCTTTTGTGCGCAATTTATGAAATTACAACAACTTTGGATGTCGATGTTAAAGTAATAATTAAAGAATATGTCGATTTGGCTTATGCTTTCTTTACTAAACAAGAGCCGAAAATGATTAATGCTTTGCTCGATCAAATTGCTCATGATGTTCGTCCGCAAGATGAGGTTAAGGCTGAGTAATGACTAAGTTAAAGGTTTATGAATATCCACACCCTATCTTAAAACAAAAGGCGCAGAGGGTTGAAAAAATCGATGATGATTTGCGCAAGTTTTTGGATGATATGTTGGAAACCATGTATGAAGAGGTTGGGGTTGGATTGGCAGCGCCACAAGTCGGTGTGTCTAAAAGAATCGTCGTGATTGATGCTGAACAAGAAAAAGATGAACAGGGTAATAAACGCGGTAACCCGATGTATCTTGTTAATCCTGAAATTATTTGGCGCAGTGATGAAATGGTGTGTGGTGAAGAAGGGTGTCTGTCGGTACCTGACCAACGTGCCGAAGTGGAGCGTAATGCTCAAGTGCGTGTCCATTACTGGGATTATGACGGGGTGGAGCGTGAGATTTTGGCCGATGATTTCTTGGCGATTGTGATTCAACACGAGTTAGACCATTTGGATGGGATTTTGTATATTGATCGTATCAGTCGCTTAAAAAGAAATATGCTCCTGAAAAAACTCAAAAAATATCGTGAAAATTCTGCTCACGAAGAATAGTTTTTTATCCACTTTTGTTTTGTGAATTCATCTGTTTTGAAGAAAGGTGAGAGATGAAAATCGTTTTTATGGGAACACCTGATTTTGCCGTTAAAGCATTAGAAGCACTTTACCAAAAACACGAGATTGTGTGTGTTTATACACGTGCGCCGCAAGAAGCCGGAAGAGGGAAGAAGCTCACCAAATCTCCGGTGCATGTTTTTGCCGAAGAGCACGGGATTGAGGTAAGAACACCTAAGTCTTTGCGCAATGCACAAGAACAAGAGATGTTTCGAAATCTTCAAGCGGATATTTCAGTCGTGGCGGCTTATGGATTGATTTTGCCTAAAGAAGTGATTGAGGCTTTCCCAATGGGGTGTGTGAATATTCATGGTTCTTTGTTGCCACGTTGGAGAGGAGCTGCCCCGATTCAAAGAGCTATTGAAGCCGGAGACAAAGAGAGCGGCATTACCATTATGAAAATGGTCGAACAACTTGATGCCGGTGATATGTTGCTCAAAGGTGTGGTGCCGATAACTCTTGATACAACAGGTGAAACACTGCATGATGCCATGGCCGAAATGGGTGCAAAACTTATTTTGGAGGCATTGAATAATTGGCAAAATCTTAAAGCTGTTCCTCAAGACGAATCGCTTGTGACCTATGCTGCCAAAATAGATAAGGCGGAAAGTCATTTGGACTTTTCGGAAAAGGCTGAAGTTTTGGAGCGCAAAATCAGAGCCTTTAATCCTTATCCGGCGGTTTATTTTGAATATGAGGGCGAGAGGTATAAAATCTTGCGTGCCAAAGTGGTTGATGGAAACGGGGCTGCCGGAGAGATTTTGCAAGGCTCGGAGCGCTTGGTGATTGCTTGTGGCGATAAGGCTTTGGAAGTGGTGGAAATTCAGCGTCAGGGCAAGAAAAAAATGCCGATTGAGGAATGTTTACGCGGTATGCAGTTTGTTGGCAAAGTTGCGTAAGAAGTAATGAAAAACCCCGTAGATGAAAGTTCATCTGCGGGGTTTTTTTTAAGCGAAGACCTGCAAAAGGTTGTATACATTGAGGATGCTTTTTTCCTCAGTGTACAACCCGCGGGTCAAGGACTTTTCAAAGAGCTCTGTGACAAGCCGCATCATATCGGCTTCATGCGCTTCATACTCCTTGCGGGGAGGAAGTAGGCCTTCCTTACGGCAAAGAGTATAGAACATATTCTTTAAAAGATGGGTTGCTCGACCATTGAGCCCAAGCTGGCGAATCAGCTTGCGGTGCTTGGTCAGCAATATCCAGCTTGAGGAACTGAAATGCCCACCCATAAAGATGAACTCAAGAGCCATACCATTGAAGAAATTGTGCTGTTCAGCTGCCTGGTCTAAGAATTTGTAACCTAAAGCGTGCTGAAAAGCCGCTTCTTCGGCGGTCTTATTCTGCACAAACAGGTTGCAGAGATATTTCATCTGCTTTTCCCATACGTCAGTAGTGTAGGGAACTTGCAGTGCTTTTTCCAAGAGTTCCATATCCATAGGGTCCTTTTGCGCTTCCTTAATGGCAAGGAGGATGTTTTCGTCATGCTCCTTGTGTGCTTGTTCATCTAATTCCGCCTGCTTTTTTGCATTTTGAGCCTCATTGAGGCGGTGTTTGAATTCCTCCTCAATATTTTCAAATTTTTCTCCGGCATTGAGGCGCATAATAAATTCTTTGCGCAGTAGGGGAAAAATCAGAGTTTTTGAAAATGCTTTTTCGGATGCCGTTAAGCGGCGAGATTTAAATTTTGTTTCCATTGCTAATAATATTTAAAGTTTTACATAATTCTTATTTTACTCAATTTTGCATTATAGACAAAAATGCGTGTTTTGGCAAGAAGTATTTGCGAAAAAAATGCAAAAAAAGACCCGAAACTTATCACAAGTTTCAGGTCTTTGAATTAAGAGGTCAATTAGCTCACTTGAGCCGAGAACTCTTTGACAAAGTCATAGTGAGTTCCGAGTTCGTCGTCGAGCTCTTGCCACTTCTTCTGGGTGGTAGCATCTTGAGCCCAGAATTTGATGTCTTCTTTTAAGACCAACTTGGCGTATGGCGGAATTTGGTCTATATGGGTGCGCAAGAGTTTCCATGCATATTTGGAAACGTATTGCTTGCCCAAGAGTCTTTTCCACCATCCCATATCTACGAAGCCTGCTCCAATGTGCTTGTCGGCATATTCAAAGCAGTAACGTTTGATATCTTTTTGCTGATACTTCAAACCTTCTATCAATACATCACCGATTTGGTTGCGGTAGATGTTCAGAGGGCAATATGTAAATATCATCAAAAAGGCAATCTGGCGCTCCTCGTTGAGTGCCGTCATTTCATCATTTCCGGCGGCCAGTGCGCCTTTTCTTGCACTCCGGAGTTCAGCGGCAAAATTGCGGATGAACTCTTTCTTTTGTTGATGGGAGCTGAAATGATTTTCCCACAATTTCTGCGCAATTTGCTTGCGTCTCTCATAGTCCTCTGCCGACATCTGCGAGAGGATTTCGTTAATTTGTTGTGCCATTTTTTTAGGTATTTTAAGGTATTATAATTAAAGTTTTTTCTCAAACGCCTTGGCTTTGCCACAGATTCTTGTGCTGAAGAATTGTGGGTTTGCCGTTACCACATGGCAGAGCAGTCGGTAATTCTTTTGACATTCCGGCGTAACATAACTTGTTTTGCCTAGAAGCAAAGATATTTTCTGCTCGTCATAATCAGATACCGCTTTCGCAGCGACATCTTTGAGGATTGAAGTTATGAGTTCTTTACGGTATTCACTACTACATTCAATCATCTTTTTGATACTAACCAATTTCTTTTGGTCTCTCTGGCTTAATTCTTTTTTTTCTTTCATTTTTTTAAAGATTTTATGGCTCGGATGAACATATTCCACCTTTGCCTCGTTAATAATTATAGTTATAAAAATCGCATTTTGGATTTTATAATAGACAAAAGAGACTTATTTGGCAAGGGGTAATTTGGAATTTTTTAGATTATTTTAAAGAATATACCTTATAATTACCCATATTTAAATGTTTTACTTGAGAGGTTGAACGGATGAATAAAAATTTAAAGATTGCTTTAGCGGTGATTGTTGGCGGTGCGGCTTTGAGTTTGATGCTTAAAGATGACGTTAAAGTCGGTTCGTATATTACGCATAAATTGGCTAAAGGTGATATTGTTGAAAAAATTACCGCGTCAGGCACGATTAATCCGATTTCAACCATTAATATCGGTACGCAAGTATCGGGAACAATTTCTGAAATCTATGTCGATTATAACTCAAAAGTGACTAAAAATCAGCTTTTGGCGCAGATTGATCCAGCTTTGTTTGAAGCAACCGTCGGGCAAAAGAGAGCAGCTCTCAGTGTGGCTAAAGCCGAAGTTCAAGTGGCCGAAAATGAAGTCGATTATGCTAAGAAAAATTTAGAGCGTATTAAAAAACTTAATGCTTCCAGATATTCGGCGGATAAAGATTTGGATTTGGCTGAAAAAGAGTATAACAATGCCGTGGCTCAATTAGCTTTGAAAAAAGCTCAGGTGGAGCAAAACCAAGCCGCTCTTGATTCGGCTGAAACGGAACTACGCTATACCAAAATTATTTCTCCCGTGGATGGAATAGTCGTATCAAAAGAAGTGGAAGTTGGGCAAACCGTAGCTGCTAGTTTCCAGACGCCGACTTTGTTTAACGTGGCAGAAGATTTAACAAAAATGCAGATTGAAGCATCTGTGGTGGAGGCTGATATTGCCAAAGTACATAATGGGCAAGTAGTGGAATTTAGTGTTGATAGTTTTCCTGATGAAGTATTTATCGGAAAAGTTACACAAGTTCGTAACGAGGCCATTAATACCTCAAATGTGGTAACTTATGAAGTCATTATAGAAGTGGATAACAAAGATCTCAAACTCAAGCCCGGTATGACAGCTAATGTGGAAATTATTACCGCTAATAAAAAAGATGTTTTCTTGGTTCCGAACAAGGCTTTGCGTTTCTACGTTACCGATGAAAATGGTGATACAAAACGATATAAAGATAAAGGTATTTGGGTGTTGGAAGGAAATACTCCGGAAAGAATCGTCATTAAAACCGGTGTGGCTGATGATGATTTTACCGAAATCAGTGCTGATGGTTTGACAGAGGGAATGAAAGTTATTTTGGAAGAAAATTCTGCCGAAGCTGAAGCTAAACGCCAAATGAGAATGAGGATGCCACATTAATGTCATTGATTGAGCTTAAAAATATTACAAAATCTTATCCTTTGGATGGATTAAATCTTAAAATTCTGAAAGGTATTTCTTTGCAAATTAATACCGGAGAATTTGTGGCAATTATGGGACCATCAGGGTCTGGAAAATCAACTTTGATGAATATTTTGGGCTGTTTGGATAAGCCTAGCAGCGGGCATTATATTTTAGATGGAAAAAATGTTGAAAAGCTCTCTTCCGATGAATTGGCAGAAATCAGAAATCAAAAAATCGGTTTCGTATTTCAGGGGTTTAATTTACTCTCTCGTACAAGTGCTTTAGAGAATGTTGCGTTGCCGATGGTGTATGCAAATGTGCCGGCAGAGGAAAGACAAGCACGCGCCATAAAAGCCTTAAAGCAGGTCGGTTTGGAAAAAAGAATGTATCACCAACCAAATCAGCTTTCTGGCGGACAACAACAACGTGTGGCAATTGCCAGAGCCGTGGTAAATGAAGCTCCGATTATTTTTGCCGATGAGCCGACGGGTAATTTGGATACCAAAATGAGTGTTGAAATTATGGAGTTGTTTACCAAGCTCAATAAAGATTTGGGAAGAACCATTATCTTAGTGACACATGAAGAAGATATTGCGCTCTATGCGGATAGAATTATTAAAATTGTTGACGGTGAAATCCATTCCGATGAAAAAGTAAAAAATAAGAAAGTTGTGGCACATGATTGATTTAACAACAGTTTCTAGTATTGCGTTTCGCGCTATTAAGGCTAATAAAATGCGCTCAATCCTGACCAGCTTGGGTATTATTATTGGTGTGGGTGCTGTTATTGTCATGCTTTCTATCGGGAATGGGGCTCAAATTTCAATTCAGCAAGAAATGAAAACCATGGGCTCTAATTTGTTGATTGTTCGTTCAGGTGTGGCTACTTCCAGCGGGGCTAGGGGTGGCAGAGGGTCTCAACCTACCATGAAAAAAAGTGATGGTGATGCCATTCAGGCAAAAATTTCAAAAATAAGATTAGCGGCTCCGGTGTTGGAAGAAACAGCACAAATGGTGTATGGTAATGCAAACTGGTCAACACAAGTGACCGGTACGGACAGACGCTATTTCCAGATTAAAGATTGGAACTTGAATTATGGGCGAAATTTTACCAATAGCGATGTGAAAAACGCAAGCAAAGTTACCATTTTGGGGCAAACAGTGGTTTATGAATTGTTTGGTGATGTTGACCCTTTGGGAAAAACAATTCGTATAAAGGGAATTCCGTTTGAAGTTATCGGTGTTTTGGAAAAACGAGGCGAAAACGGTATGGGCTTTGACCAAGATGATGTGGTGTTTATTCCAATTACAACGGCTCAGAAAAAAGTTATGGGTATCCAATTACCCGACCAGGTTAAAATGGTGATGTTGCAGGCAATAGATGCCGAAAGTACTTATTCCGTGCAAGATGAAATTAGGCAGCTCTTGCGCCAAAGACATAATTTGGGGAGCAATAAAGAAGATGATTTTGTGATTATGAACTTAACACAAATGATGGAAATGATGGAAAACTCAACCCGAATTATGACGATTTTGCTGGGGTCAATCGCTTCCATTTCTCTCTTGGTGGGTGGTATCGGTATTATGAATATTATGTTAGTTTCCGTAACCGAAAGAACGCGTGAAATCGGAATTAGAATGGCAATAGGGGCTAAGTCTTGGGATATTCGTTGGCAATTCTTAATGGAATCTTTGGTCTTGTCTTTAATCGGCGGATTGGTTGGTGTGATGCTTGGTGTTGGAGGGGCTATTGCTGTCGGGTACTTTAGTTCTTTTCCGGCAAAGGTGTCTTTGATGTATATTTTATTGCCGTTTTCTTTTTCGGGTGTGGTTGGCTTGTTCTTTGGATTCTATCCGGCCTATAAAGCTTCGCTCTTGAACCCGATAAATGCTTTGCGCTATGAATAAATCGGACAAAATTGATGTTGCGTAGTTTGTCTAAATATGGTATAATCATTTCTATGATTTGATTATTTAGATACTATTAGTTGTTGCGTTGTTTCATTCACTGCTTCGGCGGTATTGGGATGACTTCAGAGCAGTTTTCGGCGGCCGTCGATAAATCATCTGAAGCGCTTTTCCGACAACGAGTAATTATGTAACAATAACAAGTTGAAAAATAAATATCATTAAGACAGGGATGTTGCTTTATTTCCCCACGGTTGAAGTATAGTAAACTGTGATTTAAATCTAAAATGATTACTTTATTGGACGATTTGTGAAAATGCAAAACCAAAGTTGTTGGAAAATTTAAATTTTTTCATTATGAAAAATTTAAATAATAGCAACAACAACAACGCAACAGTATCAAACCTGATTTTCTGCGGTCTTATCGCAGGTTATCAAGGTGAAAAAAATGTCACAACTCCGCAAAATGCAGCGGAGGCAGTCGCAAAAGCTCTCGGACGTGATGTTTTTCCCGGCGTGTGTGTTTATCACACGGATTGGGGATGTCCAAAGGGGGGAGAACCCGTCGGTGCTTATCGTGCTGAGGGAACTTATGCCAACATACTTGAAGAAGCTGAGAAGCTTCGTAAAAGTTTGCACCAATCCACGTTAAGTGTGGCGTTGCAAGGGTTTGGTTCTGAGACTGTCGGTTTCGAAGCCAAAACTCATCTTCCTCTTTTGGAAGTAGGAGTAAAATGGCAAGAAGCTGCTGCTCGTTATATGTCATCTACCGGAACATATGTTTCCTGTGGCATGGCTGAGCAGGGGTGTGGTGATATAATCATATCTGCGGAGGCAAATCCGGCCTTCGTCCAAGATTTAGAGGCTTGGAAAAAGATAGTAAAATCTATCTGTGCCGAGATTGGTACAGAAGAGCCTGTCTTTAAGACAGTTGGATTTAATTATCTTAAAGATGCCGAATAATCTTGGTATCAGGTATGGTAGAGGGGTGCTTGGCATCCCTCTATTTTTTTTGCAATTTAGCCTAATTATTTGAATGTAAATTAAAAATAGATATGTGCGCTTAGCTCACAAAAAAACCCGCAGAGAGCGGGGTTTTTTGGTATATTATGCGGTTATTGCTTTTTGGGTTCATCAGGGTCGCGTAAGACGTAGCCTCTTCCCCAAACGGTTTCAATATAATTCTTACCGCCTGATGCTTTTTCCAATTTTTTACGAAGTTTGCAGATGAACACGTCGATAATTTTTAATTCCGGTTCATCTATGCCGCCATAAAGGTGGTTTAAGAATTGGTCTTTGTTAAGAGTTGAACCTTTGCGCAAAGAAAGCAATTCCATAATGCCGTATTCTTTGCCTGTAAGGTGCAAAGTTTTGGTGCCGACAGTAACGGTTTGGGTATCCAAATTAACTTCAACTTCGCCGGTGCGAATAATGGAATTTGAGTGGCCTTTGGAGCGACGAACAACAGCTTGAATACGAGCCAATAATTCAGCTTTGTCAAAAGGTTTGGTCAGATAGTCATCGGCGCCGTAGCCCAAGCCTTTAACCTTTTTATCGGGTTCGGTGAGACCAGATAAAATCAATACGGGAGTGTTGACTTTTGAAGCGCGCAAGTTCTTCAAGACTTCATAGCCGTTCATATCCGGCAACATCAAATCCAAAATGATGATGTCATAATCATATAATTTGCCGATTTCCAAACCATCTTCGCCCAAATCCGTTGTATCAACAATCATGCCTTCTTTTTTGAGCATGGTCTCAATACTTTGGGAGATGGCGTAATCATCTTCAACCAATAAAACCCGCATTTTTTAGACCTCCAAATAAGTTATTTTTTATTGATGAGCTCATCATAAACTCTTATTTTTTATTTGTTAACTTTTTAATCGAGCTTGTTAATAATTATTAACAAAATATTGTAAGGCTTGAAAACTGTGAAAAACCTTTAATTATCTGCCAAAATCTGTATTTTATGTGTTAGCATAAGAGGAAATGATTTGTTGATGAGGATGAAGTTGTCGGAACTGCTCAAAAATATTGAAGGCGAAATTGAAAAAATTAGTTTTGGAGAATACTTCGGAACCGTTACCGCCGTGCAAGGTTTGTTTATTGAAGTGAGCGGCGTGCGTTCGCCTTTGACAATCGGCGACAGATGTAATGTGCATACGACGCATAATAGTGTTGTGCCTTGTGAGTTGGTCAGCTTTAGGGGGGATAAACTTCTGCTTATGCCTTATGGGTCTTTGCAAGGAATTGGCCCCGGGTGCAGAGTGGATGTGGAAAATGCCGCACCGGTGATTTATCCTCATGCTTCGTGGCTTGGGCGAATCGTTAATGCTTTCGGCGAGCCAATCGATGGCAAAGGTCCATTAATTAAAGGAGCAAAACCTTATTATATTAAATCTTCTCCGCCGCCGGCTGCTTTTCGCGATAGGGTTAAAGGCAAAGTTGATCTCGGCGTTCGTGCCGTAAATACTTTTTTGACCATTTGCAAAGGGCAACGTATGGGTATTTTTGCCGGTTCGGGTGTCGGTAAATCAACCTTGATGTCTATGATGGCAAAGCACACAAACTCAGATATCTCTATTATCGGGCTTATCGGTGAACGTGGGCGTGAGGCTAAAGAATTTGTGGAAGATGTTTTGGGCAAAGAAGGACTTGAAAAATCTGTCCTTGTCTTGGCAACTTCAGATGAAAGCCCGTTGATGCGTCGGCAAGCCGCTTATGTCACCATGGCCATTGCCGAATTTTTCAGAGATGAAAATAAAGATGTTTTGTGCATGATGGATTCCATTACGCGTTTTGCTATGGCTCAACGAGAAATTTCGCTTTCGGTAGGTGAACCTCCGGCATCAAAAGGATATACGCCAAGTGTGTTTGCCGAATTGCCGCGTTTGTTGGAACGAGCCGGTCCCGGAGCCGGTACGGGGACTATTACCGGATTATTTACCGTTTTGGTGGATGGTGATGACCATAATGAACCGGTGGCCGATGCCGTGCGCTCAATTTTGGACGGACATATTGTTTTAGACCGCGCAATCGCCGAGAGAAACCGTTATCCGGCCATCAATATCTTGCGCTCAATCTCTCGTACGATGCCTGATTGTGATACGCCGGAAGAATATGCTCTTGTTGCAAAGGCCAGAAAATATATTGCCTCTTATGAAGATATGGCGGAGCTTATTCGTTTGGGTGCTTATAAGGCCGGTTCAAATAAAGAAGTTGATGAAGCTATCTTCTATTATCCTAAACTCGAGGCTTTCCTTTCACAAAAGAAAGGTGAAAAAATTTCTTTGGAAGAAGGATATGCTCAACTCAAGGCAATTCTTGATACACCTTATGTGGCAGCACAAAAATAACGGGGTGATGATTTATGGCAGATCCTCTGAAAACGCTTAATCGTATTCAAAAATTTCATATTGATGAGCAACGCAAAATCTTAAATGAGTTGTTCAAACAACAAGATATTTTACAAGAACAGCTTGAGCAACTGAATGAGGCTTTTGAAAGAGAAAAAGAATTTGCCAGAACCAATTCGGGGGTGGGCGATTTTGGGGCATATGTTAAACGTTATATGCAACAAAGAGAAAATTTAGAAATGCAAATCTCCGTTTTGCAAGCCAAGATTGAACATGAGCGCGATATTATGGCAGATATGTTTAAAGAACAAAAGACATTTGAAATTGTTGATGAAAGACGCGCTCAAAGACGCCAGAAGGAAGCCGATGATAAAGAGCAAAAAATGCTTGATGAAATCGGTACTAACAGCTTTCTTAAAAATACAAAAAAAACACCGTCATAAAAGGCGGTGTTTTTTCTTGTTTCCTTATATCTTAAAAATATTGGATATAAAGGAAAACGGTTGCTATTGCCACGCTGGTCAGCATGACCGGAATTGACCACAGCAAGAACCGCATAAAGTGAATTGGGTGACCTTCACGTTGTGCCATGCCGGCAACAATGACGTTGGCCGAAGCACCAATCAAGGTTCCGTTGCCGCCAAAGCAAGCACCTAAGGACAATGCCCACCATACAGGCATCATAGCTTCGCGGCCGCCCATGTCGGCTTCCATTGATTTTATCATCGGAATCATGGTGGCAACAAACGGAATGTTATCAATGGCACTGGAGAGTATTGCTGAAGTCCATATAATCAATATGGTGGCTTTTTCAATACTGCGATCCGTTAATTCAATAAACATTTGTCCGAGCATTCTTAATACTCCGGTTTCTTCCAAACCATAAACAATGACGAATAAACCAGAGAAGAAGAAAATGGTGGTCCAATCGACTACGCCTAAAATTGATTCTACTTTGTGGTCTCTTTCAGAGTGAGAGTTGCCCAAGGTGTAGAGCAATAATAAAACAGCCGCTCCGAAGATGGCAATCGTACCGTTGGCGATATGCAGATGTTCTGCGGAAATAAAGCCGGCAATTACCGTGAACAAAACAAATAAGGACTTAATGAGTAAGCCTTTATCTGTAATCGACTCGGCAGCGTTAATCTTCATTACTTCTACTTGACGGCGGAGTGTGGTTTTAATTCTTTTTTTATAAACAATGTCAAATGCCAAAATAATTACAGCCATCGTTACAATTACGATTGGGGTTAACTCTTTGACGAAGTCCATAAATGATAAACCCAAAGATGAACCGATTAAAATGTTCGGTGGGTCACCAATGAGAGTTGCCGTACCGCCAATGTTGGAAGCAAAAATTTCCAACAAAAGGTATGGGTAGGGGTTAATATCTAATTTTTGAGTAATCTTAAAAGTAACCGGAGCAATCAGTAAAACGGTTGTAACGTTATCCAGAAATGCTGAAAACATAGCTGTTACTACGGCTAAAACGACCAATAGACCTCTCGGGTTGGCTTTTACTCTTTGAGCGCCCCAGATGGCAACGTATTGGAACATACCTGATTTTTCGGATATGCCGACAATCGTCATCATACCAACGAGCAGTGAAATGGTGTTAAAGTCAATACCCTTGAGGGCTTGGGCTTGGGTTAATATTCCGCTGAAAATCATTACGCAAGCGCCGAGCAAAGCGACAACCGCGCGATTGAGTTTTTCAGAGAATAAGATGAGGTAGCAGACAACAACTATAGAGGTTGCGACTACTTTCGGGTCAAGTCCCCAAATCAGATTGGCGGCTTGAGCAAGATGTTCTGCTTGCATTTGTTTCTTATTCCTCTTTGTAGTTAATTCTAATACATCTTTTTTATATAACGAAAGCTCCTAATTTTGTGTTAAAATTAGGAGCTTTGTTAGAAGTTTGAGGCTTTATTTTTTACATAAAGTGTCTGATATGTAAATATAAAGCTGCAATGCCGACACTACCCAACATTACGGGCAATGACCACAGCAAGAACCGCATAAAGTGTATCGGTTCACCGTGGCGTTGCGACATACCGGCAACAATGACGTTGGCAGAAGCGGCGATAAGTGAGCCATTGCCGCCATAGCAAGCACCAAGTGATAAAGCCCACCAAACCGGCATCATGGCTTCACGTCCGCCCATGTCAGCCTCAATGGTTTTTACCAAAGGTATCATGGTTGCAACAAAGGGAATGTTATCTATAGCTGTGGAAACTAATGCAGAAACCCAAACAATTAGCATTGTTGTTTTTTCGATACTGCCTTCGGTAAACTCTGTAAACTTGTGTCCCAGAAGTTCTAATACACCGGCTTCTTCCAAACCATAAACAATAGCAAAAAGGCCGGCAAAGAAGAAAATGGTGGTCCAATCTACCAAATTAAATGCTGATTCAACCTTGTGGTCGCGCTCAGAATGTGTGTTGCCAAATGTGTACAGAAACATCATAACTGCTGCTCCAAACATAGCTATTGTACCATTGGCAATATGGAAATGTTCGGCCGAAATAAAGCCTAAAATGACGGCTGTTAAAACAAATAAGGATTTTTTTAACAACGCCCAATCTGTAATGGTGTCAACGGCTTTAACTTTCATAACCTCTACTTGGTTGCGTTTATCGGTTTTGAGTTTGCGACCATAAGCAAAGTCAAATACCAAAATCAAGACCAACATAGTTACAGCCACAACAGGGGTTAGCTCATTTACAAAATCCATAAAGGATAAGTTAAGTGCTGAACCGATTAAAATGTTCGGTGGGTCACCTATGAGGGTTGCCGTACCGCCAATGTTGGAAGCAAAAATTTCCATTATCAGGTAAGGGTAGGGGTTAACCTTGAGTTTATCGGTAATTTGAAATGTTACCGGCACAATTAACAATACCGTGGTCACATTATCCAACAGAGCCGAGAAGACAGCTGTTATCAAACCAAGTGTGAATAGCAGACTTCTGGGGTTGGCACGGGTTTTGTGAACTGCCCAAATGGCCACATATTGGAACATACCTGATTTTTCGGCAATGCCGACGATAATCATCATTCCGGTTAAAAGGGCCAATGTGTTAAAGTCAATACCGGCAATGGCTGCTTCTTGGGTCAAAACACCGGCAAATATCATAATGCAGGCGCCGACAAGAGCCACAACCGCACGATTGAGCTTTTCGGTAAAAAGTATCAGGTAGCTGATTATTAAAATAGTAGAAGCCACTATCTTAGCATCCCAGTTGAAAATAACCGATGATGCGTGGCTTAGTTCTTCAAGAGGCATAACGTATCTCCAAAGAGTTATAGAAAATGTGAAATTTAGTCAGGTTGGTGCCTGTCTAAATAATTTATTATTCCGTAAAGCGTATTCAACTCCTGTAATGTTAATTGATTGCGTGTAAAGATGTTTCTTAAGTTAATTATCATTCTTTCACGCTTTTCACTTTGACGGAAGTTTCCACAGTTATCTAATTTATCCTCAAAGTACTTAAGAAATTGTAAAACCTTTTCTTTATCTGCCAAAGTCGTCTTATT
This sequence comes from uncultured Alphaproteobacteria bacterium, assembly GCA_944391515.1. Taxonomy (GTDB): domain Bacteria; phylum Pseudomonadota; class Alphaproteobacteria; order RF32; family CAG-239; genus Scatocola. Next base: position 17,873 of record CALXTW010000005.1, read on the forward strand.
GGTAATGAACTGGAGTTCCGGTGCGTCGATTTGTCTTTTATACCACTCGTAGCCTACCAATAAGACTGCTTGCGATAGGTTTAGCGAACAATGCTCTGGATTTAGTGGAATTTCAATAATGGCGTTGGCTAAGCATACATCTTCATTGTGAAGCCCCGTGCGCTCGGGGCCAAATAAAATGCCGCAACGGACATCGTTTTGCAAAGCTTGCGTCATATTTTCGGCGGCATAAGATGCTGTCTCAACCGGCTTTATCATATCTCGACGGCGGGCTGTAGTTGCATAAATTTGTTCTAAATCGGCAATGGCTTCTTCGGTGGAGTTAAAAATTTGTGCTGATTGCAAAATTTTTTCAGCTCCTGAAGAGGCGGCAATGGCTTTTTCGGATAAGTGGTTTTCTCTTGGATTTACCAGTCTTAACTCATATAGTCCGCAATTCATCATGGCGCGAGCAGCCATGCCTACGTTTTCGGCTAATTGAGGCTCGACCAAAATTATACTTGGTTGTTTGTGAATCATTTAATGGGCTCTTTTGTTACTCAAAATTGCTAGGATTAACTAGTTCTAAATTAATATCTTTTTTGAAATAGTACTTTAATCCGATTTTATCATTTACGTCAATAGGTTCAGGTTCTACGTATTCTTTATTATTTTGGCGAGCGTATCTTTTGTCTGTTTCGTTTTTAAACTTCATAATTGCTTTTAATTTTTGTGGTGAATAGTTGTTTATTTTGTAATAATTTTTTTTATTGATGCTGTCTAATATTTTGGCTTGTTGTTCGGGAGATATGGCATTGATGTTATCTGCTTGAGCTTCTAACTTGGCAATGGCATCTTCTGCACCATGAGCCGGAGATGTCATGAGTAACAATAAAAATAAAATGGAAAATTTACGCATCAAATGTCTCCTTAGTCGGTGCTCAAAATGTCCATGGTATTAAACAAAATGTTTTCCATATCTAAGCCGGTTCCTAATTCGACACCATCCATAATTTTGCTGAAGGAAACACTTAATGGGTCATTGGCAACATATACTTCGTCATAGCTTTCTTGCAAAATCTTTTTGTATTTTTGTGGCATATCTTTAATGTTTTGGTCATAACTTTCGGGAATTTTGTAGCCCATTTTGCGCAAGTAATCGGTTAAAACTAGCATGTTGTGGCGGTTAACTTCAGGAGCTAATAATTCTTGTCCATTGGCATCACCCCAAGAGGTGGCTTCACCAATATAGTTTAATTTACCGTGTTGAGCTGAACCGCGCCAGGTCTTTACACCACTGCGGTCACGTGTACGTGCCCATGGGTCAACAGGCAAAACCTCTCCATTGGTTTGTCCTTCGGAATATTCCGGAATTGTCGGGGTGCCGGTATCAACAGGTTTGTTGGCGACATTTTCAAAATAACCATCATTGGGGTTGGGAGCCCAAGGGTTTGATGGTAATTGCGCATAGCTGTAAGATGCTGTTGCCATGCATCCTAAAAAGGCTAGTATAGAGAAGTATTTATTCATGGCCGCCTCCATAATTCTCCTGCTTCATTTTATATAATACTATATTTTTTGCAAAAATGATAGTTACATTTGCGTTACAACTTTACTCTAATCGGCAAAAGTTAGTTTTTACTTAATGAAACGGAAGATTGCTTTAATTCTTCTAACTCTTTCCTTAGTGCCTTGATTTCGTTATATAATTCATCGGTTGAAATGTTTTCTTGTAATTTCTCGTCAAAACCATAAGCGCGAAATTGTTTGCGGCCTTTTCTTAAGTCATCAACCTTATGAGCGGCTAAGCCCATGACGGTGGTGTTATTGGCTACATCTTTGGTGACAATTGCATTTGAACCGATTTTGACGTTGTTGCCAATAAGAATAGGCCCCAAAACTTGTGCGCCGGAGCCAATGATAACGTTGTTGCCAATAGAGGGGTGGCGTTTGGTCATGACTTTGCCGTGTTCATCAAAAACAGTAGTGCCTCCTAAAGTAACATCGTGATAAAGTGTTACATTGTCGCCAATTTCGGTGGTTTCACCTATGACAACACCCATACCGTGATCAATGAAAAAGCCTTTGCCTATTTTTGCTCCAGGGTGAATTTCAACACCGGTTAAAAAACGCCCCAGTTGCGAGATGATACGAGAAGTGAGGCGAAATTTTTTGCCCCATAGGTAGTGTGAAAAGCGATAAATAAGAATCGCGTGAAGCCCTGATGAAAGTAAAAAAGCTTCCGTACGGTTCTTGGTGGCAGGGTCACGGGCTATTACCGCATCGACGTCTTGCATTAAAAGCTTGAATTTTGATTGCATTTTGTGCTAAAGTCCTCTGAAATTGTGTGAATTTGTTAATAATTTGTACAACATTTGTATAATATACTTAATCGACGTTTAAATTTAAGTAAAAAAGAGAAGTTATATGACTGAAGTTTTATTTAACGGACATGCGGGGCGTTTGGAAGGACGCTATCATCAAAGTGACAAACCCGGTGCTCCGATTGCTTTGATTTTACATCCGCATCCGCAATACGGCGGTACTATGAATAACAAAGTGGTTTATACTTTGTTTAGTTGTTTTCAAAATTTGGGTTTTTCTGTTTTACGTTTTAATTTTCGGAGTGTTGGGCGTTCGCAAGGTGAGTTTGAGGATGGTCCAGGAGAACTCTCGGATGCAACAGTTGCTCTTGATTGGTTGCAATCAGTTAATCCCGAAGCCAGACAATGCTGGATTGCCGGATATTCTTTCGGGGCGTGGATTGGCTTGCAACTCTTAATGCGTCGTCCTGATATTAATAACTTTATTGCCGTTTCTCCTCCGGCCAATGAAAAAGATTTTACTTTTTTGGCTCCTTGTCCGACTTCAGGGCTTGTAGTGCAAGGCGGAATTGATGAAATTGTTAATCCGGCAAGTGTTGCTTCTTTGGCAAAAAAACTTAATCAGCAACGAAATGTGGATGTTGATTTTGCATTAATTGAAGAAGGCGACCATATGTATAACAACCATTTGGTGGATTTGTACAAAGTTGCCGGAAACTATATTATCGGCGCAATGCAACGAAAAGCTCCGGCTAAAAAGCGTCGTGGTCGTCGCAAAAAAGTAGAAATGGAGCAAGATCCTTTGCTTATTGGAAATTCTTCAGATGATTTTGAAGATGAGGAAATGGATAATGAAGCTGAATTTGATAATGATGAGGCTTTTGATGATGAAGGTGAGGAATAGGCGTCTTTCATTCTTTTATTCAAAAAAATCCCGAAGTTTAGACTTCGGGATTTTGATTTTTTAAATATCTCAAAATATAAATTCGGATTGCACTAGAGAGATTTTCGTGTTCACGTTTTGAATCAATTTCGGTGACTAACTGATTGATACTGACTCTTTTTTGTCTTGCAATATTTTCCAGTTCGGTTAGGAATTCATCTTCCAGAGAAATACTGGTGGAGTGACGTCCGGCGATGACAACAGATTTTTTCTTCATTAATTTTTCTTGCGGAAAGCATCAATTGAAACAACGCTGGCAACGCCGCCTGAGGTCTTGCGCGGTGTTTCTTCTTCCTCATCGTCGTCAAACAAGCTACCCGTTGGTTCGGTCTCGTTTTCGCCGGAGGTAAAACTTAAACCAAACTTGGCGTATGGGTCGCCAAAATAGGTGATGGCATCAAACGGTATGGTTAAAGTTTGAGGTACACCATTGAAGCTTAGGTCTATGGAGAAAGAAGAGTTTGATACAATTAAATTGGAATACTGGTGTTGGATGACAATGGTCATTTCGTTGGGATATTGTTGTTTGAGCGAATCTGTCATGCCTACTTGCGGGTGAGAGGTCTTGAATGTAATGTAAAAATGATTTTCGCCGGGAAGACCTTGTCTTTCAGCTATCTTTAAGGCTTCAATCACAACATGTTTGAGCGATTTTTCGATTAATTTATCATAATTGATTTCTGTTAAATACTCACTCATCCGTTTCCCTTTCTGTTTGATAAGGGCCGTTCTGTTGCTAGGTGGCCCAAACCCCACTTACGACTATCCAAAGTCATAAGAATTTAGATTTGTCGCTTTAGACTAAGCAGCCAAAGCAACTGGAGCTACGTTATTATCGTTAGCATTCATTTTAATTTGAACCGATAACGGTGGTATCTCACCGGACACAGCTCATATCTTTACTGCTCCCAGTCAATCCTGTTTCACCCCCGAAGATTTTTAATTGGTGGAGGTGCCGGGTACTGCCCCCGGGTCCTAAAAGCCTATTTTATACTGCCTCTAGTGTCATAGCTGATTTCTCAGCGGAAAATAGTATAGCTTTAATCTTGTGAGATTTCAAGTGAATTAGTTGAAGCGAACAGATGTTTTATTGACAAAATGCTAATTATTGCTAATATTGAGCTCATTATTTTATTTTTATGTCAAATTTAACTTAAAACTTATCTTATTATGGAAAATTATGAGAAAAAGTTAGATTTTCTAACACCAGAACAGAGTAATCAAGTTTTGTTTTGCAAAATTAAAGATGGTCAAATCAAAGCCTTTTTGAGAATGGTAGCACAAGGTTATGGGTTAACGCCTTTTATTTTGAATGCTCTGATTGACTTTGGTTATGCAAATGTCATTCCTAAAGCATTGAGAACGAGTGTTCGTCTGACTGATGATTGCTATAATTTCTTGTGTGTCTATTGGGGAAAGAAAAAAACTGAGGATTTTTTTGTTAAATACGAATGTTTCAATTATATTCAGCAAACTTTTCCTGTAGAATCTTTGGTCGAATATCAATTATGGGATATTTTGGCGCAAAGAGGAGAATTTGAAACCTTGGCCAAGCATGGGCAATTTGATATTTTGGCAAAGTATAAACAATATCTAATTTTAGTCAAATATGGTCAATTGGATTATGCGTGTCATAAGGGATTGTATCAATTTCTTGCTTTTACAAAGGCTGGTATGGAAAGACTTATTCAACTCAAAAAATGGAAGGAAGTTTTTGGGGGAACGTCTTTTACTTCATTTAATGGTTTTTCTGTATCTGACATTTTAGAAATTTTGTATGATAATGGTATGCAAAAGCTATTGTTTGCAAAAAATTATGATGATTTCTTGTTGGATGAAAAGAAAAGCACTGACCTCTATGTAAAAAACAAAAAGTGGGGAACTTTAGTGGCTTATGGTTTTTATGACGTGATAGATTGGGATGACTATCTGGGGCAAGTTATTGAGAGCAATAGGGGAGATGTTTTCCAGCAAGCTCTTAAAGCTGAAAAGTGGGAATTTTTAGCCAAACACCAACAACACAAGTTGCTTTTTAAGAAAGGACAGTTCAAGTGGTGGTGGAAATCGTTCCGTTAACTCTCTGAGTTTAAAATAAAAAAGTCAAAGTTTATCTTTGGCTTTTTTATTGGCTTTTAGAAAAATAAGTTTATACTCATCTTAATATGACGGAGGATACACTATGACGAAAGTTGCCATTTGGTGTCGAGAAAAAACAGAAAATCTGATTGGAGTTGGAAAAGAAATTCCTTGGAATATTTCATCTGACAGTCGTTTCTTTGCAGATGTGATTGCTGAACAAAATGTGGTGTTCGGTCGTAAAACATTTGAGACCATTCCGAAACAGGTTTTGGAAAAATGTGAGGTTTGGGTGCTGTCTTCTCTTCGGCCGGAAGATGAGCAAATGCCCAAAAATGAACATTGGCTTTCAGATATTCGGCATTTTAAGGAATTTGAAGAAGATTTGTATATCGGAGGCGGGGCACAGGTTTATGATGCTTTTGTGAATGGTGCACCGAAATTAATGCCGGATATTATTGTTGATTGCGTGTATTCGGGCGAGATAAATTCTAAGCTCGAGGGTGAAAAAATTACCATTACACCATGTGTGGAAACCTTGCAAAAAAAATATTTTAAGATTACGGATGATTTTGAAAAAGATGGCGTGAGTGCCGCTCTTTGGGTGAAAAAAGGTGATTTTGTCGAGCAATCGGTTTTGAAACGTTTGTTGCTCTTATTAGAAAATAGGTAAATGAAAACCCCGATATTCTGATATATCGGGGTTTTTTAGAGATGCGCAATCTTACTTTCTTGCATATTTCCAGCCTTTTTCGGTATTTTTTAGTTCCAGCTGAATGCCGTTTAAGCAGATGTTATCTTCCAGAGGTTTGATTGTGGCGTGGCTTGCTTCAATGGTGCAGATGTTGCCAGAGCCCATGTCAAAGATGAGATAACTTTTGCCGTCAGTACTTTTGTAACCGGCGCAGCAATAAGTGTGATTGGCACTTAAAAAGTAAGTTTTGCGATTGGGTGAGATTTTTAATCTCTCCAGCAGCGTGTCTGGCGCAATGGTAATGTTAAAACGCTTTTGAGCCGCTTGAAGTTGAGGGATGATTTTGTCGGCCTCAACATTTTTGCTTTGAAATCCTTTGGGTTTCATACGTTATATTTTTTAAGGGTTAATAAATATAGAAAAATAATGTTATTGACGTTGTTATAATGGAAATTTTTTATTTTTCAAGAAAAAACGCCCTGATCAGGTATGATTGGGGCGCTTTTTTTGTGTTTTTTCAATAGTAAGTTGCGGGGAGGTATCTCACGATAGCTGCACGCAACTGTTTTGGTTTGCAAGATTGGAGATTATTTTTTTCTGATTTCCGCAAAGCGGTGGACGTTTTCCACGCGCTGGCGGAGGTAATGAACACCGTCGTAGTCAAATTCCGTGAGTGGCGTCATCGATACCACGTTTGCGGTGTCAATAATCTCTACTTTTGATTTTTTTCCGGCTTCTTTGATGAGCGGGCGAACCGCAAAGTCTGCGCCGGATGTTATTTCTGCCCAGACTTTGACCGGAATGTTGGGCTGTATCAGGTCTTTGCGGTCTCCTTTTCCACTTTGTTTGGAAACCACCAAGGTGAATGATCCAACTTCTTTAATTTCACGTCCGGTTGCAGCAATCATTGCTGATTTTGTAGTGGCTGCGTTCAAGTACTCCTGGTTCAAATTTTTCTTACACATAATTCTTAAGTTTTATGCCCGAGGGCGGTTAAACAATATAATTATAAAATCACTGAAAAGTATAAAAGCACAAATAAAATAAAAAAGCAAGCGAAAAATGACAAAAATTTCAGAAAATATACAAAATGGCTTAAGCCGAAAGACTTAAGCCATTGGAATTGAAGAATTTACTTCTTAGTTACCGGTTCAAATTTTGCAAAACTGTCTTGCTTGTGGAGTGTGAAAGTTTGTCCGGCGATTTTGGCCTCGCTTATTTCTGCAAACTTAACATCTTCTGGATTGGTCAAAACCGCATTGTGCAAGGTTTCGCCAACCGCAAGCAACAGATATTTTGGTTGTTCTTGTTCATCTTGACAGCGGATATACCAGACGGCAACCTTTTGTCCTTTACCAAATTGGGAACATTTCTTTTGAAAAGTGGCCAAACGGGTGTGGACTTGTGATGATTCAACATGAACTTTGAATTTTCCGGCAGCATAGCCCAATGCTGTATAAGCATCGTGGCTGTTTAAATTCATTACTTCTTTCTTCATGATAATAAAATTTGGTTAGACATAATGATAACTGCTTGTGCTGGATATAAGCACAAGCAGTTAGTTTTGGCAAGTCTTATTCTATGGTGTTGATAGTTTATTTTAAGGAAGAAGGGTGATGATTGCACCAATGCTTAAAGGAATTGATAAATTATCATCAATTTCGAGTTTGTCTTCATACATCTCGGCCATAGTTGCGGCAAAAGCGGCAATGATGCTGGCATAAGTGACCGGCAAAATCATGTTGCATAAAATCATAATGACTAATGCACTAAGGAAAAAGGCAACAGTTCCTTCTAAGGATTTGTACTTGTAGAGTTTTCTTGTGCCATAGGCTTTGCCAAAAATAGCGGCACAAGTATCAGAAACAAGCATTACGCTTAAGGCGACAACTGCAACGTTGGCCGGAAAGAGTAGGGCGCAGGCAATGGCCGCCAACATAACATAAGCTCCGCCGCTTAGTTGCAGTTCATTGCGTTTGAGCTCTTTGTTGCGAAGTGCCTTGTAAAAAAGCAGACCAAAGGTTCTTCTTGCCCAACGCCATTTCTTATAATTTCCATATTCCAAAATTACGTCGCCAATGAAAATAGTGGCAAAAATAGTGATGCAAATTGCCGGTTCCACAAAATAAATTAAGGCAGGAATCCAAAGCGAGCTCAAATGGATTAATTTGCGAAGGCACTCCTTTTTGAAGGATTTGTTGACATCAATGTGCAAATCAGCGGCTAGAACGCTGGGATTGAGTGCAGAATTGCGGAGTCGGTTGCGGTATTTGTCAATATTGGCTTTGTAGGTGTCTATGTTTAGACGCAGTCCGTAGTGTCTGATTTTCATGGTGTTTCTCAGTATTTTTTTCAAATTCTATTGTTTGATATCATTATTTATTTGTAAAGTAAAGTCTCAAGCAGTGAATTTAATAACTCTTTGATAAAAATCAATATCTTTTTAGGTAAAATTTTCTTACCAGATAATTTATTATCATAATGACCATGAAGGCAGATATCATACTAAATACAGAATGAGAAAGAAAATGTTGTCCGCGATACATTTGATAAGTGGCAGCCGTCCAACCTAAAATGAGCCCTAAACTTAAGCCTAAAATACGCTTCTTTCTATCGTTGAAGCAATAGTAGAGCGCCATAAAGGCAAAGCCAGCTGTGGCGTGTCCTGCCGGAAAACAACGTCCCGGTTTGGGCTGGATAAAGTCAGCGGGGTAGTCTTCCAAGATTCTGACAAAAGGGTAAAGCCCGTTGTAGATGTTGAGCTGATAGGGGCAATAGACGTTGGTAAAATATTTGGCGCTGGCAACAATTAATGGCACAAAAATAATACTCAACAGCATAATTAGGTAAGGTTGGTTGTTTGTTCTTAGGTCTTTGCGCTTGATTGACAAGAGTAGGCGAATTAAGCAAAAAACTGCCGTGGCAATTAAGACATTCTTTAATCCGGAATAAAAAATAAAACTCAGTTTCTTGTGCAAAGCCGGATAAATTAACCAGCGATTATTAGCTCGGTCAAAAAAATGCTCCTGCAATATCAAATCCCAATCAGTGTAATATTCCAGAGCTAAAACACCTAAAAGTAAGAGTATGCCAATGCTTAAGCCTATGAGGAGTTTCTTCATTTATATTAGTCCTTGAGATTTTGTTTCCAATCCGCCGCTGTTTGGTAGAAAGCAACTGCTTCATTTAGTAGCTCACTTTGCTTTTGTGGGGATACTTCTTGCGGGTGGAATGAGTGTTCTTTAATGGGTTTTAAGATGATATCAATTCCGTCTTTGACATAGCCGATTTTTTGAAAATTGCTAACAAAAAAGCGACTTTCATAGTTAGGTGCAAGTGCATCTTGTCCATAAAAATGGCTTTCATAGTCAAAGTCGAGTAAACCCAAAATGGTCGGTAAAACGTCTAATTGGCTGACAGGTGTGTCTATTCTTTGGGCTTTTACCAATTTGGGAGCATAGATAATCCAAGGAATATGGTGATCTTCAAGAGTGATTTCTTCATCACCGGCGGCTCCGGCCGTATGATCTGCCACAAATACAAACAGAGTATTGTCAAACCAAGGTTTACTCTTTGCTTGAGAGATAAATTCTCCAATGGCGTAGTCTGCATATTTTACCCCGCCTTCGCGACCGCCTTTGAGGTCTATTTTGCCAGCAGGGTAGGTGTAGGGACGGTGATTGGATATTGTGAGTATTAAGCTTAAAAATGGTTTGCCTGATGCATAAGACTTATCTGCTTCTTTGATGACTTTGGCAAATGTGTCCTCATCTGATGCACCCCAGGCATTGGCAAAGGTTACTTCTTCTTTGCTCCAAGCTCCTCTGTCAATGACTTGAAAACCATTGTTGCCTAAAAAATAATTCATATTATCAAAATAACCAAAGCCTCCGTATATCCACTTGTTATCGTATCCTTTTTTTGCAAAAACAGAGCCTAAGCTGTGGAGATTTTCGTTTTCTGGACGGCGAACAATTGATTGTCCGGGAAGCGGTGGAACACTCAGCGTAACCGCTTCAATCCCTCGAACCGAACGAGTACCGGAGGCATATGTGTTGCTGAAAAATAGACCTTCTTGACTGAGGCGATCCAGGTTTGGGGTTACTTTATAGAGACCGGGATAACGATTTTCGGTTAGAAATTTTGAGCTCATACTTTCCATTAACACAATGATAACATTGTGTTTTTGCTCCGGGCGGGCAGAGCTGATGTGTCGCGTAATATCACTATTCTTCTTGAATGTGACATTATTGCCTTTGAATTTGTTTTGCAAAATTTCAACATTCGTCTTAGGGTCGTGAGTGATATAAAAATCTGAGTAAGAAATTTCATTCTTAAGGTAAGCACTGAATAAACTGTAACGTCCGTTTTTAGAGAGCTCGTTGTTAAAGCGGTTGGCGTTAATTTCTAAATTACTCATATCGACATTATTATATGCTAAAACACAGATGAGCGCATAGACAAGCGTATAAAATAAGCGACGGAAGAATTTGGGTGCCGCAATTTCAACAAATAACCAACGTTTGGTGAAATATACGGTTATAAAGGTGAGGGCAAAAAGCGTGCCTATAATACTCCAGACGGGATAAGATTCTGTAATGTTGGCAATGACTTCGGTGGTGTAAACCAAATAGTCAACGGCAATAAAATTAAAGGCTGATTGGAATTCATCCCAGAATATCCACGCTGCTGCTAACTCAAAATAGGTGGAGAAGACAAATAAACTGTATGAGAAAATTGTGAAAAATTTATCGAATTTTTGATTGACCCAAGATTGGGGTAAAAATAGTAAATAGAGTACAAAAGGTACCATACTAAACAAAAATGCAACCAGGCTGGTTACTAATAAGATACCTAATGTCTTGATTATGGCTGTAAGGGAAAAATCCAAGACATTAAAATTATTAATGGTTTGACAGAGTAGATATATGCCACCGGCGATTAAGGTAAATACTAAAAAAGGTAGTAGTCGTCGAACAAGGTATGTGTTCATCTATTCTCTCCAGATGATTATTGTTATTGAGGTCAATGTATAAGAGCTTCAACTAATTGGCAATATTAAAGGTAAGTTATACAGTATAAATTTAGAAAGAGGCTCCTTGGGGAGCCTCTGCTTTTTTAGATTGCTTGTTTGACAGCTTCGATGGCATCGGTGATTTTGTCACCATTTGGGCCACCGGCCTGAGCCATATCAGGACGTCCGCCGCCACCTTGGCCACCAACGGCTTGAGAAGCTTTCTTGACCAAATCAATGGCTGAATATTTTTCGGTCAAATCTTTGGTGACACCAACTACAATTGAGGCTTTGTCATCTTTATTGGAAGCTAGCACTACAATACCAGAGCCAAGTTCGGGGGTAATCTCATCAATAAAGGCTTTCAATTCTTTTGGGTGGACATTCGGAATGGCGCGACCCACAAATTTGACACCATTGATGAGTTCAAAATTATCACGATTGTCGGCAGCTTTGTTGCTGGCAAAACGTTTTTTCAACTCAAACATATCGTTTTCGAGTTTTTTCTTTTCTTCTAAGAGTTGTTTTACTCTCTTTTCCAAATCATTAGAGCTGGTTTTGAGTAAATTACCAACAGCGTGGAGTTTATCTTCCATCTCTTGAACGAATTGTTCGGCACCGTGTCCGGTTAAGCACTCTAAACGACGAACGCCTGCAGAAACGGCACTTTCAGATATAATATTGAAATAGCCGATATCTCCGGTTTCTTTGACGTGTGTACCGCCGCAAAGTTCTCTTGAGAAGACTTCTTTATCATCGCCCATGGAGACAACGCGGACTTCTTCGCCGTATTTTTCACCAAACAGAGCCATAGCACCGGATTTAATGGCTTCATCTTGAGACATTAAAGCGGTGGTAACATGGTAGTTTTGGCGGATGGCGTTGTTGACAATGTTTTCAACCTGACGAATCTCTTCGGCTGTGATTTGTTTGGGGTGAGATAAGTCAAAACGCATTCTTTCAGCTGAAACGTATGAACCTTTTTGTGCAACGTGATTACCTAATACATCACGCAAAGCACGGTGAAGTAGGTGAGTAACCGAGTGGTTAGCGCAAATGTTTTTGCGATTTTGTTCAGCTACTTGGAACGTTAAAACATCTCCAACTTTGACACTACCTTTGATGAGTTTGCACAAGTGGGCCGAAATGCCGTCTAATTTCTTTTTGACATCCAAAACTTGGATGGTGACATCATCACTGCTGATTAAACCGATATCACCGACTTGTCCGCCCATTTCGGCATAAAACGGAGTTTGGTTGGCAATTAACCAAAATTCACCGCGGCTAACAACATTCAAAGCTTCATTGTTGACAACCAAAGCCGTAACTTGACCGTCAGCTTTTAAGGTGTTGTAGCCCAAGAATTCGGTTGCTCCGACTTTTTCTTGAATCTCGAACCAAACTTTTTCCGTGCCGGCATCGCCAGAACCCGCCCAGTTTTTACGGGCTTCGGCTTTTTGTTTGGCCATGGCGTCATCAAAACCTTTGGTGTCAACAGAGATGTTTTTGTTGCGCAAAGCATCTTGGGTGAGGTCAAGCGGAAAACCATAAGTATCATAGAGTTTGAAAGCAACGGAGCCGCTTAATTCATCTCCTGATTTGAGGTTTGCCGTTTCTTCATCCAAAATACGAAGACCTTTATCCAAAGTTTTGATAAAACGGCTTTCTTCGGTCTTGATTGTTTCGCTGATGAGAGCTTGAGCGCGATAGAGTTCGGGATAAGCTTCGCCCATTTCTCTTTGTAGAGAGGGCAAAAGTTTATAAATCATCGGCTCATGAATGCCAAGCAGTTGAACATGGCGCATAGCTCTGCGCATAATGCGGCGCAAAACATAGCCACGGCCTTCGTTGGTTGGCAATACGCCGTCGGCAATCAAAAAGCTCATGGCGCGCAAGTGGTCGGCAATGACGTTGAAAGAAGATTTCAGCGGACCTTCCGGGTCAGCACCGGTGAGTTTGGAAATATCGTTTATCAGGTTTTTGAATAAGTCAATTTCATAATTAGAGTGAACGCCTTGCAAAATGGCAGACATTCTCTCCAAGCCCATGCCGGTATCAATACAACGTTGCTTTAATGGAATTCGGCTGCCGTCGGGTAAGTCTTCAAATTCATCGAAAACCAAGTTCCAAATTTCAATCCAGCGGTCGCCGTCTTCTTCAGGTGTGCCGGGGAGGCCGCCCCAAACTTCAGGACCATGGTCATAGAAAATCTCAGAGCAATAACCGCAAGGACCGGTATCACCCATTTGCCAGAAGTTGTCTTTGGTGGAAATACCGATAATGCGGTCTTCAGGTAAACCAGAGACTTTGCGCCAGATGTTGCGAGAAACATCATCGGTGTGATATACGGTAACGGCTAAGCGCTCTTTCGGAATACAAAACTCTTTAGTAACCAGTTCCCAAGCCCAAGCAATGGCATCTTCTTTGAAGTAATCACCGAAAGAAAAGTTACCCAACATTTCAAAAAATGTGTGGTGTCGGACATCGTATCCGACAGAATCCAAGTCATTGTGTTTGCCACCGGCTCGAACAGATTTTTGGGAAGTCGTCGCTCGTGTATAGTCGCGTTTTTCGTTGCCAGTGAAAATGTTTTTGAATTGAACCATTCCGGAGTTGGTGAACATCAAGGTCGGATCATTGTCCGGTACAAGTGATGAGGACGGAATGATTTTATGATCGTGTTTTGCAAAGAAATTTAAGTATGTATTTCTTATATCTTTTAGCGTTGTTGTCATGGTTAATTTTACTTCCCAAAAAATTAATTATTTAAACCTTCCTTTTTTTATTGTATTTTGGGCTAAGAGTCTAGTAAAATTTTCATTAAAATTCAATTATACTTCCGTAAGTGTAAACAAAAGTTGAATTCAAAAATGTGGCGTAGCACATCCAAGCAAAACCAAGCCAATTCAGATGCCCGGCCATGGGGGTGATTTTGTGAAAAAATTGTATCATCTTAAAGAACACAATATCTAATGCGATGATGATGACTAAGCCCACGCCCAGCAAACCTTCGCTGAAATATGCCCAACACCATACAATTTGCAAAAACAGCTGCGAGATAAACAAAATAACGGCACGCTTTTTTAAGTGTGAAGCGGTGTTGAGAACCATAAAAAATGAAACAATCATCAGCGCATAGATGAGTGTCCACATCGGAGAAAAGACCCAGTTTGGCGGTGTGCCGAAAGGTTTTTCATAACCATTATACCAACCTTCAATACCAATATGTGTGAATATTCCGCAGAGCCAGGCTGAAACCATAACCAATACCGTAGAATAGATGAATTTAAGAATCGCTTGCATGGGGAATCTCCTTATTTTTGACGCTATTTTAAAGATAATCTTAAGTCAGAAAATTTCAAGGAAAGAAAAATTGCGAAATTTTGTAGAAAAAAAACTTGAAATTTTGTCAAATATAGGCATTATATAGGCATTAATCTTGATATTTGCAGGAGGCGTTATGTCTAAAAATTTGCAACCCAATCTGACTAAATGGCACAAAGCCGCGGTGAAAAAAATTGAACCAGGTACCAAAGTTGAGTTTATCGGTGGTGTGAACAAAGACCGTATCGGTGGTAACTGTATGGTGATTGAGCATACAAACGAAGCTTTGGAGACAAAGCGAGTGATGTTTGATTTGGGTTGTATTTTTGCGCCTTACGAATCGGGATTTAGTACGGCTTATCCGGATATTGGGGAATATTTTGACCGGATTGATCCTGACACTAAACAAGAAATTAAAGCAAAAAAGCCGGTAGCAATTATTTGTTTGACGCATGCGCATGAAGACCATATCGGCGCATTGATTAATTATGTGCGTATGGGCTATGAGCTTCCGCCGATTAAGGCAAGTGCTTTTACTCGCAGTTTAATTTCTAAAGCTTTTTTGCAGTTGGGAATGCAACCTCCTTTTATTGAAAAGATTAATCCCGGTGATAAAATTTTAGTAGGTCAAGATATTGAAATAGAACCATTTAGCGTAAGTCACAGTGTGGTGGATGCTTTGGGTTTCCATACTTTGACCAAAGTGAATGGTCAACCTTCTGCCGGTATTATTAATAATGGAGATTTCTTGGTTGAAGAGAATATGCCGGTGGGTAAAAGTTTTAGTTTTGAGCAATATCAAGATTTATTAAAAAGAAAACTCACAACCAATGTTCAGATTGATTCAACCTCTACCGTTCCGAATGGAAAAGATAGAATCGGCTTTGAAAAGGCGGTCGAAAATACTTATAATGTTGTTAAAGCTAATCCCGATAGAAGTTTGATTATTTCTCCGGTGATTTCACGCAGTGTTGAAAATATTGCTATTGATATTGAAGTGGCAAAGAAATTAAATACTAAAGTTTATTTGGACGGAAAATGGTTGCAATTGGTTAAGCAAGCCATGACTGATAGCGGACATCTGGATTTTGATAAGTTTGTGTACAGCGGTACCTTAGAAGCTTATCTCAATGATAAGAATGTTAAACCAAAATATGTGGTTGCAACCGGTGCTTTTGCCCAAGGTTTGGAAGAATATAATCACAATAAGGGTGATTTGGCAAATATTCCGATGGCTTCCGTTACTTTAATGTCTTTAGATTTGCACAAAACTATTCGGGTTGGAAAAAATACACTCATTTTGGCAAGACAGAGAATTATTGATGACATTAATGGTAAAACCGGTCCTGAAATGTTACAGCGTTTGGCTGCGAAAGGGGCTAAAGTCGTGATGACGCCATCTTCTCACAAAATTGCTGATTTTGAAGAAGTACAAATGCAAGATTCCGGACATATTAATGCCAAGGCTTTGGGAAGTTTGATTGAGGTTATTAAAACTTATGCTCCGAATGCAGTTTATACGCCAATTCATGGTAATCCCGAACAATGCGAAAATACCAAACGAATTATTGAAGCTCATGGCGGAAAAGTTGTTTTGGCTGAAAACCAAGAAGTGATGCAAGTGGGACAAAGCAGAACTGTTAATGAACCAAAACCTTTTGAGCCAATGACTTGGATTGGTGTGAAAGTTATTTATCAAAACCCAATTCACCCCAATCCGAATATTCCGCAAGAAGGTATTACGGAATTTTGGCGGATAGATGAAAACTATATGCCAATTGAAAAACTGATGGAAATTGAAAACACTCCGGTGACAAAAGGTCCTTATTCGACGCGTTTTGTATCCAGCAGCCCAAATATGTTGGATGATACGATGACGGAATTGCCACTTGAGGATGAACCTCAGCGTCTTTCACCCAAAGAACTTAAATATGGAACCTATCGCTCTAAAAGAAAGCATGATAGGCAAGAGGGAGAAAATTTGGTCGGGAAAATGACCAAGAAAGAGTGGAAAAAAGCTAAAGCTCTGCAAGCAATTGAAGCTTATAAAAAATCTTTAGAGAAGAATAAATTAAATAATATTCAAGTTCTGAAGATGAATAAAGGCAGAAATTCTTGAGTAAATCTTAAAATGAATTGCAAATAGGGCATTGAAAGAGTATGCTCTATTTGTTTTTTATAGGAAAGAGAAAGTATGAATTTCGGTTCTGAATTGATAAAAGGTGAAATTATCAGGTGTTATAAGAATTTGATTTTGGATGTGAAAATCAATTCAGATGAGATTGTTTCTGCTTTTTGTCCCGAATTAGATGCTAAGCAAAATCTTTATAAAGTCGGAACGATTGTTTGGTTATTGCCCATAAATAAAACAAGTAATCGTCTTAAATATGAAGCCGTTATGGTGCAAAAAGACGGCGCTTTAGTTATGATTAGTCCTTTGTATGCACAAATATTGGTCCAAGAGGCTTTTGAAAAAGGTTTGTTGCAAGAGTTTTCTCGTTATACCAAATTGAGAGCAATCGGAACGAGCGAAAATATTAAATATGCTAATTTGGAATTTTCAAACGAAAATGAAGAATTGGCTTATGTTTATGCTGTTAGTATTTATAATAAGCAAGGTGCTAATGTGGTATTTCCGTCGTTTTTGAATTTTTTTGAGATGTCGATGTTTGGCGAGTTTACCAATTTACGCAAAATGGGATATGACACATATGTTTTGTTGATTGTTCCTAGAATGGACTGTCAGAATATTAAATTTAGCTGGACAATCGAGCCCGCTGCCGCAGCCAGAATTTTTGACGAAGCAAAAAACGGCTTGAAATTTTGCGGTTATGGTTGCACTATTGATGATAAAAGTATAAACATTACTCAAAGTATGAATATTTTGTATTAGGAGATTTAAATTGGAAATCAAAAGAAAAGACGGCATTATGATTCACGATAAAGCCGGATTTGAAGGAATGAGAAAAGCCGGAAAAGTAGCTGCGGAATGTTTGGATTATATTACTCCTTTCGTGCAAGTCGGTGTGACTACCGGTGAACTCGATGATAAGTGTCGGGAGTTCCTTATTTCTAAAGGGGCAATTCCTGCATGCTTAGGTTATCATGGTTATCCTAAGTCAACTTGTATTTCCATTAATCATGTGATTTGTCATGGTATTCCTGATATGGAACATAAGTTAGCAGATGGCGATATCTTAAATATTGATGTCACAGCAATTGTTGATGGTTGGTATGGTGATACCAGTCGAATGTATTATGCCGGTAAGCCAAAACTCAAAGCTACACGCTTGTGCGATGTGACGTATGAGTGCATGATGCGTGGTATTGATGTGGTTAAACCCGGGGTGCATTTTGGGGATATCGGTTATGTGATTGCCGAATATGCTCACAAATACGGTTATGGCGTGGTTGATATGTTTTGCGGTCATGGCTTAGGAAAAGTTTTTCATGATGCGCCAAATGTTATGCATATTGCTCGCAAAGGAACGGGGCCGATTATGGAAGAGGGGATGTTCTTTACCATTGAACCTATGATTAATATCGGTAAACCAGATGGTTTTATCTTGAAAAACGGTTGGACGGCCGTAACCAGAGATAAATCTTTATCCGCTCAATTTGAGCATTCTTTAGGTGTTACTAAAGATGGTTATGAAGTATTTACTTATTCTCCTAAAGGATTGGATAAACCTCCTTATAAAATTGACTAACAAATATGACTAATCAAAAAGATATTTCTGACAATAAAGAGCAAGTTCCCGATTATTATGGGCATAGAAAACGTTTGAAAGAGCGTTTTCTATTGGGCGGTGGGCGTGATATGCCCGATTATGAATTATTGGAACTCTTGTTAATGCTCTCAATTCCCAGAAAAGATGTTAAACCTTTGGCTAAGCAGCTCTTGGCTAAGTTTGGCAGCTTTTCTGCGGTGATTAATGCGCCGGCTGCCGCTCTTTATGAAGTATCCGGCATTAAGGAAAGCAGTTATATCGTCTTTAATATTGTGCGAGAAGCAGCTGTTCGCTCTAGCTGGGATAGTTTGAAGAATCAAGATGCTCCCGTGATTAATAATTGGGATTCTATGCTGGATTATTGTCGTACGGCAATTGGTTACAGAGATGTGGAAGAATTTCGTATTATCTTTTTGGATGTGAAGCTGAAAGTTATTGGGGAAGAAGTTCAACAAAGAGGTACAATTAACCAAGTGGCAATTCATCCCAGAGAAGTTATTAAGTCCGCTATGCTTCATGGTGCACGTGCCATTATATTGGTTCATAATCATCCCTCAGGTGATGTGACCCCATCGCGTGCCGATGTAGAAATTACCAATAAAATCAATGTGGCAGCGGCCGCAGTTGGTATTAAATTGTTTGATCATTTGATTGTCAGCAATAGCGGTTATTATAGTTTTCAGGAAAAAGGTTTAATTACTGAACCAAAAATTATATAAAAATGCTTGCATTTTATTTTATTTGAGGTAATTTATTTTTCGTGTTAAGAATCGAAAGGTCAACGGGACATAGCTCAGCCTGGTAGAGCGCTTGCTTTGGGAGCAAGATGCCGACGGTTCGAATCCGCCTGTCCCGACCACCTAGATTTTTTTCAGATGCGCCCTTAGCTCAGCTGGATAGAGCAACAGCCTTCTAAGCTGTGGGTCAGACGTTCGAATCGTCTAGGGCGCGCCATAAAAAAAGCCTCCATCAGCGGAGGCTTTTTTTATGGCGCGGTGAAGGTTGGTTAACGTGCTCAGCCGCGATAGCGGTGCAAGCACGTGTTAACAACCGAACGACTGGCGCAAATCGGCTTGTCCGATGCCGCGACACGCCATGCCTCCATCAGCGGAGGCTTTTTTTATGGTGCGGTGAAGGTTGGTTAACGTGCTCAGCCGCGATAGCGGTGCAAGCACGTGTTAACAACCGAACGACTGGCGCAAATCGGCTTGTCCGATGCCGCGACACGCCATGCCTCCATCAGCGGAGGCTTTTTTTATGGCGCGGTGAAGGTTGGTTAACGTGCTTAGCCGCGACAGCGGTAAACGCGGCGCGTTTAATCGCAAGACTTAGCTGTTTTTACTGTTCGTGCCTAGACACCGCGATGCTGCTTTTTTCTTTGCTCAATCATTGAGACTTGAGTTTTTTTATAAACGCGGCGCGTTTAATCGCCAAGCGTAGCACGCTTGACCGCACAAATTGATGACGTGGCTGTTCGTGCTCTGAAATCGCGTTGCCCTCTCCTTTATCTGTCGTAAATGTCGCTGATACTTCGTTATTGTTTTTTCTTTTGTTTCTTGCTTATTTATGCTATTCTGTGTTTAAGTTCTTGAAAATAGCATGGAGAATTTTTTTATGGCGGAAATGATTAAAGAAGAAGTTGTTACTTTCGAACAATGTGACTTTGATGCTCAAAGAAATATGGTTGTTCAGTATTTTTCAGATGGAAGTAAAATTGAATTAACCAAAAGAGGGGAGAAAGTGGCTTTTAAAAAAGTTATTCATGCAGACGAAAGCTATGAATTATATAATGCCAAACAAGTTAAAATTGAAGAACTGACCGGTGACGGAACAAAAAGAAAATTTGACGGTGTTTCCGGTATCTTGCTAGAAGAGATATGTAAAGATGGAAGTGTTACAAGCTTTCATGCAAACGGGAATATTTCATCACGGAGATGGAATAATAATTCTTGTTATGTTAGCTATTATGAAAACGGGCAATTAGCACGCAAACAAGAAGATGGATATGAAATTTCTTTGAACTCTAAAGGTGTGGTTAATTATGAGTTTAAGGATGGAAAATTAACAATCAATCCAGATTATTTTTCCTTGTATCGATTGGGAGTCAAAATTCCTCAAAGTGAAACTCATTGGGAAGAAAAGGGCGCTCTTTCTCCTAAAAAAAAGACGTTGTTGTGTTTGGGCGGAGATCAATCCAAAACGGCTAAATCCGCTAATGGAAATATTAAACCTTTTTTGTTTGTGTTGGGGTTGTCTCCGGAACAAATTGATAATATGCAACTGTGTTCTTGTTACCGCCCTTTAAGTATGGAACTTAATAGCTTACTTGTTGAAGCAGAGCAGTATGAGCAACAATTTCATGATGATTACAAACGAGAGATTTTGCAAAAATTTATGCCTTTTATGGCACAAGTGAAAAATGGAAAATTGGAGAAATATAGTTCTGAAGAGCTTTGTGCGAATTTCAGAAATATCATTATTCAAGCTCATTGTTATGGAGCTAATGATTTGCCGGTCTATTCTCAAGTGTTTAAGGAAGCCATGACCTCGCTGGGCTATTCTCAAAAAGAACAGAAAAATGCTTTACGCCAGGTTATCTGTATTACCAATAATTCTCAACGAGAATTTAGAGATAATTTAGGTTTTACCATGATTCATCGCTATTCGGTGAAAGATGGTCAATTTGAACCTGAATATGAAACCAAATTTTCCGATGGTTATCCTGAATTTTTGAAAGATATTGCTGAATATACCGCTCAAAAAGGTGAAAAAGCGGCCTTTGTTCCAATGAAGAATAATGAAGTCTTGATGGTGTTTGATAAGGTTTTGATTGACGGTGGTGAGCATAATGCTGGTTTTTGGACGACAAACGAAAATAATTTAACAGAAGTAGGAAGAAAACAAGCCTTGCTTATGAAGAATATTGGAACATTTTGGTATAATAATCAAAAAGATTTGCCTGATGTTGTTAATTTATTAGAAGAATGTTCAAAGCAAAACGGTTTGGAAGATTTTGTTCAAAACTCTCTCCAACAAGGTAAAAAACTCAAAAAAAGTCAACATAATGTTTTGGAAAATCGACATATTTTGAAAAGTGCCAAAAATAAGTTTAAAAGCCCTGATTATGAGCCTGAGAAAACTGGTATTTATAAATTGCTTTCGCAAAATGTGAGATAAACTTCCACTAGCTAACGCAAGTGGTATTACCTGTTCCGAACTACGTTCGCCCTGCCCAAAGGCTTCGCAAGCCTAACGGCTGGGCAGGTATGTCTACATCTACCTGCTTACGCAGGTAGTGTTACGTTCGAATCATAAAAAAATCCCCTTTGATTTTTCAAAGGGGATTTTTGATTTACAAGTTAGAGTTTATTTGCAGCTTTTTACGGCTTCATAGATTTTTTTGAAGGCTTCGGCAACACCTTCGGCAGTATAGGTGCGACCTTCAATCATGGTGCGGCAGAGTTCAAAAGCAATTTCTTTATCGGAATTACAACCGCATCCGCAATCGCAATCACAATCGCATTCGCAACTGCACGGGCAGAGGTTGTTCTCATGGCAGCCACAGCCGCACTCACAATCACAATCGCAACCGCAAGGGCAGGGATTGTCTTCTCGGCAACCGCAATCGCAATTTTCATCGCAATGGCAGTGGTGATTGTGTTCTTCTTCGTGACAACAGCAACAATTTTCGTGTTTTGACATTGTGTTTTTCCTTTCCTTAGTCTAAAGATGCAAGATATTTTTCAGCTTCAAGGCAGGCTTGACAACCCGCGCCGGCGGCAATAATGGCTTGTCTGAAGTGTCCTGATTGAACATCTCCGGCAGCAAAAACACCGGCAATGTCGGTTTGGCAGCTATCAGGGTGAGTGATGATGTAGCCTTCGGCATCAAGTTTTAGAGAATCTTTGAAAATTGCGGTATTTGGTTTGTGACCAATGGCTATAAATAATCCTTCAACGGCTATGTCTTTGGTGGCGCCGGTTTGCGTGTTTTTGAGTCTTACACCGGTGACGCCCAAAGGTGTATCTTGGCCCAGAACTTCATCTACCACGCTGTTCCACTCTACTTTAATTTTGGGGTTTTTGAATAGTCTTTCTTGCAAAACTTTATCGGCACGCAATTCATCGCGACGGTGAATAAGGGTGACGCTTTTGGCAAAGTTGGTTAGATAAATAGCTTCATCAACGGCAGTGTTACCTCCACCGACAACAGCCACATCGCGGTTACGATAGAAAAAGCCATCGCAAGTGGCACATCCTGATACCCCGAATCCTCTGAATTTGTTTTCGGAAGGAATACCTAACCAACGTGCTGATGCACCCGTGGCGATAATGACTGTGTCTGCCGTGAAACTATTGCCATTCTCAGATTTGCAGACAAACGGACGGGTTTGGAAATTGACTTCCGTGATTTGGTCTTCAATCATTTGAACCCCTAGATTCAAGGCTTGTTGGCGCATATCTTCCATTAATTGCGGACCGGATACGGGTTTGGGAAAACCCGGGAAATTTTCAATTTCGGTGGTGATAGTTAACTGTCCGCCAAGCTGTGAGCCGGAGACAATTATCGGATCTAAGCCTGAACGTACGGCATAAATGCCTGCGGTATAACCTGCTGGACCTGAGCCGATAATCAACATTTTGGTTTTGTAGTCTGACATGTTTTTATCCTAGTTTGTTATGTTTCTCATAAAATAGGATTTATATTTGTTTTTTGCAAGGGTGTTTGAGAGTTTTTGCAAAACAAAAGCCGACTTGTGATAAAAGTCGGCTTTGAGGGGGTTGAATTGTTGGATTATTGATAAATAACTTCAACAATTTCAAAAGATTTACGTCCTCCCGGAGCAGCAAATTCAGCGGTATCTCCTGCTTCTTTACCTATTAAGGCTTTTGCTAAAGGAGAAGACAAAGAAATACGGTTCTTTTCAATGTCAGCTTCATAATCGCCGACAATTTGGTATTGTTTTTCTTCATCGGTGTCTTCATCAACCACAACTACCGTTGCACCAAAGCGAATAACGTCGCTTTTGGTTTGTGCCGGATCAATAACTTGAGCACGGCTGATGACAGCTTCCAACTCTTGAATGCGTCCTTCAATAAAACTTTGTTTTTCTTTGGCGGCGGAATATTCGGCATTTTCAGACAAGTCGCCATGAGAACGGGCTTCGGCAATGGCCGCAATAATGTTCGGGCGTTCAACCCCTTTGAGGTTCTTTAATTCTGCTTCCAAGGCAATGTAACCATTCTTGGTTAATGGGAATTTATCCATTTTAACCCTCCAAAAAATTATGATTTAGTTAGAAAAATGAGACTGCGAAGGGAGAATTCCGTTCACAGCCTTAATGTATTTGCATATATGTTATATATACCACAATTTTTATAGACTGCAAGTGATTTTATTTTTTTGTCTTTCTTGGGGATTAAACGCTCAAAAAAGAATATCTATCTATACAATATTTAATTTTTTTGCTAGCGTAAATAAGTCTTCAATTTGTAAAGAGGAGAATAAAAGTGAGAAAACTTTATTTAGCTTCATTAGTATTAGGTTCTATGATGCTGGCCGGAAATGCCAGCGCTGTTGATTCGACCGGTTGTGGTTTGGGGTCTATGGCTTGGCGCGGACAAAAAGGTATGGGACCGCAAATCTTAGCTGTTACCACTAATGGTTCTTTCAGTAACCAAACCTTTGGTATTACTTTTGGTACTTCCGGATGTGATCCGAACGGACGTATATCAGGCGGAACCCAAAGAATGGTTTTGGCCTTTATTGAAAATAATATGGAGCAATATGCTTTGGATGCTGCTCGCGGCGAAGGTGAAACTATTACTACTTTGGCTGGTATTATGAATATGGATAGTGAAAAATTAGGCCAGATTTCAAAACAAAATTTTGCCGCTATTTTCCCATCTGAAAATGCCGAAGCTGTTGATGTGACATTGGCTTTGTTTGAAGCAGTTAAACAACAAGCTTAAGTGAGACTTATTTTTTAGTGCCGTTTGAAAGATTTCCAAACGGCACTGTTTTTTTCTGGTTAGAATATGAAGAGATTTGCGGCTTTTTTTATTGCAGTTTTGTTTTCCTCTAATGTGTGGGCTATAACACCCCAAGAGGCGGCTCAAACACCTCAATGGTTGGCCTTGGTGCATTATCGTCCGCAACTCTTTGGAGGAGTGGAAAGCACAATTGATTCTCCAGAATTCTTTTTAAGCCAAAAAGGAAAAGTTAATCCTTTGGCTGAGCTTAGTGCAACTATCTCTTTGTTTGAACAAAATTCTGATAAAGAGAAAATGTGTTTGTTCCTGGCACGCTATTTGTTTTTGAAAAAACATGGCTTGATTGAGAAAACTTTTCCCGAATGTGAAGAATATGAGCAATTTTATAAGGATGTGTCTCCGTCAGGCGTCACATTATTATTTACCAATGCCTATATGAATAATCCGTCATCTTTGTTTGGGCATACTTTAATTCGAATCGATACTTCGCGCAAAGGAACGCAACTTTTGGCTCATGGTATGAATTACGGTGCTTTTACGGGAGATGAAGCCGGTGTTTTGTTTGCCGTGTATGGTTTGACAGGGGGATATTATGGAGGTTTTACGGTAAAACCTTATTATGACATCATAAATACTTATAATAACATTGAAAACCGTGATATTTGGGAACTTAATCTCGATTTAACACCCGAAGAGTTAGATTTTTTTATGGCGCATACTTGGGAGCTTGGTCATACGCAGACCAGATATTTCTTTTTTACCGAGAACTGCTCTTATATGTTAATGGAGCTCTTAGATGCGGTGCGTCCTTCGCTCAAATTGGCTGATGATTTTCCGGTGCAGGCCATTCCTTTGGATACACTCAAAGCGGTTAATTCAAGAGAAGGTTTGGTTAAAGGGGTTAATTATCGTCCTTCTCGCCAAAACAAAATAAAGCATATGTATGCGCAAATGTCTGACGAACAAAAAGAGGCTTTTGAAAAAATTATTACCTCTGATGTTTATGAGCTTGATGATTTATCGGAAGTAGGCAAAGCAGGGGTGTTTGAGGCAGCTTATCAATATGTGCAATATCAATATGTGGCCAAAGATATTGAACTGAAAGAATATCGAAAAAAGAGTTTCAGACTTCTTAAAGAACGAGCCGGAAGTGAGGTAAAAAGTTCATTCGAACCTTTAACTCAAGGGCAAAGCCCTTTGATGGCTCATGATTCAATGCGTTTGGAAACGGGAATTGGTGTCAGAAACGGTGAGGGGTTTCAGCAAATTGCTTATCGTCCGGCTTATACTTCGCTGACGGATAATAGTTTTGGTTTGTTGTCGGGAGCGGAAATTAATTTCTTGAATGTCGCTTTCAGACATTATGACAGCCAAGACAAATATGTTTTGCAAAATTTTGATATTGTCGGAATTCGCTCCTTGGCTCCGGTTGATGTGATGTTTTCCCCGTTTTCTTATAATATTCAATTTGGAATTAACCGTGTGATGAATCCCGATACGGAGGAAGAAGGTTATAGTGCTGATTTGGTTGTAGGGGGCGGTGTGACTTATGCTGTGAGCGATAATGTCAAAGTTTTCGGATTTATGAATAATCATGTTTCTTATGGCGGATTTTTGCCTCATAACCAATGGGTAGGTCTTGGTGCTAACGGCGGTATTTATGGTGATTTCGGAGATTGGCGGATTTTAGCTGATGCTGAAAAAATTTGGGCGACTTCGCAATTTGGCGATAAGGTCAAATACAAAGCTGAATTGTCTTATAGTTTGTCTGTTAATTCATCTTTAGCATTCAATTATGTTTTTGAAGATAATCACGGGCATGATGTGGATGAAAGCATGCTTTCTTGGCGTTGGCACTTCTAAAAAATCAGTAATTAGGGCTTGGGTCCGGAAAAAGCTTAATCCTTTTAGGCTTTGCGGGTGATGCGGTTGTCGGTGCGATTTCTTCTTGAATTGGTTCTTTGATAGCTTGAGCTTCGGCAAAAGGATTTTGCGGCTTTATTTCGGGATAGTTATATTGTTCAGCTTGTTGGGCATTTTCTTCGGCAGCTTTGATAATCGGTTGTAAGGATTGAATGAAATCTTGAGAGCTTTTGGCAATTTCCGGAATTGATTCATTGATGGCTTGGGTCATGCGATTCATGGTTTGGACCATAAATTTGCTCATGGCGGTTAGTGCTTGCTGCATTTCTTCAATTTCTTTTTGACGTTGGCGCTGATATTCTTCTTGAGAGTAGGCGATTGTGTCCGTTTCAGGCGCAGGTGTTTCTTGAGCCTGCAGAGAGGTGAAAAATAGGCTGATGCTCAGTAGCAGTAAAATCACTTTAGGCATTTGATATCTCCTTTATTGCGTGGTTTTACTTTAGTGTATTTCATAAAAAATGACAAGAGGACTCGATTAGGTACTTGCATTTTTTAGATGATGTGTTTATCCTTGCCTCAAATGCAACATATTAGGAGAAGAAAATGTTAAGAGAAGATTTGCAAAAAACTCTCAAAGAATCCATGCTCAACAAAGATACTACTACTGTTAGTGCCGTTCGTTTGATTATTGCCGGTATGAAGGAAAAAGACGTTGAAGCAAGAGGTAAAGGTCAAGCTCAGGCCAGCGATGCTGAATTGCTCTCTATGATGCAAGGTATGATTAAACAACGCAATGACTCTATTAAGATGTATGTTGAAGGAAATCGTCAGGATTTAGCCGATAAAGAATTAAGCGAAATCAAAGTGATTGAAAAGTTTTTGCCTAAACAAATGAGTGATGCCGAAATTGAAACCGTGTTGAAATCTATTATTTCAGCAACAGGTGCTGCTTCTATGCGCGATATGGGCAAAGTTATGGGTGAGTTGAAGGCTAAATATGCCGGTCAATTGGATATGGCTAAAGCCTCTTCCATGATTAAGTCTTTGCTTAGCTAAAAGTCTTGCTTAAAATTCAAAAGCACGTTATCTCTTCTTTGAGAGAGGTGCTTTTAAGTTTCTTTATGGCGTTTTCGGTGTGAAATGGCGGGTATTGATTTACAGAAATTTTGTGATGAACTGAGAGCAAAAGTCTCAATCGTAGATGTTGTCGGTTCAAAGGTAAAATTGGTTCGCAAAGGACGCGAATATCAAGCTTGTTGTCCATTTCATAACGAAAAAACGCCTTCTTTTACCGTTAACGAAGCTAAAGGTTTTTATCACTGTTTTGGCTGTGGTGCTCACGGTGATATTATTAAATTTGAGATGGAAGCTAATAATCTTCCCTTTATGGATGCTATTCGCAAATTAGCCGATAAAGCCGGTTTGCAAGTGCCGCAAATTTCTAAAGAAAGCCATGAAGAAGCCGTTAAACGTAATTCGCTTTATGATATTATGGAAATGGCTTGCCGCTTTTTTGAAAAATCCTTGCGTTTACCTGAAGGCCAAAGAGCAATGGATTATTTTCATCATCGCGGGTTTGAAGAAGATATTATTACCAAATTTCGTTTAGGCTATGCTCCAAACAATAATGGTTTGAAAGCTTTGCTTGCCTCTAAAGGTGTTTCGGAACATGATATGGCAGAGCTGGGCTTAATTGCTATTCCTGAAGATAAAAGTCGCCGCTCGCATGATTTCTTTCGTGACAGAGTTATGATTCCGATTATGGATAAAGCTGGTCGTGTTATTGCTTTTGGTGGCAGAATTATGGGAGATGGGCAACCCAAATACCTTAATTCTCCGGAAACACCATTGTTTAATAAAAGACGGGTGTTATATAATTTGAATAATGCTCGTGATAGGGCTTTTGCCGCACGCAATATTATTGTTTGCGAAGGCTATATGGATGTAATTGCTCTGGATAAATATGGTTTTGGTTATGCGGTGGCTCCGCTTGGAACAGCTTTAACCGAAGACCAAATCAGTGAGGCGTGGAAAGTTTGTCCAGAGCCGACACTTTGTTTTGATGGTGACGGAGCAGGTATCAGAGCCGCAATTCGCTCTATTGACCGAGGTTTGCCAATCTTAAAAGCCGGATATTCTCTTAAATATGTCTTTTTGCCCGATAAAATGGATCCTGATGAGTTCTTAAAAGCTCATGGGCATGATGCTTTTGCTGAATATTTACAAAATACAACGCCGTTGGTCAAACTTTTGTGGCGCAAAAATATTGAAGGACGTGTGTTTGATACGCCTGAACAAAAAGCCTTAATCGAAAAAAACGTTATGGAAGAAGT
This sequence comes from uncultured Alphaproteobacteria bacterium, assembly GCA_944391515.1. Taxonomy (GTDB): domain Bacteria; phylum Pseudomonadota; class Alphaproteobacteria; order RF32; family CAG-239; genus Scatocola. Next base: position 46,147 of record CALXTW010000005.1, read on the forward strand.
GGCTAAAATTCAGGATGAAAAAGTTCGTGGATATTATAGCCAAGAAATGCAAAACTATATCTATAACGAACTTGGACGAGGGTTTTGGAAAAATCAATATTCTTCTAAAAAAACTAAAAACTTAGCACATCCGGATGAGCGAAAAACTCAAAATACTCATATTGAACGACCAAAAGTCAGTTTGGATGAATTGGTGGTTAAATTTGTGTTGGCGGCAATGGTCTTTTATCCCGAATTGATTGCCGAATATGAAGAAAAAATGGGAATGTTTGATATTCCTAATGAAAAATTACGCAAATTTTTTGATACTTTGCTCGAAATTTCTCACGATAATGAAGATACTGAACTCAAAAGCGAAGATGTTTGTAAGGCTTTGCAAGATAAAGGGCAGGGAAAAGAGTTGGCGGCTTTGTGGGAGTTAGAGATGTTTCGTCAGCAAAATCCTTATATTAATAAAATCAGAGAAGAAATTGATACTAAAATTATTGAGGTGCAACTCAAACAGCTCGATAATGAGATAAAAGAGTGTTTGCGTATTATGCAAGTTTCCGAGTCGCTCCCAGAAGATGTTTATTTGCAATATGAATCCTTGAAAAAAGAAAAAGAAACGCTACTTAATACACAAAATGTTATTTAATAAAACTCCCGTCAGGCAACGTTTTGCGGGAAAGGGGCGATTTGTCTTGAGTGTTTTGTCAAAGGCAAGTGTTGACAAATCGTACATAAATTATTAAAAGTTTGCTAGCTGCAGTAGTAGGATTCATTTGTGAATCCGTTAAATTTTAAACTTTAAACCGGTTTTGTGGGAATTGACATGTCAGATACCGATGAAAATCAAGACTATTATGAGGGTAGCATTAATGATGCTCCTTTGATTGATTCTTTAGGAAGCGCAGTCAAAAGACTGATTGAAAAAGGTAAAGCCAGAGGCTATATTACCGTTGAAGAATTAAATAAAGCTTTGCCTTCCGAACGTGAATCCTCTGAACAAATTGAAGATATTATGGCTGAAATTTCCGATATGGGAATTAGCATTATTTCTGAGTCTGATGTCGATAATTTTGAACAAGAAAATGACGATGACGAAGATTATGGTGATGATGATGAAAGCGGAAATTTTGATGAACGTGAATTAGGACGCTCAGATGACCCGGTTCGTATGTATTTGAAAGAAATGGGAACTGTTGAGCTCTTGTCGCGTGAGGGTGAAATCGCGATTGCAAAACGTATTGAAGCCGGTAAAACCGTTATGATTGACGGTTTGTGCGAAAGCCCAATGACAATTAAAGCCATTGCTGATTGGCGAGATGATTTGCTTAATGGCAGGATGCAACTTCGCGATATCGTTGATTTGGAAATGATGTATGGCGATGATGCCGAAGCTATGGTCTATGATGAAGACGAAGCCTCTGTTGATGATTTGGAAAAAGTTGCCGAAGAAATTGCTACCAAAGATAATTTGGACGATATCGATGATGATTTGGCAGAGGATATTGAGCTGGAAGATGCCGTCGAAGATGATGTTGAAGACGAAGATGAAGAAGCCGTTACAGATGAAGACGGCGATGGTGAAGGTGTTTCCGTCAGCGATGAAGATGATGAAGATGGTGTCGGTGGGAGAGTATCTGCTTCTGTTGCTGCAATGGAGGAAGCTCTCCTGCAACCGGTTTTGGATATTTTGACCAAAATATCCAGTTACTATGATGATTTGAAGAAAATTCAAAATCAACGTGTGGCTGCTATTATTGCTGGTAAATCAATTTCTTCTACTGTCGAGAAAAAATATCTGCAAGTTAAGAAAGAATTGGTTGAGTTGATGAGCTCAATCCACCTGAATGCAACACGTGTTGAACAATTGGTTGAACAACTCAATGGTTTGAACAAACGTTTGATGGGTTTGGAAGGAAAACTCTTACGCTATGCTTTGTCTTGCAAAATTAAACGTGAAGATTTCTTGGAGGCTTATCAAAAATCTGAGCTTGATCCGAATTGGTTAGAGAAAATTTCTCATAAAAAAGATAAACATTGGCAAATGTTTGTTGAAAAGTATGGGGCAGAAATTGTGGAACTCAGAGATTCCGTTGCTCAGATGGCTCAAGAATGCGGTTTGCCGATTTCGGAATATCGCCGCATGGTCGATACCATTAAAAAAGGTGAACGTGAAGCAGACAGAGCTAAAAAGGAAATGATTGAAGCGAACTTGCGTTTGGTTATTTCCATTGCCAAAAAATATACCAACCGTGGTTTGCAATTCTTGGATTTGATTCAAGAAGGTAATATTGGTTTGATGAAAGCCGTTGATAAATTTGAATATCGTCGTGGCTATAAGTTCTCAACTTATGCAACTTGGTGGATACGGCAAGCTATTACTCGCTCGATTGCTGACCAAGCACGTACTATTCGTATTCCGGTTCATATGATTGAAACAATCAATAAACTGGTTAGAACTTCTCGTCAAATGCTTTCCGAAATGGGACGTGAGCCTGTGCCTGAAGAATTGGCCGCAAGGCTCTCTATGCCTTTGGAAAAAGTGCGTAAAGTGATGAAAATTGCTAAAGAGCCGGTTTCTTTGGAGGCTCCGGTCGGAGATGAAGAAGATTCTTCTTTGGGTGATTTTATTGCTGATGATAATGCTTTACAGCCGTTGGATTCCGCAATTCATTCAAACTTGAAAGAAACTTGTACTCGTATTCTTTCATCCTTAACTCCAAGAGAGGAGAGGGTATTACGTATGCGTTTCGGTATTGGTATGAACACAGATCATACTTTGGAAGAAGTCGGACAACAATTTAACGTTACGCGTGAGCGTATTCGTCAGATTGAGGCGAAAGCATTGCGTAAGTTAAAGCATCCGTCTCGTTCAAGAAAGTTACGTTCTTTCCTTGATCAATAATGAGATAGAAATTTGAAAGAGGCAGAAATTTATTCTGCCTCTTTTTTGTGATTGTTTTTATTTTTGTCTTTGTTAAAATAATTAAAAATATTAATGGAGAGAATCAATATGGTAAGCTATTCGACTGAAGATAAAGAAGAAATGAAAAATGCCTTTCAGGCTTTGGTGAAATCAAAACGCTCACGTTTGTTGGAGCTAATTGAATTTATGAAAGTCTCGGGCTATAAAAAAATTGGAATAGCTAATTGTTTATCTATGCAACAATATGCGAATAAATTAGTTGAGATTTTACAAAATGAAGGGTTTGAGGTTTTCTCAATTAACTGTAAGCAAAGCGGATTAGAAGCTTCTGAGATTAGTCCGGATATGAAAGGACCTAGTTGTGATCCTCTTTCTCAGGCTGAGTATCTGAATGAAATGGAAACTGACTTTAATATCAATGTTGGCTTGTGTTTGGGGCATGGATTGTTGTTTGATAAATATTCAAAAGCACCGGTTACAACCTTTATTGTGAAAGATTTTGCTCATAATCATAATGTGTTGGAAAGTTTAATAGATTAGGTAAAACTATTTGTTTATCGACTTGTTTTTAAAATAAAAAGAGGGCTAGCCCTCTTTTTGAATTTTTGCGTAAGCATCTTGTAAAGAGCGTTTGAGCTCCAGAAGTGCTTCTTTGTCTTGCATGTGATGATTGCTCTTTTTTAAGATTTTCATGACAACCTGAGTGCTGGCTAGTTTTTCACAAACTTTGAGCACCGAGTGCCAATCGATAAAAACGTCATCTTGTCCTTGTAGAAGATAAACAGGGCAGGTGATGTTGATTTTGTCTTGTTTGAGCAGATTGTTGCTCAAAAAGCTGGTCCACAAGTTTTGAGAAAAGATATAGTGATATTTCTCAATTCTGGCTTCGACAAAGCCCGTATCTTCCAAACATTTTATTTGTTCAGGTGTGGCACGGAGTAGCATTTGCTCTATCAAGTCCGGTGCAACACTCAGGCAAATTACTGATTTTATGCGATTGGGAAATTTTTCGGCAGTACATAAAGATAACCAACCTCCGACACATGTTCCTACCATTATGATATTGTTATGAATATAACGTTTGATAATGGTTTGGAGTTGTTGTTTCCACGAGTTAAAATCACATAAGAGAAAATTGTCTTTGTCGTCTCCATGTCCAAGCAAGTCAAATCTTAAAAAATTGATGCTTAAGTCTTTACAGGTATCTTTGATGGTGTCTCCTTTCCGTCCCCATGGGGTGGCTCGTAGTCCGTGAACAAAGATAACCGTTACATCACTTTTCACATTAAATTGACAGTACTCATAAGCAATTGAATGTCCTGCAAAATGGTACAGTTGTTTGTTAATAATATCCTTTTTCATAATGCATAAATTTAATAATATAATTTTATGCTTAATGTAGAGAAAAAATAGGTTTTGTCAAGTTAAAGGTTCTGAGTGATTTCTCGCAGAGAATTGTTAATTTCAGCCAAATCTAATGGGTGTTGTAGATGATGATTGCTGTTTTTGAGCAATTTTATGGTGACTTGTTGGCTGGCGAGTTTTTGAGCAATCTTGTAGATGATTTTCCAATCAATAAAAGTATCTTGTAGGCCTTGTATTAGCTGAACGGGGCAAGTGATGGGAATTTCTTTTTGCTCTAAAATGGCACTCTCTATACCGGTTTTGATGAATTGTTTGGTAAAGGTGAAAACCATACGCTCAATTTTTATGGTGACTTTTTCTTTTGTCTGTAATTCAGAACGTTGCGAGGGGGACATTTGCATTTCCATGAGCTCGGTTAAATTGGGTGCGGTTGAAGTACAGATTAGTCCTTTTAGCCTTTGTGGGCGCTCTTGGGCGGCCAATAGTCCAAGCCAACCTCCAATACAGTGTCCGACAATGATAAAATTGCCTTTGATTTGTGTATCAATAATGTCCAGAATTTGCGATTTCCAAAGATTAAAGTCTGTTTTTTCATAATTGAGGCTATCAATGCCATGGCCCAGCAATTCAAATCGATAAAAATTAAGGCCGAGTTCGCGACAGAGTTCTTTTACGGCTTCAGGTTTGCGTCCCCAAGGATTTGAAGACAGACCGTGAATGTACAAAACCGTTAGTTTTGCTTTTTTAGAAAACTGAATATATTCGTATTGAGTGGTAAAGCCATTCCAAAAATATGTGGGGTAGTTGTTTGAATTTTGCATTTTGTTTTTGTTACCAGATTAATCCTAGTAAAAGACATAACAAATATAATTTAAGAAATAGTTACATAACCTGTTGGTATGTTAAAAAGCTCTTGACTATGATGATAAATTGTCATAGTTTCTTGCCTGTGATAGTTACGGGCCCATAGCTCAGTTGGTTAGAGCAGGCCGCTCATAACGGTCTGGTCGTTGGTTCGAGTCCATCTGGGCCCACCATTAAAAGCTCTCATTGGTGAGAGCTTTTTTATTTTGAAAGGTGGTTTGCGTGAAGTTTTTGTATGTATCTGTTGTAGAATGATAGGGTGTTTTGTATCGCTTGCTTAATTATGTTTTTATAGTTTTTTTCTTGGGTTAGGCGGTATTTGAAATCTCTGTAACCATTCTTTTTACACTCTAAAATGTATTTCTTGGATAGTACTTCATCGTGTTTTGCTTTAGGGATATAAGAGCCTTTATTGGAAGAATCTTTTTCAATGTGCTTTACAATCTCCCATACGGCTTTTCTTGCTTCACTACTGTCATATTCTTTAATGTACTGAGTTTGATTGTTTTTACGATGCCACATGTCCAAAATATTATATTCAGCCAAAAGATAGCATGAACTGTCGTTCTTTTCTTTGAATTGCTGAATCTGGTTGAAACAGGTGATTTTGTAGTCCGGAAAAAGTTGTTTGAGAAAATCTCGCAACTCTTTTCTCATCTCTATTCCATAAGAATCTTGGTACCATATTGTTTTTGCCTTGCTATCTGTCATAAAGGCAACAGCGTGATAACTTCCCATTTCGTTTACGGATGGAAGGGTAAGATTGTAGGCATTAATTGTTGCGTGGAGATTGTTTTTGAGAAGGGTTTGTCCTAGTTTTTCTAGTGCTGCCCCATCCACAATAGCATGATCGGAGTTTTCCTTTTGACTGAAAATAAGTGCTCTGGATGGGCGAGGGTACGAAAAACCTTCATACATCTTTTTTTGTATAAAATAGGCATCTAAATTACCCTGGATAAAAGTTTGGGTAACGTCCAGTATCTCTTGTTGTGTATATTTGCTTGACATGATTTTCTCCTAATGAAAAATTAGTCATATTTTGGAAAATTTGTCAAGTTGTTTATGGGAGATTATTGGTTAAAAGCAAATAAGACTTCAGTGGTGTTGAGCTTTGGGTCGGGGAGAGGGCGCTCATAGGAGGAGAGTTCAATTCCTCCATTACGAAGGTAGAAGTTTTGCGCCGGCGTGTTTCCTTTTAGCATATAGGCATAAAAAGGCTGATGTTTAATTTGGTGGTTAAACGCGTCAAACAGAGCTTGCCCAATGTATTGGTGTTGATATTGGGGAAGGACGTAAAAAGCATACAATTCATAAGTAAACGGAAAATCTTTATCTCTGGCAAGTCCTCCAATCAGATAACCAATAACTTGGTTTTGAATTTCTGCTACCAGCATAATGTGTTGTTGGTTTTGAATTTGTTGCTCAATTTTTTGAATTCTCTCATCTGTGAGATTGCGATTTTTTAGGAATGAGTGAGGCAACAGCGAAGCATAGGCTTGTTTCCAAGTTGTGATGTTAATTTGGGCGATGCTTGCAGCATCTTTGATTTGAGCTTGGCGGATTATCATGGCTTGTTCTCCTCTTAGGGATTCTTCTGAAGTAATTCAAAAGCCCTGTCTGTAAAAATATCTGAAAGTAACTGATTAATTACAATATCATTTAACCCATAAGATTGCAAAATTGGAGTTAAAGCATTTTTTAATTCATTGGCATTTAAATAGCTCATAAAATTTCTTCTAATAAAAAGTTAATAAAATTAATGATTTTTATTCATAAGTTTCTATTTCAATATCTCCTCGTTGGTCTAAAAGAATTCTTTGCTTTACAGATTTTACATCATAATAAAATGCCCCTTCAGCATTCTTAATATTTTCATCAGCTCCAGCTTTTATAAGTTCATTTACAATTCTATCATTTTCTACACTATAAGCCCAAAATAATGCTGTATTTCCATCACTATCTTGAATATTGATATCAGCACCTTTTTGAATCAGATATTTCAAAGGTTCCAATGTTATTTCCTGAGGATTTGCAGCCGCAAGATGCAAAGGAGAAGTTTCGAAAGTTCCTGCTTTCAAATTAATATCAGCACCGCTTTTAACAAGAAAATCTATAATTTCCATAAAATATGGAATAAATTTACGATATGCTAGCTGCATTGCTCCTTTTATAGCTATTCTGATTTCCTCTCTTTCTTCAGAAGTAATTTCTCCGCACGGTTTAGAAACAATTCCTGGAAAATTACATTCTCCGATTTTATTTTTTATTTTTTCATCAATTGCAATATTTACATCTCGCTCCATATCTGGAATAAGAGATGGCAAAGCAACAGCCCAATGCAATGCAGGCATTGATATTCCAATACAAGAAACTTTGTTTATATTTGCCCCTGCTTTTGCTAACAGTTTAATTTTTTCCAATGCATATGTTGGATGTTTATTAGCATTTCGACTGTATACAGCACTTTTAACCGCAACATTTAAAAGTGTGTTGCACTGATAAACATTATTCACATCATAACCACTTTGAATAAGTTTTTTAACATCATCAGGAGTTCCGGTTAAAACAATTTCATGAGCTTGTTCATCGCTAATTTGAGAAGAGGTATTTTGTGCCTGCAAAGAAGCGGTGCTTAACGTCACAATTACAAAAATTAAAAAGCCTATAGTTTTCTTCATTGTTTTTTCCATTCTTTAGTTATGATTATACAAACAAAGCTTTTGTGGAATTAACCACAAAGGTTTAACTAAAAAATATTAAGAATAAATTGACCCGTTTTGTATCCAATCCATTGAAATAGTGATATATTTCCAACGTTTGATATGAAATATATAGAAATTAGAAAATATGAAAATAATAATCTATTAAGATTTTTATTTTTGTATTTTAGTAACTCCCAATACATAAATATATAGAAAGTTGCAGATAGAAATACTCGCAGGAATCTTAGCGTAAAGTAACTTGTTGATGTCGTTGATGGAATTAAAAGAAACGCTAATATTATTCCTATTATTAGTTCTCCCAAACAAAACATACATAATTTTTTTATCATAGGTGTGGTTCCTTATTGTATCTGATGTTGAGCTAATTTTATGCCAATGAGAAAAAATGGAGAATAACTTCCGCTAACTAATGTATAAGAAATTATAGAGATTATGTAAAAAAGCAATAGTCCCAACTTAATGTATCTGATATAATCTGGAAAATGTTTTTTTAGTGTTGAATAGACAGAGATGAAACAATATACAGTATATATAACACAAACTAAAGTGATGAAATAAGAATATAAGGGGAAGATATTTTTGTAATTTTGCGCAATAAAATACGAACTTTTGATTAAAAAGTATCCTAATATTATTTGAATGATAAACAATATTCCAATATACATAAGATATGTTTGTTTTTTTATATTAATCATATAAATATTCCTTAAAACCTTTTCTCTTTTAGTTATGATTGTACAAACAAAGCCTTTGTAGAGTAAAAATTTTATAGTATTTTGTTTGATTTTTTATTAATATTTTTAACCTTAATTCTCAAAGGTACTTAGTTACATTATATTGGGCGAGGAAAGGGAGATTTTGCTTGTTTTTGAGGCTTGCGGAATTAATTGTTTGAGCGTATATTGTACTCAAAACGGAGAAATTTGATGTTGGATAAGTTTTTATTGCTCTCTTGTTGTGCGCCGTGCTCTTGTGCGGTGATTGAAAAATTAGCCAAAGAAAAGGCTTTGGCTGAAGTGGTTTTTTATAACCCTAATATTCGTCCGTTGGCAGAATATCAAAAAAGATGTGAGGAAAACAAACGCGTTTGCCAAATCTATCAAATTCCGTTTATTGAGCTTGAGTACGATAATGAGCGTTGGTGTGCCTTAACACAAGGTTTGGAAAATGAACCAGAACGCGGAAAACGTTGCTCAATCTGCTTTTATATGCGTCTGAAACGCGTGATGGAATATGCCAAAGAAAAAGGCTATGGTGCCGTGGCTTCGGTTTTGGGGGTTTCACGGTACAAAAATTTAGCTCAAGTTAATCAGGCCGCGCAAAAAGCCTCAGCAGAAACCGGTGTGCCTTACCTTGAAATTGAGGGGCGAAAAGGCGGTATGCAAGAAAGAAGACAAAATTTAATTAAAGAGCTCAATCTTTATTCGCAAGACTATTGTGGGTGCAAACCCAGAGCATAAACAGAGTATAAGTTGTGGTTTAGCCTTTTATTTTTGCTAAAATATATTATATTCCCAGACATCGCTATTTAATGTTGGTGAGGCTAAAATGAGCTTTTTAAAAACTGTATCCAGACTTGTTACTCTTCCTATCCCGTGCAAAAAATATCGTAAAAAAGCCAGAATTAAATTGGAAGAAGTTTTAGATCTTATGTTTTTGCCCGAGAAATCAAAATGTATTCGAGGGGTTAAAAAAGAGTGTGCTTATAATGCCTCTTTGCCGAGAGATAAATTTCACATCGTCTCTTTGGGAACGAATTGTTTTCCAAGACTCACTCTTACGTTATGGGAAATGAAACCCAGAAAAGCTGAAGGTGAGTTAAGCATGCCGTTTGATTTGTCTGTACATCCATTGGATACAATTGTTCAAGTGTTGAAAACAGATTTTAGCGGCTATTTTGATGATATTGTTTACGATGATGAACATGGTTATTGGATTAACCCAACCAGAGGAATCAAGTTTATTCATGATCATGAAAAAGAAAAAGATATTTTTGTAACAAGGTTTCAAAATCGGATTAGCAATTTTCAAGCAGCTTTGAAAGATGATAAGCCTTGTCTTTTTGTTTGCCATATTATGGGGGATGCGGAACCTCAAAAGATAAATGAGCTTTATGATTTGTTAGCCCAAAGCTGTAAATATAAAAAGTTTAAACTCGTTGTTGCGGTCTTTAACGGAACCCTCGGAAAATGCAACGAAAATGTAAAAGTCTATGTAAAGAATTTTCCTTATAAAGACTACTCCTATATGGATAAAAAAATAAAATTTACAAAAGACGGATACGATTTTGAATATACATTTGTTGCTTGTTGTCGTGAAGAATTGTTGAAACTCCTGGAGGATTAAATGCCCGATTTTGAGCTGGAAAATAAATGTAACGGTGTGGTGTGCGGAATTGATGAGGCGGGGCGCGGACCTTGGGCCGGACCGGTAGTGGCCGGTGCAGTAGTGATTAAAGATAAGAATCTGAATCCGGAGCTCTTAATGTATCTCAATGACTCAAAAAAACTTTCAGCTCAAAGACGAGAAAAACTCTATAACCTTTTGTTTGAAGAAGAAAAATTAGGGAAAGTAAGTATTGGTGTTGGGCAGGCTAGTCGGCAAGAAATTGATGAAAAAAATATTCTTAATGCGACTTTCTTGGCAATGGAACGTGCTCGAGCAAATCTTAATATCGTTCCCGATTTGGCTTTGGTTGATGGTAATCAAAAACCAAGGAATTTTAACTGCGCTTCCCAAACCGTGGTTAAAGGCGATGCTAAATCGTATTCTATTGCTGCGGCTTCAATTGTGGCTAAAGTTTATCGTGATTATTTGATGCAAGAATTAGCAAAGAAATATCCTTATTATGCATTTGAAAAAAATGCCGGATATGGCACTAAAGCTCATATTGAAGGCTTGAAAAAGTATGGTATTACACCAGAGCATCGCTTGTCTTATAAGCCAATTCAAGAAATCCTTGCTCAAAAATAATTTTTGCAAAAAAAATATCAGCTTTTCAAAGGTATGGATTCTTTTGGAGTCTGATGAAAAAGTTTTTTCGTCCTTGTTAATAAATTTATAACTATCTCTCGTCCATACTGTGCTCATTGAGAAACAAACCTTAGAAAAGTGGTTGAAGCTAAATGAGCAGTATCCAAAATAAGAAAATTCTTAATACAATCATTAATGATGACTGCATTAAAATTATGAATCAAATGGAAGAAAACTCGGTCGATTTGATTTTTGCCGATCCTCCTTACAATCTTCAATTAGGCGATGCTTTGACCCGTCCGGATAACACCAATGTTGCCGGTGTATATGAAGAATGGGACAGCTTTGAATCTTTGGCTGCGTATGATGAATATACGCGTAAATGGATGAGTGCGGCTCGTCGCGTTTTGAAAGACGATGGCGCAATCTGGGTGATTGGCTCTTATCATAATATTTTTCGCGTTGGCTACATTTTGCAAGATTTAGGCTTTTGGATTTTGAATGATATTGTTTGGAATAAAACAAATCCGATGCCAAACTTTAAGGGAACCCGTTTTACGAATGCTCATGAAACCCTTATTTGGGCCGTTAAAAATCCAAAGTCAAAATATACCTTTAACTATGAGGCAATGAAAGCGCTCAATGATGATACACAAATGCGTAGCGATTGGCAGATTGCTCTTTGCACCGGAAAAGAACGCTTAAAAGGTGAAGATGGAAATAAACTCCATCCGACCCAAAAACCTGAAGCCTTATTATACCGTGTGATTATGGCATCTTCTAATGTCGGTGATGTGGTGTTAGATCCGTTCTTTGGAACAGGAACTACCGGCGCTGTTGCTAAAAAATTGGGACGCAATTTTATCGGTATTGAAAAAGATAAAACATACGTCAAAGGTGCTCAAGAGCGCATTGCCAGTGTCTCACGCGTCGATAACGATTTGTGTTTGGAATTTAGTACCAAAAAACGCCAACCGAGAGTTCCTTTCGGGGCTGTTGTGGAGAGAGGATTGCTTTCTCCTGGGGATATTCTTTATGATGCAACTCAAAAGCATTGTGCTGCCGTTCGCTCTGACGGAACAATCAAGAGCGAAGTGATGGAAGGTTCTATCCATCAGGTCGGCGCTGCGGCGCAAAATGCTCCGGCATGTAATGGTTGGGTCTATTGGTATTATATGGATAAGAAAAAAGGCTTAGTTTGTATCGATGAACTCCGAAAAGCCGTGCGAGCCGAGCTCTATCCAGATTAAAAGTTCTCTAAAGCAAAAGAAAAAGCCTGATTCCCCTAAAACAGGCTTTTTCTTTTGGGAAAATCTTGAGGAACTTAAAAAAAATCTTGTCGCAAGGGGAAAATGGGATTATAACTAACTAAATTTAGAAAATTTTAGCAGAAACAGTAAAATAAATGCAAAAATGGTACCGAAAGAACTATAAAAACAAAACTAAAGGTCCAGCTAATACGAATCCTCAAGGGCAAAAAATCTTTGCCGCTATTGATTTGGGGACTAATTCTTGTCGTCTGGTGATTGCAACACCTACACCGGCGGCTTTTCGCGTGGTGGAAACTTTTTCCAAAATTACACGCTTGGGAGAAGGAATTATTCAAGATAACGAACTCTCACGCGTGGCTATCAAACGAACAGTCGCGGCTTTGAAAGTTTGTGCTGGCGTGATTAATGAATATGCTCCAATCTATCGTTCGCGGTTTGTGGCTACGGCTGCTTGCAGAAGAGCTAAAAATTGTCCTGAATTCTTAGAGTTGGTTAAACGCGAAACCGGTTTGAATTTGGAAATTATCTCTTCAAAAGAAGAATCTCGTTTGGCGGTTGTGGGGTGTATTCCTCTCCTTAACAGAAGTATTAAAAGAACGCTAGTGTTTGATATTGGCGGAGGGTCAAGCGAAATCTCTTTGGCGAGAATTACCAATACAGGCAAAACTTTTATTGAGGGTTTTGTTTCTTTGCCTTATGGCGTGGTAACTATTTCTGAGGCTTTCCCTGAACAGGAGATGACCCAACTCGCATATGACACCATTATTGAGCGGACCCACAAAATTTTGCAGGAATTTGAAGATAAGTATCATATAAACGAGGCAATCCGTAACCAGGAAATTCAAGTTATCGGAACGTCCGGAACAGTTACGGTTTTGGGGGCGGTTCATTTGAACCTTTCTCGCTATAACCGTTCAGCCGTTGATGGAATTTCTATTTCGAGACAAGATATTGACCGGACAATTAGTAAAATTAAGCGCTTAGGCGATGAGGGACGAAAAAAACATCCTTGTATCGGAGCTCAAAAAGCTGATTTAACCATGGCAGGTTGTGCTATTATTGAAGCTCTTTGCTCTTTCTGGCCAATTGAAGAAATTACCGTGGCAGATAGAGGTATTCGTGAGGGAATTTTACTTGATATGATGCATTCTCAAGAAGCTCACCCGGCTCATTCTTATCATAAAAAGAAACATAGCAGACATCCATTTAATCGTGGTAAAAATTGGAATAATAAAAAGAAAAATGAAGCAAAATCTTTGATGAATCAAAACGGGGAAGTTGCTAATGACAGATAAGACTTTTGCGGCAATCGATTTGGGAACAAATTCTTGCCGTTTGTTGATTGCTGATGAAAACCAAAACAAAGTATATTCCGATACGCAAAATGTTCGCTTAGGCGAGGGAATGCATGCTCAGATGCGCTTTACTGAACAGGCAATGCAGAGGGGATATCAAACGCTGCAAGAGTTTGCTCAAAAAATTAAAGAATATAATTGTGTTAAGGTTCGGGCTATTGCTACGGCTGCTTGCAGAATGGCCTCTAATGGTGCGGAATTTGTGAAGAATATAAAAAATAATTGCGGTATTGATTTAGAAGTGATTGACGGAAAAGAGGAAGCCAGACTTAACCTTAAAGGCGCAATTATGAATTCTTTGGATAAAGCTCCTTATGTGGTGGTCTATGATTTGGGCGGCGGTTCGACCGAAATTACGCTGGCAACAAATGATAAAGAACAAAAAATTCTTTATACGATTTCTATCCCTTGGGGGGCAAGAAATGCCTCTGAAGCCTTTGGTTTGGAAGAAGAATATGTGGCTGAAAAAGCTCTCGAATTAAAAGAGGCTGTTAAAGCTTATTGCGATGATTTTGTTAAAAATTCTAACTACCTTGCCTATAAAGACAAATGCTGTTTTGTGGCAACCTCTAGTTCTCCTTTGCGCTTGTCAGCGTGGATTCATAACCGTGGTGAGTATGTACGCGAAAACGAAGATGGACAAGTCTTAAAGCGTGAGGATATGGATAAGGTAATTGCCCAAATTTATAAAATGAATCGTGAAGAACGAGGAAAATCGCCTTATATTGGGCAAAAAAGAGCGTCGGTGTTTGTGGCGGCGGCTATCATTTTCCAAACGATTTATGAGGTACTTGAGATTGATGAACTCATTGCCTCACTCAAAAGTGCCAAAGACGGGATTATTGCGGAATTGACGGAGGAGAACAAAAATGGGTAAATTAACAAAATCCGCCAAAGAAGTGCGTGGAAGACATCAACTCAGTGTTCGGGTTAAGACCTCAAAATATCGGGATAAATCTTCAAACAAATGGTTAGCAAGACAATTAAACGACCCGTATGTTGCCGAATCTAAGAGATTGGGCTATCGCTCAAGAGCTGCTTTTAAGCTTATTCAATTAGATGAAAAATATAAATTTTTGGGCAAAGGAAAACGTATTGTTGACTTGGGTTGTGCTCCGGGCGGCTGGACGCAAGTGGCCGTGATGCGCAATAAAGGTTTGGGCAAAGTGGTCGGGATTGATATTTTGGAAACACAGCCGATTGAGGGCGCTACACTTATTCAACAAGATTTTACTCAAGAGGATGCTGCCGACAAATTGAAAGCTTTGCTTGATGGCGAGGCGGATATTGTGATGAGCGATATGGCGGCTAACACGACCGGACACCAACAAACCGACCATTTACGAACCATTGCCTTGGTTGAAATTGCTTATGATTTTGCTAAAGATGTGTTGGCTGAGGGTGGAATTTTTATTGCTAAAGTGTTTAAGGGCGGTGCAGAGGCCGGCCTTTTGGCTGATATTAAAAAGAACTTCAAAAAAGTCAGCCACTGCAAACCAGATGCAAGTCGCTCAGGTTCGCCTGAAGAATATTTAGTTGCCGAAGGTTTTAAGGGAAAAGAACAAGCTTAATTTTTTGCGATTTCGTTTGTGAGGGAAAATGGAAAAAGCCGTTATTGAAAGAGTATTGCTTAAAGCTAGTGAAACAGGTGCTGATTTTGCCGAACTGTTTGTTGAACAAGGTCGAGATTTAAATTTTTCGATGGGGGCGGGGAAAGTCCACTCAATTTCATCTGATTTGGAAAATGGTGCCGGAATTCGTTTGTTTAAAGGTGATTTTGCGGCTTATGCTTATACCAATGACTTATCAGAACAAGGTTTAATGCTTGCTGCAGAGAGAGCCGCCTTAGCTCTTAATGATAAAAAGCTTATCTCTTCGGTGAATTTGGTGCGCCAAGATGTGGAAAATAAACATTTTGTAAAAGAAGCTCTGTTTAGCAAAACACATGGTGATTTGATTGATTTTATGCGGCAGGTATCAGACAAACTTTATCAAACTAGCTCGTTGATTTCACGTACGGACATCGGTCTCAGGCAAAAACAACGCCATATTTTGATTGCCAATAGTGAAGGGCGTTTGGTGGAAGATGACAGAAATTATGCCCTTTATGGTTTGACTGCCGTGGCCGAAAAAGGAAATGAAAAGTTTTCGGATTGTGTGAATGTCGGCGGAATGTGCGGTTGTGAGATTTTTGATATTGCAAAAGCAGAAGAAAAAGCCGAAATTTTGGCCAAAAATTGTGTGGAAATGCTTGGTGCGCAAAATTGTCCAATCGGCAAAATGCCGGTGGTACTTGACCCATATGTCGGCGGTGTTTTGATTCATGAGGCTTGCGGACACTCGTTAGAGGCAACTTGTGTGGCTAAAAATGCTTCGGTATTTGCCAATCGTTTGGGTGAACAAATTGCCAATGAAAAAGTTACGCTTATTGATGATGGAACTTTGCCCAATTCCTGGGGCTCGACAAATATTGATGACGAGGGTGAAAAGACGCAGCGTAATGTGTTGATTAAGAACGGAATTTTGCAAGGCTATTTGATTGATAAGTTTAATGGTCGCAAGATGGGGATGAAACCAACGGGAAGTTCGCGTCGCCAAGATTATACCTTTGTGCCGACATCACGTATGAATAATACCTTTGTGGACAGCGGAACAGATAATCCCAAAGAAATTTTGGCCTCTACCGATTATGGTATTTATGTGGCGCAAATTAGTGGCGGGTCGGTTCAGCCTCAAAGCGGAGAATTTAATTTTTCGATGAAAAGAGCTTATTTGATTGAAAACGGCAAGCTCACCACTCCTTTGAAAGGGGCTAAACTCATCGGAACAGGAGCGGAATTGTTGCAAAGTATTGTGATGGTCGGTAATGATTTGGGATATAGCGGGCCGGGGAGATGCGGTTCCGTATCCGGTTGGGTGCCGATTGGAAAAGGTGTTCCTACCTTAAAAGTAAGTGAAATGACAGTCGGAGGGCAAAAGGCATGATTGAAAACTATTTGCAAAAATTAGAGGCTTTTTGTCAGAGCAAAAATATTAATCAATATGAAATTCGCTATTTTCAGGAAAATAACCGCGTTTTGAAAGTTTATGAACAAAAAGTTTGTGAAGCGCGCGACAACGCCTCGCAAAGTGTGGCCTTGATTGTGGTGCAAAACGGTAAAAGAGGACGCTTTGACACAACTGATGTGGATGAAAATAAAATTCCGCTCATCGTTGAGGATGCATTGAACAATGCTTTGTCAATTGATACGGATGAAACATTTTTTCTTTATGACGGAAAAGGCGATTATCCAAAAGTTAAACCTTATCATCCGTTACCGCAATTAGCGCAATTGGATAAAATTGATTATTTGAAAACTTTGGAAAAAGCGGCTTATGAGGCTGATAAACGTATCAATAAAGTGATTCATACCATTTATAAAGAAGGGTATACTCGGTCGCTTATTCGCAATTCTTTGGGACTGAAGTTGGAGAAAGAAAAGAATTATGCTTTTGCCTCTATTTATCTGAGTGCCAAAGAAGGTGAGGTGATTAAAACCGATAGTGAGGGCGTTTGCTTTAACAAAGAAGAGGACTTTAACCCCAAAGCAATAATTGAAAAAGTTGTTCCGCGGGTGGTATCTCGCCTTGATGCTAGAGATTGCAAATCGCAAAAATGTAATGTGATTTTTAACCATGAAGTTGCTGGTGATTTGTTAGCGGCTTTTCGCAATATTTTCTCAAGCTTTAATGTGGATGCCGGAATTACAAAACTGAAAGGCAAAATCGGTGAAAAGGTAGCCTCAGATATTGTGACGATTGTTGATAATCCTTTGCTTGATGGTGGTTTGGCAACGGCTGCTTTTGATAATGAAGGTGTGCCAACTCTCTACAAAGAACTGGTTACAGACGGGGTGTTAAAAAAATTTGTGTATGGTATGGCCTTGGCTGACAAGCACAAAACCCAAACAACCGGTAACGGCAGTGGCGGTTTACGACCGATATTTTTTAACTTGTATATCAAAAACGGCAATAGCTCAAAAGAAGAGTTGCTTCAGCATTTAGGTAATGGTGTTTATATTGACATCTTAAACGGATTGCGTGTTGGATGTAATGAGACTTCGGGTGAGTTTTCTTTGGGAGCGGAAGGTTTTGCCATCGAAAATGGTAAACTCACAAAAGCTCTAAATCAATTTACTATTGCTGGAAATATTTTTGATTTGCTTCAAAATATTGAAATGCTCGGAAATGATTTGGATTTGTCAAAGTCATCTTGTGCGGCGCCGTCGTTGTTGGTTAAAAATTTGGTGGTTTCGGGCGTATAATTATTGAGGAAAGTATAAAATTATGCAAAAAGGGGCGCAATATCAGGCTGTTTTGGAACTTATTTCTGAAATTTTTCAAGATAAGGCTCCAGCTGATATTATCATCAATTCTTATGTTAGAGAACGCAAATATATCGGCTCAAAAGATAGAAAGTTTATTTGCGATACGGTTTGGAAGATTATTCGTAATCGTCGCAAGTTGACTTTTGATGCCGGTTCTGAGGACCCAAGAAAAATTTTGCTCACTTATCTGCGAGATGAAGATTTAGATGTCATTTGTTGCGGGGAATATGCGCTTGCACCTCTAAGTAAGGAAGAAAAAATTTGGCTCCAAAACCCAAATGAAGAAGTTTATCCGGCAGCTGTTGAAGCGGAATGTCCTGATTGGTTGTTTCAAAAAATTAAAGATATGGATTTATTGAAAACCTTAAATGAACCGGCAACGGCTGATTTGCGCATTAATAAAAATACGCGCGCCATTGAGGTTGAAAAATTGCGTGCCGAAGGCTTGTGGTTTGCACCGACGCCTTATTCGCCGATTGGGCTACGCTCTACTGAGAGAGTTAATCTCAATAATTGCATTGCCTATAAGGAAGGTGAGGTAGAAGTTCAAGACGAAGCCTCACAGTTGGCGGCAATATTAGCCGATGTTAATCCTCAGCATAAAACCATTGATTATTGTTGCGGGGCGGGCGGTAAGAGTTTGACAATGGCCTTTTTGATGAAAAATCAGGGCAAAATTCAAATTCATGATATTAACTGGGGACGCTTGGTGGCAGTGAAAGAGCGTGCGCAACGCTTGGGTGTTACTAATTTGGAAATTGTGAAAACACTAGTCGATAAGGATTATGATAGATTTGTGGTGGATGCGCCTTGCTCGGGTACGGGAACTTGGCGGCGTAGTCCCGATGCAAAATATCGCTTAACTGAAGAAAAATTAAACGAACTCAATAAGACGCAAAGAGAAATCCTTGAAATTGCGTATAATCATACCAAAGTCGGGGGAAGAATTGTTTATATAACTTGCTCGATTTTGGAAGATGAAAATGAAAATATAATCAACTCGTTTCTCTCAAAAAACGCAGATATGCGTCCTATTAATATGCATCGCCTTTGGGAGGAAAAATTAGCTTGCCGGTATCCGGGACAAAATGATTTTTGGCTTAAACTCAATCCTTTGACGACGCAGACAGATGGCTTCTTTGTTTGTGTTTTGGAAAAATTTTAGACTTGACTTTTGGTGATTTGGGTATAGTATTTAGACAAAATTTTATTATTTTTCATTTATTAACCATTTAAAATTTTTCATTATGGAAAAAATTTTTAATTTCAATGATTTGGTGGCGGCAAATAGGGATATTTTCTCAAAAGAATTGAAAAAGTCCGATTTGGTTGATACGGCATGGGGAAGTTATCATTTTAAGGGAACACCAAAAGATGATCAGCCCTTGGTTTTGGTTTTTCGCTATCAAAAAGAGAATGGGGAAACTCTCTCCGTGGTTTGGGATTTAGCCAAAAAGCAAGCGCATTTTTTGCCTTGCTTTGTACGAGTTCAAAAAGATACAGACTGTTGTCGGCTTGAATATGACAATCAGCTCTTTGTTGAGTTGGATGAAAAAAACGGCTATATTTGTTATAAAATCACTAAAAAACAGGTATTTGGGAAAGAATTTGCTCAAATTTGGTGGCGAATTCAGATGGGCGAAAATGGTCTGGAACAGAATTTGCGTGCCGTTAACGGTGGCAAAGACTTAGGTCTGGGCTATGCTTGTCGGGACAGAAAAGCTAAAAAGACTTGGTTCTTTTCTCTCACTCATCCGGATAATGGCTTTGTTGAAGTGGGCGGACTATTTTTTGCTCGCTTGCCGAAAGAAGCTGTTTGCTATGATGATAGGTCTCAATCTTATTGGAGCTTGATTGACGGAGAATGGATAAATCCAAGGCCAAGAAAATGGACGAGTATTACAAATGCCAGCGAGGTATGGAAAGTATTTTTGCAGAGCCATCCCAAAGAAAGCAGGAAAATCAGCTCATACCTGCAACCGGTTGCGGCTTATTGGGCTGGGGAACCTTGTTGGGTTTTGGGTGTCGATAATAACCTTATCTATCTGATTATGGTGGAAGACGTGTTACAAGTTTTCTGCATTATTCTCTCAGAATGGGAAAGTTTGAAGCTAGCCTTGCCCGGAGATAAGAAGTTTTTCTATGATTGAGTACAAATCCCTTGTCTTGGAAAAGACGAGGGATTTTTTTTAATTGTCGGGTAGGGTGGTGTTGTTGGCTTTATAGATATAGGAAATGATTTCAGCTACCGCGGCAAAGGCTTCTATCGGAATTTCACTATCAATATCCACCGCTTTGAGAATTTGTATTAAATCTGCGTCTTGATGAATCTCTATGCCTTCATCAATGGCAATTTGAATTATTTTTTGCGCAATCTCGCCTTGGCCTTTGGCTAAAACCGTCGGTGCATCGTGTTTGCTTGGGTCATAGCCTAAGGCAACCGCATAATCTGGGGATAACCTTTCCTCGGCGTTGTTTTTATCAAAGCTTTTGTTATTATTGGTTTCAGACATGAGCAATCTCTTAACAATGTTTTTATTTATTGTAAGATGCCTTTTTAGGAATTGCAACGTTTTTTAATTTGGCACAAAGATTGCATCTGTTCGGTTATGTTGGGGAACGTAGCCTGTTGCATATAGGGGAGATATGTAGATGGATTTGAATAATCTTTCTATTTTTAATATGGCTAATACAGAAATGGCCTATTTGACTGAGCGTCAAAAGGTTTTGGCAACGAATATTGCCAATGCCAATACGCCTCATTATCTTCCCCAGGATTTAGAAAAACCAAGTTTTGCTAATGTTTTGCGGACTTCTTTGCCGATGACGGTAACCAATGAAAAGCATTTGAGCGGTTTGCCCAGTCGTAACGGTGGATTTCGACTCTATACGCCCAAATCTGATACCGCTTTGACGATTGATGGTAACGGCGTTGTCTTGGAAGACCAAATGAATGAAGCCAGCAAGACCAAAAGTGACTATAACCGCGTGTTGACGATTTATGGCAAGTATAAAACCATGCTGCAAACCGCAAACACAAAAATTAACGCCTAAGGGATAGAATATGGCCGGAGATTTATCAGTTAGTGCAGATATTGCCGTATCAGGGATGAAGGCACAAGCCGAAAGGTTGCGCATTATCTCTGAAAATATGGCTAATGCCGACTCGGTCGGGGTTCGTCCCGGTGATGATCCTTATCGTCGTCAGGTGGTCACTTTTAAAGACTATATTGATAAAGAAACCGGTGCCAGAATGGTGAAAGTGGATAAGGTGATTAAAGATAAATCCGAATTTCCACTGAAATATGAGCCAAATAATCCATTGGCAAATGCTCAAGGATATGTGGCTCAGCCTAATGTTAATCCGTTGATTGAAATGATGGATATGAAAGAGGCTCAACGCAGTTATGATGCAAATTTGAATATGATGCAAACTGCAAGAGATATGAATTCAAAAGTATTAGATTTATTGAAGTGATAAATGGGGATGTAAATGACAAATAATATTTCTAGTGCGTTAAATGCTTATCAACAGGCTCTGAGCCGTATCGGCGCAAAAATGCCGGTGGAGGAAAATGCTCAGGTTTCTTCAGGTCAGTCCGATTTTCAGGCAATGGTAGAGAATGCTTTGACAAATGCCGTCGATATTAACAAAAAAGCAGAGAGTCTCTCTATGCAAGGTATTGCCGGAAAAGCTGATATTCAAGATGTGGTTTTGGCTGTGGCTAATGCCGAAATGGCTTTGGAAACAGTTGTGGCCGTCAGAGATACCGCTATTAAAGCTTATAAAGAAATTATGCAAATGACAGTGTAGGCTGATTTTGCAGTATTATTATATGCATTGAAAAGTATTTTGGTGAAAAAATGTGAAATTTTGCAAAAAATACTTGATTAATTATTTTAGTTAGTTTAAATCAATCTTGTTTTTGTTATTGCGGCCGTGGCGAAATTGGTAGACGCGTAACGTTGAGGTCGTTATGAGCTAAGCTCATGGAAGTTCAAGTCTTCTCGGCCGCACCATACAAAAATAATGTTATGAGCAAGTGCCTCGGGAGGTATGAGAGCAGGGTTTTGGCTCAGAAGACTATCCCCTCAAAGATGTAACGCTTGCTGCGACCATTGTCATTGGTCTGGCGCGCTAACATCTCAAGGATTGTTTCGTAAAAACTCAACGTTGGTTGACTTTTTACTCACAATTCTCGGCCGCACCATACAAAAATAATGTTAGGAGCAAGTGCCTTGGGTAGTATGAGAGTAGGGTTTTGGCTCAGAAGACTATCCCCTCAAAGATGTAACGCTTGCTGCGACCATTGTCATTGGTCTGGCGCGCTAACATCTCAAGGATTGTTTCGTAAAAACTCAACGTTGGTTGACTTTTTACTCACAATTCTCGGCCGCACCATACAAAAATAATGTTAGGAGCAAGTGCCTCAGAAAGAATTGAAAAAATATGAGTTTGAAGGGGTATTTGATTAGAAAATATTTTAGAAAATCCGTTACAGGATTTATTTTTTTATAAACAATATGGGAATTGCGTAAATCGATTGAGCTTTAATTTATAAACATTAGTTTATTTTTATTAAGAGGGAGGGGAATATGAAAAAAAATTTGAAAAAACATAGACCAGGCTCTCAGCTCAACAAAAAACACAATCTTCCTAAGAAATCTCATCAAGAACAGTTTTTAGGTATCGGACCGAAAATCATTAATTCTATCCTCATTGGGTTGCATGAGGAAGATTATATTCATGTGCGCAAAATTGCCGATGGCTTAGATGAGTATGAACTTGCCAGTTTGCTCGAAAGTTTGAGTATTCATGACCGGCAAAAATTGGTTGAGGTTTTGGGTAACCGCCTTAATCCTGAAGTATTTCCTGAATTAAATGATGTTGTTCAAGAGCAAATCATTGACAGTATGGATGAAAAACAAATCGTTCATATCGTTAATGAGTTGGATTCAGATGATGCTGTTGAAATTTTGGAGCATATGGATGATGACGAACAAAAGAAAATTATTCGTCAACTCTCTCCAGAACTAAAAGTTCAAGTCCAATCGTCTTTAAGCTATCCGGAAGATTCGGCCGGACGTATTATGGAACGCCAATTTGTCAGTATGCCTGACGATTGGACCGTTAAAGAAGCAAAAAAGTTTTTACTTAATGATGAGAATCTTCCTGATGAATTTTATACAATTTTTTTAACCGATGAAAAAATGCGTCCGACCGGAGAGATTACTTTGGATAAGCTCTTGCGCGCTAAGGCAAGTGAAAAACTCTCCGATATTATGGATGGCGAAATTGTACCGTTAAGCGTGGATACCGACCAAGAAGAAGTGGCGCATATGTTTCGTGAATATGGTTGGAAATCGGCCGAAGTGGTGGATGCTAACGGACGTCTTATCGGTGTGATTAATTTGGATAGTATCGTTGATATTATTCATGAAGAGGCATCGGAAGATATTATGTTGCTTTCAGGTGCCGAAGAAGGCGATGTATATAAGTCACCTTTTAGTATTTTTAGGTCTCGTTCAGTTTGGCTTATTACCAACTTGTTTGCAACGATTTTGGCTTCTTCAGTAGTGAAGGGTTTTCAAGATATTATTGCCCAATTATCGGTTTTGGCGGTATTGATGCCGATTGTTGCTTCAATGGGCGGAACAACCGGAAATCAAACTTTGGCGGTGGTGGTGCGTGCAATTGCAACCAAAGAGCTTACCTCGCAAAACACGTTGCGGATGATTTTGAAAGAATTTTTGGTAGGACTTATGAACGGAATGCTCTTTGCCGGTCTTATAGCCCTTGTTACTTGGTTTTTGTTCCATAATGAAACAATTTGCTTGATTATTGCTTTGGCAATGTTGTGCAATTTAACGCTTGCCAGTTTGGCCGGTATCCTTATCCCGTTGATTTTGAACAAATGTAAGGCTGATCCCGCGATTTCATCAGGCGTGTTCTTAATTGCTTGTACAGATTCCGGTGGTTATTTCGTCTTTTTAGGTTTGGCTAAACTCTTATTGTTCTAAAATATCTGTATATTTCTTATTTCTGGCTTGGTATATTTTAAATTCAGCTCTATAGTAGGCAGTAGATTTTGCTTAAATAAAAGGAGTTTTGTGTCTTGTTATTGGGATTGAGTGCCGCTTTGGTTGTATTTATCTTGGATCAGGTGAGCAAATATTGGATTATGAACGATGTGTTGGCTGAAAAAGCCATGATTATCTTTACTCCGTTCTTTTCTTTAGTTCGAGCATGGAATACCGGGGTTAGCTTCTCAATGTTTAATAATTGGGGGCTGAGCGGGGTGATTGTTTTGTCATTTGTGGCTTTGGTGATTATTTTCTTTTTGCTGCGTTGGCTTAAAACCGAGCAATCTCCTTTAGTGCAACTTTCTCTTGGTTTTATTATCGGAGGGGCGTTGGGCAATGTTACAGACAGAATTCGCTTGGGTGCCGTGTTTGACTTTTTGGATTTTAGTTTTGGCTCTTATCATTGGCCGGCTTTTAATGTGGCGGATAGCTTTATTTGTATCGGAGCTTGCATTGTTATTGTTCATGGGTTATTGGCTAAGCCTGCTGAAAGTAAGTAATTTAGGTGAAAGGATGGAAAATGAATAAAGTTTTGTTAGCTGTTGCTTTGTTAGCCGGAGTAGGCGTTTTGAGCGCTTGTTCGGATATGAAAAAATCTTTAGGTATTGAAAATTCTGCTCCTAACGAATTTATGGTTACAACCCGTGCTCCGTTGACTTTACCACCTGATTTTGATTTGCGTCCGGTTAGTTCCGGAAGTGCAGTTAGTCCGGCGATTGCGCCTCAGCCGACTGAGTTTAGTGAAGGTGAACAAGCCTTATTATCTAAATTGCGTTAATTCTTTCCGAAGAAAGTGTGTTTCTTGAAATTTCGTTTTGCAAAAATTTATCTGATTCTTGGACTTGGTTTCAGTTGTTTTGTGACCAATGTACAAGCCAAAATGTTTGGTATATCAGAGTTTAAGCTCGATAATGGTTTGCAAGTCTTGGTGATTCCTAATCACAAAGCGCCAATTATCAAGCATATGGTATGGTATAAGAGCGGTAGTGTCGATGAGCCCAAAGGCAAAAGCGGTACGGCGCATTTGCTTGAACATTTGATGTTTCGCGGTACAAACAAGGTTAAAGACGGCGTGTTTAACGACGTTATTAACCAAAACGGCGGAGAAAGCAATGCCTTTACCAGTTTGGATTACACTGCTTATCATCAGTTTTTGGATATCAGCCGTTTGGAATTGGCAATGTATTTGGAAGCTGATCGTATGCAAAACTTGAAAATAACGCCGCAATCGTTTGAAAAAGAACAAAATATTGTTTTTCAAGAACGCAAACAAGTGGTTGATAACAATCCCTTATCTTATTTTGGGGAAAGTGTGCGCAAGGTTTTGTGGCAAGAGCATCCGTATGGTTTGCCGGTTAGTGGTTATCCCGATGAGATAAAGTCAATTACTCAGGATGATGTTGAAGCTTTTTATGAGCAATTTTATGCGCCGAATAATGCTATTTTGGTTTTGGCAGGCGATATTGATGTTAGAACAGCGCAAAAATTGGCTAAAAAATATTATGGTAAAGTAAAAGCTAGAAAAATTGGTGAAAAAGCCGATTTTCCGGAGTTGAAACGCAAATTTGAAGCTAATTTGCAGATGAAACTGCCAGAGGCCCAAACCAAACGCTTGATGAAAGTATTTTTGGCTCCTTCGGTTAACGTGGAGGCTAACAAAATTTATGCTCTAGCGATGTTGGCTAAATATTTAGGCGAGGGCGAAACGTCGGCTCTTTATCAAGACCTTGTTTTGAAGCAAAAAATTGC
This sequence comes from uncultured Alphaproteobacteria bacterium, assembly GCA_944391515.1. Taxonomy (GTDB): domain Bacteria; phylum Pseudomonadota; class Alphaproteobacteria; order RF32; family CAG-239; genus Scatocola. The sequence continues at coordinate 71,812 of CALXTW010000005.1, forward strand.
TTTGGACGTGAGTGTGTCTTATGATTATGCTAATCGGAGCTACGGGACATTTGTGATTAGTGCGGTTCCGGTGGAAGGAATAACTCAAGCCGAATTTGAAAAAGCATTACAGGTATCATTACAACAAGCCTTAAAGCAAATTTCACCTCGTAAAATTGATTTGGTGAAACAAAAAATGTTGGCAGGACTTGTCTATTTGAAAGATAATCCGAGTGAGGCGGCTTATTTGGTTGGAATGATGGCAACTGTGGGGTTTGAGGCCAAAGAAATTGACAGCTTAGATGAAAAAATTGAAGATGTAAGTGCCGGACAAGTTTTATCTGTTGCTAAAGAGATTTTGCAGGAAACTTCCGTGACAGGATGGTTGTTGCCGCAAAAGGAGAATGAATAATGCCTAAAAGACGTTATTATCAAAATCGCTCAAAACAAGGAAAACTCAAATATTTTGTTTTGGGGGCATTGTTGGTTGCCGGTGCTTATTTTTGTTATAAGACTTATTTTTGTTTTAATCCCGACCGATTGGTGGCAAATTCGGTTTTGAAAGAAAAGACTTTTGATACGAAAGTTCAAGAAGTTGTTTCTCCAAAGTACAAAATTAAGGCTTATTTGTTTGAAGATGATACTAATCCGATTATTGCGGTAAATTTCTTGTTTAAAAATGCCGGATATGCCGGAAATGAAGAGAAAAAAGACGGTTTGGCACAAATGGCGGCTTCGCTCCTAGATGACGGAACTGAAAAGCTTAATCGTGTGGCTTATCGGGAAGAATTGGAAAAATATGCCATAAATATCAATTTTGCTGCCGGAAGAGATGATATGAGCGGGGCTTTGTTGACCACAAAAGCTCAAAGTGGACGCGCCTTCGGTTTGCTGAAAGATGTGTTGCTTACACCGCGTTTTGATGAAGAAGATATCAATCAAGTGAGTCAAGAATTACTCATGGGGCTTAAAATACAAAAAGAACAGCCGCAAAGTGTGCTGTCTTTGGTTGCCAATAAAGAACTTTTTGGTAGGCATCCGTATGCTAAAAATCCTTTGGGTGAGGCTAAAGATATTACTAAAATTTCAAGGGCTGATTTGGTTTCGTATGTCAAAGACCATTTTACACGCAGTAATTTGATTGTGAGTGTGGCAGGGGATATTTCAGCCTCTGAGGTTGGTAAAATGCTGGATAATGTTTTTGGGGATTTGCCAGAAAACGGAAAAATGGCTTTTATTCGTAATGCCGATGTCGATTTTTCCGGACAAGATATTAATATTGCCAAAGATTTACCGCAAAGTATTGCATTCTTTGTGGTGCCAGGAGTTACGCGCCAAAGTGAAGATTTTTATCCTTTATATGTGGCTAATGATATATTGGGTGGTTCGGGTTTGACTTCGCGTTTGTCTTTGGCCGCTCGAGAAAAAGAGGCTTTGACTTATGGGGTTTATACTTATATGAGTTTGGCAGAAAAAGCTCCTTTAATCGGTGGTTCTTTTTCGGCAACGCCTGAAAATTTTGCCAAAGTGAAGGAAATCGTGAATAAAGAATGGAAAAAAATTGCTGATAAAGGCGTGAAAAAACAAGAGTTTGAAGCTGAGATTAATTATTTGCTTGCTTCGTATAATTTACGCTTTGCTTCCATTAGTAATATTGCGGAGATTTTATCGGCAATGCAAAAAGAAAATTTAGGTATCGATTTTTTGCAAAAACGTAATGATTATATACGTAATATTAAACTTCAGGACGTTAATATGGCAGCGAAAAAGTATTTTGCAAAAAATCCCAGATTTATCGCAATTGGAAATAATGAAAAATAAAAAAAGATTCAAGGAGTGATATAAGATGACAAAACTGGTCAGCAAAACAAAGGTTTGGAAAAAATTAGGCGAGCATTATAAGCATATCAAAGACGTAAAAATGCGCGAAATGTTTGAGTATGATGAAGAGCGTGCAAAAAAATTCACTATTCAGCTTGAAAATTTGATGTTGGATTATTCTAAAAATCGTATTAATGAACGGACAATGAAACATTTGCTCCGCTTGGCCAGAGATTGCCAACTTGAAGAAATGATTAAAGCAATGTTTCGGGGGGATAAAATCAATACCACTGAAAAACGCGCCGTTTTGCATGTTGCTCTCAGAAATCGTGCCAATACTCCGATAATGGTTGATGGCAAGGATGTTATGCCGCAAATTAACGAAGTTTTTGCTAAGATGAGAGATTTTAGCGAAGCGGTTCGTTTGGGAAAATTTAAGGGACACACGGGTAAAAAACTTACAAATATTGTCAATATCGGTATCGGTGGGTCTGATTTGGGACCGGTGATGGCTTGTGAAGCTTTGAAAAAATATTGGGCAAAAGATATGAGGTGTTATTTCATTTCCAATATTGACGGTACGGCTTGCGCTGAAGTTTTGAATAATCTTGATCCGGAAACAACTTTGTTTATTGTCTCTTCAAAGACGTTTACCACGATTGAAACCATGACTAATGCCAGAACTTGCCGCAAATGGTTGGTCGATGCCTTGGGTGAACATGCCGTTGCAAAGCACTTTGTTGCGGTTTCTACCAACACGAAAGAAGTCAGCAAATTCGGCATTAATCCTGAGAATATGTTTGAATTTTGGGATTTTGTCGGCGGACGTTATTCTATGTGGTCTGCAATTGGCTTATCTTTGGCTTTGATGGTAGGTATGGATAATTTTGAAAAAATGCTCGATGGTGCTTATGCGATGGATAAGCATTTTGCAGAAACCGATTTGGAACACAATATTCCGGTGATTTTGGCATTGATTGGAATTTGGTATAACAATTTCTTTGGTATTAAAAGATATGGTGTTATTCCTTATGACCAATATTTGCAATATTTGCCGGCATATCTGCAACAACTTGATATGGAGAGCAATGGTAAGTTTGTGACCAAAGACGGAGAAGTGGTTAATTATTCTACCGGTCCGGTTTTGTTTGGCGGTGCGGGAACAAACGTTCAGCACTCTTTCTTCCAACTTATTCACCAAGGAACGGATATTGTGCCGGTTGACTTTATTATTCCGGCAATCTCACACAATGAAATCGGTGACCATCATGAGATTTTGGTGGCCAATGTTTTGGCACAAGGTGAGGCTTTGATGAAAGGTAAAACCGTTAAAGAAGCTGCGCAAGAACTGACAAAAGCCGGAAAATCTAAGGAAGAAGTTAAAGAGCTGAAATATTTCAAGAGCTTTAGCGGTAACCGTCCGTCTAACACAATTTTGGTGAAGAAGGTTGACCCTTATACCTTGGGTATGTTGGTGGCTATGTATGAGCATAAGGTGTTTGTTCAAGGTGTGATTTGGAATATTAACTCTTATGACCAAATGGGTGTTGAACTCGGAAAACAGATGGCTTTGAATATTTTGCCTGAGCTGCAAGGCAATGCCGAAGGTGTATCGCATGATAGCTCAACCAAAAATTTAATTGCTACAATCAAGAAAATGAGAAAATAAGGGTTTTGATGAATGCCTATTCGAATTTTACCGTCTAATCTGGTTAACCAAATTGCCGCAGGAGAGGTAGTTGAACGACCGGCATCAGTTGTTAAAGAGTTGGTTGAAAACTCTATTGATGCCGGAGCAACTTCAATTGAGGTTAATTTGGTTGACGGCGGTAAAAGTTTGATTGTTATTTCCGATAACGGAAAAGGCATGAGTAAAGATGAGCTCAGTGTGGCGGTTGAACGTCATGCAACCTCTAAGCTCCCTGATGATAATTTGTTTAATATCAATTTCTTAGGCTTTCGAGGTGAAGCTTTACCTTCAATTTCTTCCGTCGCCCGATTAAGCATTACTTCGCGCACAAAAGATGAAGATAGTGCTTGGAAAATTGAGGTGAACGGAGGCGTGAAGTCGGAAGTGATGCCGGCGGCTTTGACCAAAGGTACGCGAATTGAGGTTAGGGATTTGTTTTACGCAACACCGGCTCGATTAAAATTCTTAAAGTCTTCGTCTTCAGAAACAGCGCAATGTGTTGATATTCTTAATAGAATTGCTTTGGCTAATCCGCATATTTCGTTCTATTTGACGGAAGATAACAAGAAAAAAGTTAATTTGAATGCATGTCAGGGGGAATTGTTTGATGCCAGATTGCTTCGTTTGTCAGATGTGATGGGAAGGCAATTCGGTGATAATTCTTTGCTGATTAATGCGGAGAGAGAAAATGTAAAAATCAGCGGATATGTCAGCTTGCCGACGCTTAATAAAGCAAATTCTTTGTCGCAATATTTGTTTGTGAATAATCGTCCTGTTCGAGATAAATTGTTATTGGGCGCCATTAAGGGTGCTTATCAGGATGTGTTGGCTTCAAACCGCTATCCGATGTGTGCTTTGTTTTTTGATGTTGACCCGATGTATGTGGATGTGAATGTTCATCCGGCAAAAGCGGAAGTGCGTTTTTATGACAATGCCTTGGTCAGAGGGCTTTTGGTGAGTTCTATTCGCAATGCTTTGGCGCAAGGGGATAAACAAACAGCCAATACGGTAAATTTGGAAAATTTGATTGCTGACCATATTCCCGATTTTGGTGCTCAGCCGCAAAATAATTTTGAGCCGGAACACAGCCTGGAAATGGCTCGTGAGCATGAGCCTGTAAGTCGCCCCTTCTGGCAAGGAAATCCTTATTCAGGAGGACGAAGCCGGCAGGCTTCCTTGCCTGAATTGGAACGCTTATATTCCGTTAAAGTCGATCAGCCACATGAAGAAATTCCGGTTTCAATGAGTGAGGCTCCCGGACCTTTGGGCTTGGCGAAAGCGCAATTTCATAATACTTTTATTATCTCGCAGACTGAAGATAGTATTATTTTGGTGGATCAGCATGCCGCTCATGAGCGAATTGTGATGGAAAAAATGAAGCAAGCTCTGGCAAGTGAAGAAAAAGTAGCGCGTCAGATGTTGCTGATTCCGGAAGTCGTGGATTTGTCTTTGAGCGAAAAAACAAGAATTTTGGAAAATGCTCAAGATTTGGAAAAACTTGGGCTGGTGGTGGAAGAATTTGGTTCTACGGCAGTGATTGTGCGTGAAATTCCGGCTCTGATAGCCAAAGCTGATGTGAAAAAGTTAATTCAAGATTTGGCTCAAGAGATGGCTGAATGGGGTAAAAGTTTTTCTTTGACGCAAAAGCTGCACTTGGTTTGTGCGACGATTGCTTGCCATGGTTCGGTACGGGCAGGGCGGCCAATGAATATTGAAGAGATGAATCGTTTGCTCCGAGATATGGAAAAAACAGAGCACTCCGGGCAGTGTAACCACGGACGCCCGACTTACGTTGAACTCAAAATCAAAGATATTGAAAAATTGTTTGATAGATAATGGTTGATTTTAGTGCCAAAGTCAAAAAAGAAGATTTTTTAAGACCTCCGTTTGAAGTGGCTGAAGAAGTTTTGCTTGGCGCTTATTTGTGCTCCAATGTGGGTGGGCAATTTGTGGCCGGAAAAATTACGGAATTAGAGGTTTATATCGGAGCGGAAGATAAAGCTTGTCACGCTTATTTGAATAAAAAAACGAAAAGAAATGCCGTGATGTTTGAAGAAGGTGGCGTGGCTTATGTGTTTTTTGTATATGGTATGCATAATCAGTTTAATGTGGTGGTGAGTGAGAAAGGACAGGCAAACGCTATTCTTATCAGAAGTTTGGAACCTGTTTGCGGAATATCCATTATGCAACAGCGCCGTAGATGTGAAAAATGCGAAAATTTGACGACAGGTCCCGGAAAATTGTGTCAAGCTTTAGGAATTACGAGAGAACATAATGGTGTGGATTTGCGGGGAAATGAAATTTGGATTTCGCCTCGAGATGAAAAGATTATCTGGCAGACAACTCCCAGAATAGGAATCGATTATGCCGAGGAATATCGAGATAAGCCTTGGCGATATGTGATTAAGTCGAATTCTTTTGTAAGCAAAAAACGGATTAGTTGAACTAATCCGTTTTGGTGTTTGAATTGTTGGTAATGTAATCTTCCAAATAAGATTTTAAGGTTGACACATCTTCGCGAAATGATTTCGGAAGATATGTTATGCCGCGAGAATTTTTTAGGAGTGTAACTTCTTCCAAAATTATTTTTAGTGCTGTCAAATTTTGTTTGGCGGATTGGAAAGAAGTTAGGCTCAGAGCGGTGTTCGAGAGTAACCATAATCGATATAATGTCCGATTGTAAGTACTTTTGTTGTCTTTAGGGGTTAGAGCTTCTGTTTGACGTTTGACTAAGTCAATTAAAATTTTTCTATCCATAATTGTAAGATTTAATTATATAATTTGTTTTGATTTTTGGACGAATTTGTTGTTTTGTCAAGTGTCGTTTTTGATATTTATAAAAATTAATTACAAAACTAAAAAAAGTACTTGACCTTTTATTGGAATTTGGGTAAAAAGTCTTTCGTAAATCACGAACACTTATGGAGAGGTGGCAGAGTGGTTTAATGCAGCGGTCTTGAAAACCGTCGAGGGGGCGACCCCTCCCAGAGTTCGAATCTCTGCCTCTCCGCCAATTCATTGATAACCCGTTGAAATAACGGGTTATTTTTTTAAGTAAAACACATTTAAAACACCCAAAATCAGAGGTGTTACAGCAAAGTGTTACAGAATCGGTCAAGATATCCCCGTCTAACTCGTCGGCTTCATGTATTCTATATTAGGGTTGCTATCCCCAGAATTTTGCAACCTCTTGCACTTCGCAAAGAGTTGATTTATTCTCTTGGCACAAGGGATTATTATACGGCGATAAAACAATATCCCAAAGAATCCCTCGCAATGGATAAATTTATTGATTTTTTAAAGGTTGTTGCATTGAAAATTAGCAAGAGAACACACCCTTTCGGCATTACGATGGATGATGCTGATATTGACGCTCTTTTAATTCATAGATTGGAAGAAGTGCAAAAGTTTTGTGAAGATAATTTTAATGATATTGAAAAAGGTAAAGCAGATTTTAGAGATGTTTCTGTTTTTACTAGTGGTGATATAACATTTTGTGCAGGAAAATACCTCAACTCTTATCTATTATGGCTCTATCAACAACCTGACACGCATATTACATTAAAAAATGTTTTAGAAAAAATTATGCGTGGATTAACCAATATCCCAACATCTCCATCTACATATCGTAATTTGGAAACCGCTGATTGGTTTAAATCATATGTAAATAAGTTTCAACAGGTAGAGAGTTATAATGAAAAATTGATAAATGATATTCATAATGCTGATGATACTGCGGTTAAGTATGCTAATATAAATCCGCTAATCAGAAAATTAACAACCACGTGCCAAGACATAGCTAATAAGAGAATAGAAAAACAACGAAAAATAAAAACTCTTTGGACTACTTTATTTGACCGAATGATAACGGTTCATAATTTACGTAAAAAAATAAAACAAAGTTCTGTAGATTCTAAAAGAACACATTTAAAAACTATTTTTGCCCTTCTTGAAAAAGATTGTATTGACGATATAACGGCAGAAGATTGCAAAAGAATTTCTATTGATATTCATAGAGTGCCCAAAAGATGGCAATTTTTATATCCGAACAAGAGGTTGAATAGTATTTTACTTCCGATTGATAATGAAAAATGTATCTCTCTAAAAACAATCAAAGCTCATTTAATATCTTTTCAAGAATTATTAAAATTTGCAGTTGATGAAGGCATTATACCGAATGATTTTAAGAAAAATATTACAACGCCATTATTAAATAAAGATCCTGCACGCATTGGATTTTCTGATAAAGATTTAAAAAAGATATTCAATCCAGAAACCTATCCCAATAGATATAGCCGTTATGAATTTGTAAAGTTCTGGGTTCCTTTAATTGCCTTATTTTCAGGTGCTCGGATTAACGAGATTTGCCAATTAAGAGTGGAAGATATTATCAAAGTAAAAGGCATATGGTGTTTTAATATTTGTGACACACATCCCAAACAATCATTAAAAAACAAGCATTCTAAAAGAATTGTGCCTATACACCCGGCTCTTATATTTTTAGGTTTCATTGATTTTGTAAAAAAATTAAAAACAAATAAAAAAGAGTGGATTTTTTACACTATTGAATATACCAAAAAAAATCAATTTTCAGGTGCTGTCGGTCATTGGTTTGCTCGTTATCTTGATAAACTCGGTATAACAGCAAATAAAATTGTATTTCATAGTTTTAGATATTGTTTTGAAGAACATGCTATTGCAAAAAAAATATCAACAGAAGTCCAAAATGCTCTTGGTGGATGGGCTAATAAAGGTATAGGGCAATCAATTTATGGTAAAAACATCAATATTTCATTACTTAATCGCGAGTTAAAGAAAATAGATTATCCATGTTTAAAACAAATATTACACAAACTTGCATATGACCCATCTCAAAAAGATTTTTCAACTGGTGATTATGAATTATCAAAAAAGAAGACAAAGAAAAAGGAGAGTTAATTAACTCTCCCATTATTATAGATTATTTTTTCTTTGATTTGTTTTTTAATGAATTTTCTTCTGTTTCATCTTCGTTTGATTTTCTTGTGCGTTTTTTCTTGGCATATGCCTTTATTTCCTCGTCA